>CAYOKT010000001.1:0-3519 GCA_964404605.1 uncultured bacterium
CGGCGCCGCTCAGACCTCCTTCACCGCCTCGATGATCTCGAGGAACGCCTTCTTGCCGTCGTTGAAGAACATCAGGGTGTTATCGGCGGCGAAAAGGGGGTTCGGGATGCCCGCGAAGCCCGGCGAGAGCGACCGCTTGATCACGATCGATGTCCTCGCCTTGTCCACGTTGATGATCGGCATTCCGGCGATGGGGGACTTGGGGTCGGTGCGGGCGACCGGGTTGACGACATCGTTTGCGCCGATGACGATACAGACATCCACCGTGTCCATCGAGGCGTTGATCTCGTCCATCTCCTTCAGCTTCTCGTAGGGTACGTTCGCCTCGGCGAGGAGGACGTTCATGTGCCCCGGCATACGGCCCGCCACCGGGTGAATGGCGAATTCCACCTCCGATCCGAACTTCGACTCGAGCAGGTTCGCCAGGTCACGCACCGCGTGCTGCGCCTGCGAGGCGGCCATCCCGTATCCCGGCACGATCACCACCCGCTCGGCGGTCTCGAGCATCATCGCGATCTCCTCGGCGGAGGTCTTCTTGACCGTCTTGTAGATCTCCTCCGCGTCCGGGGTGTCGGCGGTCGGCCCGAGGGTGCCGAAGAGCACGTTGGTCAGCGACCGGTTCATCGCCTTGCACATGATGTTCGTCAGGATGACACCGGAAGCGCCGACCAGCGAGCCGGCGATGATGAGCACGTTGTTGTTGATCACGAAGCCGGTGGCCGCGGCCGCCAGGCCGGAGTAGCTGTTCAACAGCGCGATCACCACCGGCATGTCCGCCCCGCCGATGGAGAGGGTGAGCAGCACGCCGAGGACGCCGGAGACGCCGATCAGAATCCAGAAGAGCATCCGGTTCTCCGGGTGCATGACGAGCAGGACACCGATCAGGATGGCGACCACGGCGACCAGCCACTTCAGCATGTTCATGCCGGGGAAGCGATCTTTCTTGTTGAGAAGGATCACCCCGATCAGTACGCCGCTGAGAATGAAGGCCCCGGAAAGGATCCAACTGCCGCCGGCCAAGCCGGCGCTGATCCCGTACCAGGCCGCCCCGGCGATCACCAGCAGGCTGAAGCCGTACTTGATGATCTTCTGCCAGAGATACAGCTTCCAGCGCACCGCGAGAAACTCCGCCAGCTTCCCGAAGGCGACATAGGAGCCGAAGAAGGTCACGCTGCCGATGAGACCGGAGGCGACCGTGGCGATCTTCATCTGCAAATTGGCTTCGTGCATCCCGTGGGAGACGGCGGTGGTGGCCGCGACCAGCGCCGAGCCGGCGACCAGCACCGAGGCGCCGCCGCCGAAACCGTTGAACAGCCCGACCATCTCGGGCATCGAGGTCATCGCAACCCGCATCGCCGTGATCGCGCCGATCACGGCGCCGATGGCGAAGCCGATGATGATGTACTGGTAATCGAATCTTCCGCTGAGCAGCGTGACAAGAATAGCGATCGCCATGCCGAGCGCGCCCGCGGTGTTGCCGCGGACCGCCGTACGCGGATGAGCCATCCATTTCAGATCGTAGATGAACAGCACGGCCGCGATCACGTAGGCGATGTTGACGATTTGTGGGTTCAGCATCGTTCGCCCTGTCAGGTTAGAGGTCGGATCCGACCGTGGTTCATTTCCTGCGGAACATCTTCAACATGCGGTCGGTGACGAGAAATCCTCCGACCACGTTGATCGTCGCGAAAATCACCGCGACCATCGCCATGATTTTCGACAGGTGGGGGTTGTTGATCTCCCCGGCGAGAACCATCGCCCCGATGATCGTGATCCCCGAGATCGCGTTCGAGCCCGACATCAGCGGGGTGTGCAGCGTCGGCGGAACCTTGGTGATGATTTCGAAGCCGACGAAGATGGCGAGCACGAACACGGTCAGCAGCATGACTATATCGACGTTCATCACGACTCCTTTCCGCCTTCGGCGGCGGCAAGTAGTTCCTTGACTTTTTCGTTGACCACCTCGCCGTCCTTCGTGAGGAGGGTGTCGCGGACGATTTCATCCTCCAGGTCCACGTTCAGCTTGCCCTCCTTGTCGACCATGTTCAGCAGGAAGGTGGTGATGTTGCGTGCGTACATCTGGCTGGCGTGGAAGGGGACGCTCGAGGGGATGTTCTCCGGCCCGGCGATGGTGACATCGTGCGCCGTGATCGTCTCGCCCCGCCGGGTGAGTTCGCAGTTGCCTCCGCGCTCGGCGGCGAGGTCGATGATCACCGAACCCGGGTGCATTCCTTTCACCATCTCCTCGGTGACGAGGATCGGGGCCTTCTTGCCCGGGACCGCCGCGGTGGTGATGACGACATCGCTCTCGGCGACGACGCGCAGCATCATCTCGCGCTGCTTGCGGTAGAACTCCTCGCCGAGCTCCTTCGCGTACCCGCCGGCGTCCTGGGCTTCGGTGGTTTCCAGCTCGAGCTCGACGAATTTCCCGCCCAGGCTCTCGACCTGTTCCTTCACCGCCGGGCGGACATCATAGGCGTGGACGACCGCCCCCAGCCGTTTCGCGGTGGCGATCGCCTGCAGTCCGGCGACACCCGCGCCGAGGATGAACACCTTCGCCGGGGTGATGGTCCCGGCGGCGGTCATCATCATCGGGAACATCTTCGGGAGGAGCATCGCCGCCTCGAGGACCGCCCTGTACCCGGCGATGGAGGCCATCGAGGAGAGAACGTCCATGCTCTGCGCGCGCGTGATCCGGGGGATCAGCTCCAGCGAGAAGGCGAGGGCTTTCCGGTCCGCCACCTTGGCGACCTCGCCCGGTTCGCTGAGCGGATCGGCCATCCCGATCACCATCTGTCCCTCGCGCAGCAAGGGATAATCCTCGCCGCCGGTCTTCAGGTTCGCGCCGAGTGTGCGGACCATGAAGAGGATATCGGCGGCCTTGAACACCTCCTCCCGGCCGGGTGCGATCTTCGCTCCCTTCGCCTCGTAGGCGGCGTCCGTCAGTCCCGCATTCATCCCGGCGCCGGCTTCGATGATGACGTCGAAGCCCTTCTTCGTCAACGCCGGAATACCGTCCGGGATGAGCGCCACCCTGCGCTCGCCCGGATAGGTCTCCCTGGGAACACCGATTGTCATGGAATCTCCCTGCGACGTGTTTGTGGCCGCGGTGCTGCGTTGTCTCGGAAAACAGCGAGGAGGCCAAAGCCTCCTCCTCCGAACCGGTCGCTCCACGCCGTCGAAGCACGTGGAATTGCGCGGAATATAGGGGCGGGGATTCACCACGTCAACCGTTGGAGAGAGGGCTTCGCCTCGCCTAAGTTTCCGCCCCGTCTTCCCTGGGCATCGACCCCGGAGGTTTCCTGCAAAAGTGTAGGGTTTTTATGAAGTTGTAATTATAGTCCCCGGGTGATGCCGCGGCCCCGGCCGGTCCGGATGAGGCTCCGGCTTGCATCGGTCGTCCCCTGTTGCAGGAAGGAAAAGAGCGAGCGCGAGGAGGAGAAGTCCCGGGCGGTGGAAGAAGGGGGGAGTTTATTCGGCGATGGTGGTGAAGCGGACTTCCACACTCTGGACCTCGCT
>CAYOKT010000001.1:3619-52418 GCA_964404605.1 uncultured bacterium
AGAACCAGAAGTGCAGTTGAACTTCGCCGATGAGATACTCCCTGTCGGGCGAGTGGTTCCATTCCACCGCCGGGGTGAGTGCGAGGTATCCCCGGGGGACCAGGTCCGCCGCGAGGCGAGCCCGCTGGTAATGCCCGGTTTTCAGGTCGATGTCCGGGTCGTAATAATCGTAGGTCGCCGTGGTGTAGACACCCTGTCGCAGGCGGAACCGGAGCAGGGTCGTCGAGACGATCGAGGTGTTGTCCTCGAGGATGGCGTCGGATTCGCCCATCAGGGTGAAGCGTCCCCGGTTCACGCCCCAGAATCCCCCGGCGTACCGCAGGTTTGGACCGTTCACACCGCCCAGCTCCGCGTAGCGATACCCGCCGCCGAGGGTCCAGTTCATCCCGCCGAGGGTGAACCGCCGGGCGGCGCGCGCCGCCACGGCCTTCCCCCGGTTGACATCCACGACGTTCAGCACCGCGCCGTTGGTCACCGACAGGGTGAAATCCCACCCCTCGGGGGAGAAACCGGCTTCGACGCCGTCCTCGTAGCCCCCGGCGCCGGACTCCCCGCCGTAGCCGAGGAAGCGGCGGGTGAAGGTCTTGTGATCCGCGAAGCGCCAGCCGAAGGTCGGCACGAAGCGCCCCGCGCGCAGGAAGCTCTCTCCGGGCAGCCTCCGCAGGAGGATGAACGCCTCGTAATTCCGGGACAGCCCCTTGTCGAAGTAGACCATCGTCTTGTCGTTGGGCTGGATCGCGAGGTAGATGTCCCCCTGCATGGTGATGAAGCTGTTCGTGCCGTCATCGGCCGAGTAATACAGGGTGCGGGCGTCGGCGCCGATCTGGATGTTGTCGCTGACCATCGGCTGAATCCGCTCGATCTCGTCGAATTCGAGCGTGGTCCAGGGGAGGTCCGTGAAGCTGACGAACCGGGCGCCGTACAGGGTGCGCATCCCGGCTCCGCCGGGGTTTTGGTGGCAGCGCCCGCAGGACTGGTTGTACCGCGCCGCGTATTCCGGCGTGGCGCCGATGGGGGGCGCGAACAACAGGGCGGCGGCCAGTCCGAGGGCCGGCAACAGGGTACGGACCATGCTATCTCCGGTCTGGGTGGACAGGGGGACTTGGAAGAGGAGTGCGAAAAAGTAGGTACAACCTGGAGGGTTCGCAAAGCGGTTTCCGCCCGCGAGGGGAAAAGCCGTCTTCAAGGTCTGCCTGCCGGACGGAGGGTTAAGCGGTTCTGCGGGGGGTGTCCCGGATTCTGCCACTGCTTCCCGGTGTCGTATCCGGGGTTAATACACGACGCCCCCCGAACGAGTTCGGGGGGCGGTGAATCCCTTCACTGCTTCGAGTCGGCGCCATACGCCGGAGCCGGTTCAACGCATGGCCTTCGCCAATCCCTCGTCAGTGTTGGGATTGACCGAGAATCAGGGTAGGATGGTTCGTGTTTCGGTCAATGGGTCACACTGAACGTGAACGGATCTTTGTGCAAACCGGTATCCGGCGTCAAATAGGGCAAGCGGGGTGCCAGTTCATCGTCAGGGGAAGTAACCTTTTGAAAAATTAGCAATTCAAGCTCGTTTGCCCGCGAATGGTACGTCCCGGTTTTGTATCGAAACGCTACCCGCTTGAGCCGTCGCGTTGCGGAATGCTACTGTTGCGGAATCGAGGGCGGCATCTTCATGATTCTCGCCTGGCGGCTCAGTTCCCGTTTCCCGGTTGACCTTTTCCCTGCAGGGTCGTATACTGCATGGCTTTCCAAGGAGTCGACAGGATGATTGCCAGTCTGACCGGGTTCGGCCGCGCGGAAGTGAGTGCCGAGGGAATCAGTTACAGCGTGGAAATCCGCGCGGTGAACAACCGGTTTCTCGAAGTCTCGGTGCGTCTGCCGCGCAGCCTCGCACCCTTCGAACAGGAGTTTCAAAAGCGGATACGGCAGCGTGCGCGGCGCGGGAAAATCAGCCTGTTCATCCAGGAGACCCGTGAATCGCAACGCCTGAGCCGGCTCTCCTTCGACCCCGAAGGCGTACAACGCCTCGTCGAAGGCCTGCGCAGCCTGGCGGAGGAGAGCGGCCTGAAGGATGACCTCTCCCTGTCGAACCTGATCCCGATCCTCGACCTGCTTTTGCCGGATGAGAAGGACGAGGTCCGGCAGCAGAGGCTCGCGCTCGCCCTTCAGGGGCTGGACGCCGCCCTGGACGAGCTGGAGCGGATGCGCGCGGAGGAGGGGGCGAACCTCGAGGAGGATTTCCGCCGCCGGCTTGCGACCCTCGCCGGCCTGGTCGACCGGATCGAGAACAAATCCGCCGAACATCGTGACAGCCTGCTGGAGAAGATGAGGGAGCGGATCGGGCGGTATGTGCCGGGGGAGGTCGACGAGGGGCGGCTGGAGCAGGAGGTGGCCTACCTGGTGGACAAGCTGGACATCACCGAGGAGACCGTCCGCCTGCGCAGCCACCTCGACCTCTTCACCGCCGCGCTCGAATCGGGCGATGATGTCGGCAAGAGGCTCAACTTCATCCTCCAGGAGATGAACCGCGAGGTGAACACCATCGGGTCGAAGTCGGCGTCCGGCGAGGTCAGCGCGTGGGTCGTGCAGGCGAAGGAAGAGCTGGAAAAAATACGCGAACAGGTGCAGAATGTCGCCTGAGACGAGCGAGACGGGGGAATCGGGCGCGGAGGCGGGCGGCCGGCGGGGCCGCGCGATCGTGTTCGCCGCTCCCTCGGGGGCCGGGAAGACGACCATCATCCACCGGATACGGGAGATCTTCCCGCAACTCGTCTTTTCGGTCTCGGCGACGACCCGGCCCCGGCGGAATGGGGAGCGGGACGGCGTCGATTATGATTTCATCAGCCGCGAGGAGTTCCTCGCGGGCATCGAGGCGGGAGACTTCATCGAGCACGAGGAGGTGCATGGTCATCTCTACGGAACCCGCCGCTCGAGGGTGGAGCCGCTGCTCGACGAGGGGCGGGTGGTGGTGTTCGACCTGGATGTGCTCGGGGCTCTTACGGTGAAATCCTTGTACCCCTCGGCGTTGCTCATCTATATTGATGTTTTGTCCAAAGATACCCTTCGCCAACGGTTGGTGGACCGCGGCCGCGAGGATGACGCGGAAATCGAGCGCCGTCTGAAACGGTACGAGATGGAACATGCTTGCGCGGACCGCTTCGATGTCGTCGTGATCAATGACGACCTCGAGAAGACCGTGGCGAAGATCACCGGGGTTATCCGCCGCTATCTCGAGAGCGGCACGCCGCCCAAAGGACGGGAGGTTGAACGTGGCACATGAGATGTTTCTCGCCGAGGACTTCTTCGGCAAGGCGAAGAACATCTACGAAGCGATCATGATCCTCGCCAAGCGCTCCCGGGCGATCGGCGAGGAACAGCGCAAGGAGATGGACGCCTACCTGGCGCAGGTCGAGATGATGGAAAAATATTCGGAGGAGGAGGACGCCTCCATGGAGGAAGCGCCCCAACCGCACGAACCGGTCCTGCAGTTCGAAAAACCGACCATTCTCGCGCTCCGGGAGATGATTCTCGATAAGCTCGAGGTGATCCGGCCCGAAGAGCCGCCGGACGAAACGGCCGAAGCCGGTGGGGAAGAGCCCGGGGAGGAGATGGACATTTCCTCCGGCGTCGAGGAGGGGGCTTTTCCGGGGAAACTCGACTTGGATAAATCCGGCGGATCCGGCGGCGAAGCTGTCTTCCCGGGGAAGCTGGATATCGGCGGGGACGATGTCGAAACGCCCGATGAAGACAAATGAACCGGGTCATGAAGAGGTTCTGACCGGCCGCCGTGTCCTGGTCGCCCTCAGCGGTGGAATCGCCGCGTACAAGACGGTCGAACTGACGAGACGCCTGCTGAAACGGGGGGCGGAAATCCGGGTGATGATGACCCGTTCCGCCGCCCGTTTTGTCCATCCGACGACCTTCGCGGCGATCACGGGGCATCCCGTCGGCCTGAAGATGTTCTCCTCCGGGGGGAGTCCGGCGGTGGACCACCTCGAGCTGCCTCACTGGGCGGAGCTGATTATCGTCGCCCCCGCCACCGCGAACCTGCTGGCGAAGATGGCCGCGGGCATCGCGGATGACCTCGTTTCGACGGCCCTGCTCGCCGCTACCTGCCCGGTGCTGATCGCCCCTGCGATGAACTCCACGATGTTCGAACACCCCGCGACGCGCCGGAATCTCGAGCTCTTGCGGGAACGGGGAGTCCGGCAGATCGGCCCGGAAACCGGCGAGATGGCGCACCCGGACGAGAAACCCGGCCCCGGCCGGATGAGTGAACCGGAGGCGATCGAGAGGGAGGCCGAGCGGATCCTGCGGGAGACGGGCGATTTCGCGGGCAAACGGGTGCTGATCACCTCCGGGCGCACCGAGGAGCCGGTGGATGCGGTGCGTGTCCTCACCAACCGCAGCAGCGGCCGGATGGGGGCGGCGCTCGCCGATGCGGCCCGGCGGAGGGGGGCGTTCGTGACCCTCGTGCACGGGCCGATGGATGTCCCGCCGCCGCCCGGGGTCCGTTCCGTCCCGGTGAGGACGGCGAGGGAGATGCTGAGCGCCGTGCGGGAGGAGGTCCCCGCGTCGGACCTGGTGCTCTATGCCGCCGCCGTAGCCGATTGGCGGCCGAAGGAACCCTCCGAAGGGAAGTTGAGCCGCGAGGAGCCCGTCTCGCCGGTCATCGAACTGGTGGAGAATCCCGACATCGCCCGTGAGACCTCCGGGCTCGGGAAGGGGTTGAAAATCGGCTTCGCCCTCGAGACCGGCGAGGATGTCCGGCGGGCGCGGGAAAAGCTGGAGCGGAAACGGCTGGATGCGATCCTGCTGAACACGATTTCGACCATCGGGGCGGAAGAGGGTACACTGGTCTGGGTGGGGCCGGAGGGGGAGGAGCGCCGATTCGGCCCGGCGGACAAGGCTAGCCTCGCCGGGTGGGTGCTGGACAACGCCGCCCCCCGGCTTCTCCGCTGAGGTGGAGGAAGCCCCGGGGACGGTGGACCGTGAACCCGGAGGAGCAGCGAACCGTTCGACCCGGAGCGGCGAGGAGGAGGAGAGGTGAACGACCGGACGCGCCTCGATGCAGCCCGTTACCTCGCGCGCCTGAAGGAGCGCGGCCCCATCGCCTGGGTGCATCCGGCCGGGTTATCGTCCGCACCGGGGGAGGAGGAGCCGCCGCAGGCGCCACCCGCGGCACCCTCCGTGACACCCGCGGCGCCCTCCGCGCCACCGGCCAGCGCCGCGCGGCCGGCGGACCGGGGCGCCGGTGGCCCGGTTCATGAAACGGCGCGAGACGCGGTGACAACGGATACCTTTGAGTGTCCGCCCCCGGACCCCTCCTGGCCGCACGGGGCGCCGGAGCCGGAGGCGACCATTCCCGTTCCGGGCCGGATCGAAGATCCCTTCCCCGGGTACCGGGACCTCGCTTCCTTCCGGGCCGCGGTGTGCAATTGCCGGAAGTGTTCGCTCGGCAAGACGCGGAACAAGTTCGTTTTCGGCGTCGGAGGGGCGAATGCGCGCCTGGTGCTGGTCGGCGAGGCGCCCGGCGCGGAAGAGGACGCCCAGGGCGAGCCCTTCGTCGGCCGCGCCGGCAAGCTGCTCGACCAGATCCTGGCCGCGGTGAACCTGGAGCGGGGGGAGGATGTCTACATCTGCAATATCCTGAAGTGCCGTCCGCCCGGAAACCGGGACCCACTCCAGGAGGAGGTGGAACAATGCGAGCCGCATCTCGTCAAACAGTTGCAACTGATCGAGCCCCGTCTTATCGTGGCTCTAGGGCGGATGGCGGCGCAGGTTCTCCTCCGGACCACGGCGCCGCTCTCGCGCCTGCGTGGGCAGGTGCATGAATACCAGGGCGTACCGCTCCTCGTCACCTATCACCCGGCCGCCCTGTTGCGCAATCCCAATTGGAAACGGCCGACCTGGGAAGACGTACAAGAGATGAAGCGTCTGCTCGACAGCTTCGGAGAACGGGGCGGCGGCTCGTAATCCGGCGGAAAGTGGTACTCGAACGCGGTGAAGGAATGAACCAGGCTGCACAACAGTCGGGCTTTGAACAGCCGGAGACCGGCGGGAGGGTGCCGCCGAGCGATTACCAGGCGGAACAGGCCGTCCTCGGCGCGGTGCTGATCGATGAGACCGCGTTCGCCAAGGTCGCGGAATATGTGAAGCGGGACAGTTTCTACTGGAGTAAGCACGGGGTCATCTTCGAAGCCCTCCTGAATCTCTTCCACCGGAATGAGCCGACCGACCTGGTGACCCTCCACAGGGAATTGAACTCCCTCGGCAAGCTGGAGGAGGTCGGCGGGGATGTGTACATCTCCGAACTCGCGGAAGCGGTGCCGTTCCCCCGCAACGTCGAATACTACGCCCGGATCGTCCAGGACAAGTACCTGCTCCGCAAGCTCTCCACCATCAGCGAGGACATCGGCGAGCGTGTGTTCGACCCCGCGGCCGAACCCGCGGAGGTGCTCGAGAAGTCCATCGAGGAGCTCTTCACCCTGCAGAAGGCGGGGGAGCGCGCCGGGTACCGCGACATGCGCAAGGTGGCGCATGACACGACGGACCTGCTGGACAAGATCTACCAGCGCGGCGGCGCCCTCACCGGGGTCGGCAGCGGTTTCAAGGCGCTCGATGAGATGACGGGCGGGTTTCAGCACTCCGACCTGATCGTTCTCGCCGCCCGCCCTTCGATGGGAAAGACCGCGCTCGCCCTCTGTTTCGCCCACAACGCCGCCCGGATGCACAAGATTCCGGTGGGAGTCATCTCCCTGGAGATGAGCGCCTCCCAGATCGCGATGCGCCTGATGAGCTTCGAATCGCGGGTGCCTCTCTACCGGATTCGCACCGCCAAGTTCAGCGATGCGGAGTGGGAACGCATCGCGAAGGCCTCCTCTACTCTCAGCCGGTTGCCGATTTACATCGACGATTCGGCGAGCCAGACGATCACCGATGTGCGGGCCCGGGCGCGGCGGTTGCAGCTGCAGAACGACGTCGGGATGATCATCCTCGACTACCTTCAATTGATGCAGCCGCCGGCGAGGTCCGAGAGCCAACAGCAGGCCATCGCGGCCATCAGCCGGCAGCTCAAGGGGCTGGCGAAGGAGCTGGAAATCCCCGTCATCGCGATCTCCCAGTTGAGCCGCGCGGTGGAGACCCGGGGCGGGAGCAAGCGCCCCATCCTGTCGGATCTCCGCGATTCGGGAGCGATCGAGCAGGACGCGGATGTGGTTATGTTCGTCTACCGCCAGGCCTATTACGATCGTCTCGAGGGGCGTGAGAGCGAACAGCCGAACATGGCCGAGGTGATCATCGGCAAACAGCGGAACGGCCCCACGGGCACGGTGAGGCTGGCGTTCCTCGATGATTATGCCCTCTTCGCCAACCTCGAGGCGAGAATCGAGGAAGAGGAAACGGCTCCGGCCGAAGTCGACACAGGCGAGACGCCATTCTGAAGATGAGCAAACCGGACGCGACAACAATCATCGTCCCTTCCCCCGGGAAGCTGGATGTCCCCGCGCCGCCGGAGGTGATCAGGCGGTTCGAGGAGGTGCTCGAGTCCCTGCCCGACTCGATGCTCGAGCACCATCGGGAGACGATTGTCAAGGCGTTCCGTTATGCCGCCGAAGCCCATGCCGGGCAGACACGCCTCTCCGGCGATCCGTACATCGTCCACCCCCTCGAGGTGATGGCGATCCTCGCCGAACTCCAGGTGGACACCGTCACCCTGCTCGGCGCGCTGCTCCATGACGTGGTCGAGGATACCGGGATCACGGTCGAGGATGTGGCGCGTGAATTCTGGCCGGTCGTCGCGCTTCTCGTCGAAGGGATCACCAAGCTCAAGCCCCTCCAGTACGACACGAAATCCAACGAGGCGCGCCAGGCGGAATACTTCCGAAAGATGCTCCTCTCGATGGCGCAGGACCTGCGCGTCATCCTGATCAAGCTGGCGGACCGCCTGCACAACATGCGCACCCTCGAGGCGATGCCTCCGAAATCGCGGCAGCGCATCGCGCTGGAGACGATCGAGATCTACGCCCCCCTCGCACACCGCTTCGGCATCGGCCGCCTGAAATGGGAGCTCGAGGACCTCTCGCTGAAGGTGCTGGACAACGTCGCCTACCGCCGCATCGCGGAACGGGTGGCGATGAAACGGGAGGAGCGGGAGGCGGCCATCGACGAGGTGGTCCAGCCTCTCCGGAAGCGGCTGGAAGAGGAGGGGATGCGCGCCGAGGTGGTCGGCCGTGCGAAGCATTTTTACAGCATCTACAACAAGATCAAGCGGCGGGGGAAGAGCTTCGAGGAGATCCTCGACCTGCTCGCGGTGCGGATCCTCGTCGACACCATCCCGGATTGCTACCGCGCCCTCGGAGTGGTGCACAACCTGTTCACGCCGATCCTCGAACGCTTCAGCGACTACATCGCGATGCCGAAGGCGAACATGTACCAGTCGCTGCACACCAAGGTGATCGACAAGCACGGCCGGACGGTCGAGGTCCAGATCCGGACCTACGAGATGGAGACGGTTTCCGAGGTCGGCATCGCCGCGCACTGGCGGTACAAGGAGGACGGCGGCGACACCCTGCAGCAGGACAATCTCGGCGATTATTACCGCTGGCTGAGGCAGGTGATCGAGGGGTCGAGGGACGCCGAGTCGGATGAAGAGTTCATGAAGAACCTGAAGATCAACCTCTTCACCGATGAGATCTTCGTCTTCACCCCGCGCGGAAAACTGATCCAGCTTCCGAAGGCGGCGACCCCGGTGGACTTCGCCTTCGCGGTGCACACCGACATCGGGCTGACCACGCTCGGCGCGAAGGTGAACGGGAAGATGGTCCCGTTGGACATCGGGCTGAACAACGGCGATTCGGTCGAAATCCTGACCAGCGTGCATGCGAAGCCGAGCGTGGACTGGCTGCGGTTCGTCAAGACCAGCCGCGCCCGCTCGAAGATCCGCCGTTACCTGAAGCAGGCGCAGTTCGAGGAATCCGTCCGCCTCGGTGAGGAGCTGCTGAGCCGGGAGCTGGGGAAGTACCGGAAGAAGCTCACGAAGCAGAAGATCTCGGATCTCGTGAGCAGCTTCGGGAGAGAGAGTCCGGAGGCGTTTTTCGCCGCGCTCGGGGCGGGCGACCTGTCGCTGCACAGCGTGGTCAAGCACCTCGTCGGCGAAGAGGAGCCGAAGCGGGAAAAGAAGACCGCCTTCCTGCGTTCGATTAAAAAAGAGAACGCGGGGATCCGGGTGAAGGGTGTCGACAACTTGATGGTCAATATCGCGAGTTGCTGCAACCCGCTTCCGGGTGACCGCATCCTCGGCTTCATCAGCAAGGGGCGGGGCATCGTCGTGCACCGGATGGACTGCTCGAACGTCTCCGATCTGACGCGTGATCCCGACCGGATCGTCGAGGTGGAGTGGGATGCCGGCCCCGAGGATCGGTTCAACGCCCGGATGAGGATTTTCGCCGAGGATCGCCAGAACCTGCTCCGCGACATCGCCGAGGTGGTCAGCAAGCAGGATGTGAACATCGTCGAACTGAACCTGTTCACCGAAGGATCGATCGCGGTGGGCACGCTGGTTGTCAATGTGCGCGGATTGGCGCATCTTTCGCGCCTGATGGCGCGCATCCAGCGGATCAAGGGTGTTGTGCAGGTGGAGCGCGTCGGCGTTGCCGATGTCGCTGAAAAAATGGTATAATGTTCCTGCCCGTCTCAGTCGGGGTACTCGTACGCCGGGCGTAGTCAATCCGATCCGGAGGGAGGCAGATGAAAACGTACATTAAAAAGGACGTGGTCGAACGGGTCATCGACAAAACCGGGGAACGTCCGGACATCGTGGCCCGCGTGACTAATGAGATCTTCAACTCCCTGCGGGAAATCATGACCGGTGATGACCTGGAGCTCCGGATCGAGATCCGCGACTTCGGTGTGTTCGAGGTGAAGAAGACCAAGCCGAAACCGAAGGCGCGCAACCCCAAGACCAATGAGATCATCCGCGTGCCCGCGCGTCGCAAGACCCATTTCAAGCCGGGCAAGCTGTTGAAGGAATCCCTCAAGGTGCCCATCGAAGAGCTGGAGAAAGCTCGCGGCTGAACCGGGGAGCGGCCATGGGCCGGGTTCTCGCTCTCGATTGGGGCCGGGTACGAATCGGTGTCGCCCTCTCCGATCCGACCGGATCACTCGCCAGTCCGTATCGTACACTTTCCGCGCGTCCGCGGGAGACGTTTCTGCGGGAGCTCGCCGGTATCCTCCGGGAAGAAGAGGTGGAGTTGGTTCTCATCGGACTGCCGCTGCACATGAACGGGAGCGAGGGGGAGAGCGCGGAGGCGGCCAGGGCGCTGGCCGCGGAGGTCGAGACCCTCGGCGTCCCGGTGCGTCTTTGGGACGAGAGGCTGAGCAGTTTTACCGCGGAATCGAACCTGCGTGAAGCCGGGCGCAAGCCCTCGCGCGACAAGGCACGGGTCGACCGCGCGGCGGCGGCGATCCTGTTGCAGGAATTTCTCGACAGCGGGGAATCGTGATGGAGGGTACGAACCGAGGGGGAGCCGTCCTCCCACCGGGAACGTCATCATGACGGAATCGAGCGAGCGACAGCCGTCGGCGAAGCCCCTGCGCATCGCCGTCATCGGACTCGGCGGGGCGGCGCAGGTCATCCATCTGCCGATCCTCAGCGCGATGGAATCCTTCGAGCTGGTCGGGGTGGCGGACATCGAACCCTACAAGCTCTCCCGCATCTCGGAGAAGTACGACCTCCCCGGTTTCCTCGACCATGAAAACCTGCTGCGCAGCGTCCAACCGGACGCCGTCCTGATCTGCACGCCGACGATCAATCACCTTCCAATCGCCCTCTCCGCCCTGCGGGCGGGGGTGGATGTCATCCTCGAGAAGCCCGTCACCCGGGATTACGAGGAGGTCCTGCGTCTTGCGGATTTCGCCCGGGAGGCGGAGCGCCGGGTTCTCGTCGCGATGAACCATCGCTTCCGCCAGGATGTCACCGTGATGAGAAACTTCCTCGCCTCCGGCGAACTGGGGCGGATCTGGCGTGTACGCCTCGGTTGGTTGAAGCGGAGCACCAGTTGGGCGCGCAGTCCGTGGCTCGACCAGAAAAACATCAGCGGCGGCGGGGTCCTGATGGACCTCGGCCTCCAGATGCTCGATTTTACCCACTGGCTTCTGGGGTGCCCGAAGGTGGAACGTGTCGTCGCCTTCGCCCAGTCGGCGAGCCTGAACAAGGAGGTGGAGGACACCGTCAGCGCGACCATCGCCTATGAAACCGGCACCACGCTGCAACTCGATGTAAGCTGGGGACTGCTCGCGGAGCAGAGTGTGGCGTACGCCTATTTCGAGGGGGAACAGGGTTCGGCGCGCTTGAACCCGCTTGTGCTCTACAAAACCCTCCAGGGGGAACTGGTCAATGTCACCCCGGTGCGCTCCCCCGAGCCGAACGAGCTGTACAACGCCTCCTTCGAGGCGCAGATGCACCACTTCGCCTCGGTTCTGCGCGGCGAGGAGACGACCCCGGTTTCGACGGTGGACGAGGCTGTGGAGGTGATGCAGCTCGTGGATATGATCTATCGAAGCAGCCGTGAGGGTCGCGAGATCCGATCCGATGAAACCTGATTCCACCGTACAGCGCCTGGTCGCGGCACTCTTCAGCGGTCTGCTGCTCTCCCTCGCGATTCCACCCCTTCCCTTCGGTTTTCTCGCCTGGTTCGGGTTCGTTCCCCTGCTTATTGCGCTGGAATCGACCCGGAAGTACGGGGAGGCCTTCCGCCTCGGTTTTTTGACGGGGTTCGTCTTCTACCTGGGGACGATCTACTGGCTCGCCTGGAACTCCGGGGCGAACCTGCCGTTGCGCATCGTTTCCGTCATCGGCGCCGTCACCATTCTCTCGCTGTGCTTCGGCCTGATGATCCTCGCCTACCGGGCGGTGGTGGCGGCCTTCGGGCGCGGCGCGCACCTCGCGTTTCCCTTTTTCCTCGCGGCGTATGAATGGCTATGGCATCTCGGCGAGCTGGCGTTTCCCTGGCCCCTGACGGCGTTGACCCAGGGGAACTATCTGCCCGTGCTTCAGCTCGCGTCCGTCGGCGGCACGCCGCTCATCGCGGCATGGGTCGCGGCGATCAACGGGATCCTTGTCTCGGGGCGGAACCGCCGCCGCACCGGTGTCGTGGTCGTATTATTGGTAGGACTGACCTTTCTCTTCGGGTCGACGAGGGAACGGTACATCTACCGCCTCAGCGCGACGTCGCTCGCGCGGGTGGCCGTCGTCCAGGGGAACATCGACGCCGAGGAGAAGTGGGAGCGCGGACCGGCGTACAGCCTGGACGTCTATTTCCCCCTGACCCGCGCCGTCACGGCGGACATGCCGGATCTCATCGTCTGGCCGGAGACCGCGGCGCCGGTCCTGCTTCAACGGGCGTGGCGATGGCGGCACTCGTTCCAGGCGTTCGTCGACAGCCTCGGGGTACCGCTGATCACCGGCGCACGACACTACGAAATGGAAGGGGATCGCCGCGTTCCCCTCAACACCTGCTTCCTCGTCCGTCCGGGGGCGCGGGGAGTGATGGACCGGTACGCAAAAGTCCACCTGGTTCCCTTCGGGGAGCGGGTGCCGTTCCAGTGGCTGATCCCGTCCCTCGGCCGGCTGAACATGGGGCAGGCGGAGTTCAAGGCGGGTGAGGATCTCGTCGTTTGGTCCCTGCCGGTCGGCGACCGCCGGCTTCGCTTCGTTCCGCTCATCTGCTACGAGTCCATCTTCCCCGGCCTCGGACGTAGGGCGGTGGCGAAGGGGGCGGACGTTCTCGTCAACCTGACCAATGACGGCTGGTATGACGGCACTTCCGAGCATATTCAGCACCTGATTCTGTCCCGGATCCGCTCGATTGAAACGGGGCGTTGCCTCGTGCGTGCGACGAATACCGGTATCTCGGCGATCATCGGGCCGTCGGGAAGAATCCTCCGTATGTTGCCCGACGGGGTTCGCGGCGGGTTGGTGGCGGAAGTCACCTCGCCGGTGGACACGTCGTTCCTGCGCTGGGGATGGCTCATCCCCTGGATTCTGCTCGTCTGCGCTCTGGCGACTCTCATCGCCGCGGTGGCCCGTCTCCGGCGGCGAAGAACGAATGGTGAAGGTTGATGCGTCTCCCTGCACTTGCTGTCGCGATGCTGCTCTTCGTTTCGGCGCCGTCCCTGCCCGCGCCCGCCGGAGAACCCGGGGGCGGAACAGCGGGGGAGGGGGGAGCCGCCCGCGCGGTCTCGTTCGCGGATGGCGACGTGCCGTTCCGCCTCGTGATGCCCGCCCGGCGGGAGACCGGCGGGCCTCCGGGGCCGGCCGGCGCCGCCCGGTTGACCGGGGGACGGAAGGCCGGCGGACCGCGGCCGGCTTCCGGGTTGACCGCCGCCGCATACCTGCCTCTCGCGACTCCGCGCCCCTCCTGGCTGATGCTCGTGGGTGAAACCGGGAGAGACAAGGCGGATGGGGGGGTTGAACGTCACAAGCCGCGTTCGGCATATTCGAAGCTGTTGCTCCCGATAGCCGTGACCCTCGCGGTCGGCGGCCTGACCTATGCCTTGTACACGGTACGCAGCCGATGATCCGTTACAGACGATATTACCTGGCAGGATTCATCGCCGCGCTTTCCCTCGGGTTGTTGTTCGCCTCGGGTTGCGGCAAGGCGCGGAAGTGGGAGGACCTCTCCGCCGACGAAGCATGGTTGAAGATCACGAAACTCTTCGACCGGGGCCGGTATCTCGATGCGTCCGACCGGCTTGAGATCTTCCTGATCAACCATGCCGGCTCCGCGATGGCGGATTCGGCGCAGTATCTCCTCGGCGAGTGCCATTTCAAGATGAAAGAGTACATCGTCGCCGCCAGCGAGTACGAAAAGACGGTGCGGCAATACCCCCAGAGTCCGGTCCGCGAGCAGGCACAGTATAAGATCGGGCTTAGCTACTTTCGCCTCTCGCCGAAATCCTCCCTCGACCAGGAATACACCAGCAAGGCGATGGACGCCTTCCAGGAGTTCATCGAGGAGTTCCCCGCCTCCGACCTGGCGAAGGAAGCGACACGGATGATCGGGGTGTGCCGCGAGAAGCTGGCGAAAAAGGAGTATGACAACGGCCGTCTCTACCACAAGATGAAGGAGTACAACGCGGCGAGGGTGTACTACGACTCCGTGCTCGACGACTACTACGATACCTCCTACGCGCCGCTGGCGTTGTACTACAAGGCGCTCTCCTTCGAGGGTTCTCATGATGACCAGGCGGCCCTGGAGGCGTTTTCCCTGTTTCTCGAACGGTTCCCGGAACACAGTTATACCAACCGCGCCCTGTTCGGTTTGAACCGGGTCCGCGAACGCCTGCTCAGGCGCGGCGGGGCCGGGAGCGAGGGGAAGACCGGGGAAGGCGGAAAGGCGGCGTCCACGGAGGGGCCGTGACCCCCGCACCCGAAAGCGATCCACCCCACGATCCCGCCGAAGGGCGGGAAATCGGCCTGTTCGGCGGCAGTTTCGATCCCCCCACGAACGCACACCTCTTCGCGGCGGAGTACGCCCGGGCGGCCCTCTCCCTGGACGAGGTGTGGCTGGTCCTCGCGAGGCAGAATCCCCTGAAGGCGGGGAGGACCTTCACGCCGCCGGAGATCCGGCGCGAGATGCTCGCCGCGGCGCTGGAGGGGCATGACCGGTTGCGGCTGGAGGGGTGCGAACTGGACCGGCCCGGCCCCTCGTACACCTATGACACCGTCGTCCATCTCCGGCGGCTGCATCCGGGGGTCCGCTTCCTGCTCCTCCTCGGCATGGATGCGGTTCTCACGCTGCCCCGGTGGTACCGGGCGGAGGAGCTGCGGGAACTCGTCGAGATCGTCGTACTCACCCGGCCCGGTGTAGAGCTGTCCCGGCTGGACCGCTCCTGGTTGGAAAAGGTCCGCCTGCTGGACATGCCGCTGCAGGAATCCTCCTCGACGGAAGTGCGCCGCCGGGTGCGGGCGGGGTTGCCTGTCACCGGTCTCGTCCCGCCGGGCGTGGCGGCGATCATCGACCGCGAGAAGCTCTACCGGTCCGGTCCGGGAGGGTAGCCCGCCGGGAGCGTCGCTTCACCCGGTTTTTCTTCATCATTCCTTCAGTTTTCTCTCACCGTGCCCGGGAAAATTTCCTCACTTCTCCGCGAAGTTCTCAGCGGCAACCCTTGCCGTTCACCGGGTGGAAGTTTCCCGCCTTATCCGGGGCAATTCCCTGTAAATCATGGAGTATGCTTCGATGTGACCCTTGGCACACGGGTTGCACATCGTCGGTTGACACAAACCGGGTTTTTGCATGCTGCGTGAAATCCTCTACCTGAACACGAACATGCCGATCCTCAAGCATGGGCTGGATGCTCAAGCAGCCCGGCACCGGGCGATCGCGTCCAACATCGCCAATGTCGAATCCCCCGGCTATGTCCCCCTGCGGGTGGAGTTCGAGGAGCAGCTCAAACTGGCGCTCGGGGAACATGGCGAACGGCTGACCTCGACGGATCCGAAACACATGCCCCTGAAACGGGACCCGCGGATGGTGCGGCACCAGGTGGTGGAGGCGCCCAGTGCCGAGCGGTCGACCGGAAAGAACGCCGTCAACATCGACCTCGAGATGGCGAAGCTCGCGACCAACCAGATCCACTATCGAACGACGGCCCGCGCGGCAAGAGAACTGTTCAGCAAGATGCGCAGCATCGCGAAGGGTGTACGTTAGCGAGGTGCAGGATGAACATTCGCGGAATCTTCTCCTCGATCGACATCAGCGCCAGCGGTCTCTCCGCCCAGCGCAAGCGGATGAACGCGATCGCGGAGAACATCGCCAATGTGAACACCACCAGGACGCCCGAGGGCGGACCCTACCGGCGGCGCATTCCGTACTTCACGGAGGATCGGAAAGGGGTCGATGTCTTTCGCACCAAGTATGACCCGGGGCGGAAGCTCGGACTCGACTACACCAGCAGGAAACACCTGACCCCCTTCGAACAGCAGTTCGTGGAGAACCGCTATTCCGGCGTCAACTATCACGAGACCCGTGATGACACGACGCCGGAATACGTCTATGACCCCGGCCACCCGGACGCGAACGAGTACGGGTACGTGGCCAAGCCGAAGATCAACATCATCACCGAAATGGTCGAGATGATCGCGGCGACCCGGAACTACGAGGCGAACGTGTCCGCGATCGACGCCGCGAAGGGAATGGCGAAACGGGCGATGGAGATCTGATCGAGATGCGAAACGAACCGGCCATGATGCGCGTGCGACAACAGGGGGCCGACCGGTGAAAGTGGACCCGCGCCTGGAACGGTTGCAGGCGCTGATCGAGCAGAAACGCGCGCTCCATGCCGGCACCGGCGACTCCCGCCGGGCGGTGGGCAGTTCCGGCAATCCCCGGTTCGCCGCCGCGGCCGAGAGAGCCCGTGAGGCGATGATCCGCCGCGGGCTGAATGTCCCCCGGCGGCAGGCGTATCCCCTGCCCGGTGAGGGAACGGCGGGGCGCACGCATTCCCTCGTCCGCGTCGGCAAGGGTGAGGGAGTGACAGGTCCGGCGGCCCCCTCGGGGCTGCCGGTTGTGACGGCGTCCGCCGCGGGCTTGTCGAGGCGTTCCGTCGGGGTTAACATGCAGAGTGGACCACTGCCGCCGAAAGGGTCGGGGCAATCCCACCTGGGGCGTTATATCGACTTGTATGCTTAGGAATACCATAGAGTTGAACGTTGGGAGGGGGCATGGCTGAAATCCCCAGTGTTGGACCGCTGCGCGGGAAGTTTCCGCAGGAGATTCCCCGCGAGGGCGAGAAGGCCGGAAAACCGGAGGGTGCGGCCGGATTCCAGGAAACGCTGAAGGGTCTTGTTCAGGACGTTGACCGGATGCAGAAGACCGCCGCGGAATCCACGCAACGGCTGCTCACCGGCCAGATCGAGGATGTCCACCAGGTGATGGTCGCCATGGAGGAGGCGCAGACCTCGTTCCAGTTGATGATGGAGATCCGGAACAAGATCGTGGATGCGTACAAGGAAGTCATGAGAATGCAGGTCTGATGCCATGGCCGGATTGCTGACAGAGGTGGGCGAGCAGTTCAGCACGGTTTTCAAGCGCTTCACCTTCGGGCAGAAGCTGACGATCATCCTCGTTCTGCTGATCGCCGCGGGAGGGATCTTCGGGATCGTGAACTGGGCGAGCCGCCCGGATTTCGTCCCTCTGTTCTCCAACCTTCCGCCCGAAGATGCGGGCAAGATCGTCGACTGGCTGTCCGAGAACAAGATCCCCTACAAGCTGGAACAGGGGGGAGGCCGGATTCTCGTGCCGCGGGAGGTGGTCTACAATTCCCGCATACGCCTTGCGGAGGAGGGGCTTCCAAGCCAGCGCGCCAAGGGGTACGAGATCTTCGATGAGACGAACCTCGGGATGAGCGAATTCGTCCAGAAGATCAACTTCCGCCGGGCGTTGGAGGGGGAGCTGGCGCGGACGATCATGGACCTGGACGAGGTCGATGAGGCCCGTGTCCATATCGTGATCCCCGAGCCCGCCCTGTTCCGCGAGAAGGAGAACCCGGCGACGGCGTCCGTGGTCTTGAAGCTGCGCGGAAGCCTGAACAGCCAGCAGGTCGCCGGGGTGTCCCACCTGATCTCTTCGGCGGTGGAGGGGCTCGACACGGAGAACGTGACCATCATCGACACCCGGGGCAACATCCTCTCGGATTACCGGGATCGCGAACCCCTGATGGCCCTCTCCGCCACCCAGATCCAGCTCAAGGAATCGGTGGAGAAGAGCCTGACGGAAAAAGTCGAGACGATGCTCTCCAGGTTGTTGGGCCCCACGAAGTCCATCGTGCGGGTCTCCGTGGACCTCGACTTCACCCACAGCGAAGTGACCAGTGAGCAGTACGATCCCGAGTTGACCGCCATTCGCAGCGAAGAGAGCATCGAACGGCAGGATAACACCGTCGACCAGAACCAGGTCAACCCCGTCGATCCCACCCAGCCTCCCCTCGGGAGCACCAAGACCACCACCGAGACGAACAACATCACCAATTACGAAGTCAGCAAGACCATCACCCGGACCACCTCCCAGACGGGAGGGATCAAGCGCATCTCCGCCGCGGTGATGGTGGATGGGGTCTACGAGACGGTCACGAGTCCGGAGGGGGAGACCACGCAGGAGTACCGTCCCCGTTCCCCGGAGGAGATGAATAAGATCACCGAAGCCGTCCGCAGCGCCATCGGCTACGATGACCGGCGCGGGGATCAGCTCAGTGTGATCAACATCGCCTTCCAGACGCCGCCTCCCGAGATGCCGCCGAGCGGCCTGATGCCGTTCATCGGCCGGAATTGGCAGCAGATTCTGCAGAACCTGCTCCTCGCGGCGGCGATCATCGGCGGCCTGTTCTACCTGCGGATTCTGTTGCAGCGGTCCTCGGAAGCGGCCCGCGTGATGATGGAGCGCCGCATGGCCGCGCTGCCGGGCCGCCCGGTGGGAGCGCTCCCCGGGGCCGTGGGCGAGGGGGGTGAGCCGCTCGCGTTGCCGGACATTGACAGCGAGCTGCCGCCCGAGGTCGTAGAGGCGCAGCAGCTTCAGCAGCAGATTATCGAGTTCGTGTCCGAGAAGCCCGAGACCGCAGCCAGGTTGCTGAAATCCTGGCTGGTCACGAGTGAATAGGGAGGCTGCCGTGGCGGACAAGAAAGGGCAGGAGCCCCTCAGCGGGTTGAAAAAGGCGGCGATCTTCATGGTCGCGGTCGGCGCGGAGGCCTCCTCGAAGGTGTACCAGCATCTCAGTGAGAACGAGGTCGAGAAGCTGACCGCCGAGATCGCGCGCCTTGAGAGCATACCGAGCAGCGTGCTCGAGCAGGTCAACCGCGAGTTTCACGAGATGGTGCTCGCCCAGCAGTACATCGCGGCGGGCGGTCTCTCCTATGCCCAGGAGGTGCTCGAGTCGGCCCTCGGCCCCGACAAGGCGCTCGACATCGTGAAGCGCGTCCAGATGGCGCTGCAGGTCAAGGGTTTCAATGTTCTGCAGAACGTGGACACCAACCAGTTGCTCGCCTTCCTGCAGAAGGAGCACCCCCAGACCATCGCGCTCGTCCTCACCCAGCTCAACCCGGTGCAGGCGGCGAACATCCTGACGGAGCTCTCGCCCGCCTACCAGGTGGACGTGATGTACCGCCTGTCGAGGATGGAGCGGGTGAGCCCGGAGACCATCACCGCGGTCGAGCGGGTCCTCGAGAGCCGGATCGACTTCAACGCCGGCGCTTCGCAGCTCGGCGGGGTGAAGCAGGCAGCCGATGTGTTGAACCTCGTCGGCCAGCGCTTCGAGAAGAACATCCTGGCGGGGATCGCGAAGGAGGATCCGGACCTCGCCAGCGAGATCAAGAACCTGATGTTCGTCTTCGAAGACATCATCAACCTGGATGATCGGTCCATTCAGAAGGTGCTCCGCGAGGTGGACAACAAGGAGCTCGCGATGGCCCTGAAGGCCTCCAGCGAGGAGCTCAAGGCGAAGGTCCTCTCGAACATGTCCCGCCGCGCGGCGGAGATGATCGAGGAAGAGTTGCAATACATGGGTCCGGTGCGGCTGCGTGAGGTGGAAGAGATCCAGCAGCGCATCATCGACATCATCCGTCGCCTCGAGGAAGAAGGCCAGATCGTGATCGCGCACGGGACGGAAGAGCAGATGATCTAACGGTTTCGGAACGGGGTTGCCCCATGCCGGTTGAGATTGCCAAGGAACTCGGTCGCGCGAAGCTTCTCCGCGAGGGGATCCGCTTCGAAGGGGACAGCGAGCTGAAAAAGCACGTTGTCCGCGCCCGGGTGCTCCATATCGGCACCGGCGAGGAGAAACCGGGTGGCGGGAAGGGATTCGGCCGCCAGGAGGAGCGGGACCCGCGCAAGCCTGTGCGGGCGAAGATCGTCGATGCGGAGAGTGTCAACGCCGTTCCCGCCGAGGCGTTTCTTCCGGTCACCGGCGAACCGCCGAAAGGGGTTGTCCAGGGCCGCATCGCGCTCAGCGATGAGACGAAGGGGGTCAACCTCTCCTACAACCCCGAATCCTATGGCATCGCGAAGGTGGAGACCCTCGAGGAACGGGAGCAGCGCCACCGGGAGGAGCTGGAGGCCTTGACCCGCGAGGTGGAGCGGCGGGAGAAGGAGGCGTACGAACGCGGCCGGCGTGAAGGGCTGAAGGAGGGCCGCGAGAAGGGCCGCGGAGAGGTGGCCGGCGAGCTGGAGAAGATAAAGAGCCTGCTGGCGGCCGCCCGTGATGAAACCCGTGAATACTTCGCCCGGGTCGAGGAGCGCCTGGTCGATTTCGCGATGGCGATCGCCCGGCGTGTCGTCGGCGAGACGGCGGAGAGTCATCGCGAGGTCGCGGTGAAGCTGGCGGCGGAGGCGATCCGCGAGGCGACGGACCGGTCGAAGCTCCTGCTGATCGTGAATCCGCAGGATTATGAGACTCTGAAGAAGGCGAAAGCGGACCTCAGGACCCTGTCCGAGGGGATCAAGGAGATCGAAGTCGAAACCAGTCCGCGGGTGAAACCCGGCGGGTTGATTCTCGAATCCCTGGGCGGTTCGATCGACGCGCAGATCGAGACGATGCTCGACGAGGTTTACAAGGCGCTGAAGCCCGGCTACGAGGGGGCGAACGGCAACGGTGAGGCGTCCCCGTGAACGCCGTGCTGAAAGCCCCGGCGGCGGAGGAGACCTTCCTCCGCCACGAGCAGAGGCTCGAGCGCTCGCAGCCGATGGTTCCGCGCGGCAAGGTGACCCGGGTGATCGGCCTGGTCATCGAGTCGAACGGCCCGGACACCGCCATCGGCGAGGCGTGCGAGGTGCTCGACCGTTCGGGCCGACGCTGCGCCTTCGCCGAGGTCGTGGGCTTCCGGGATCATCATGTACTGTTGATGCCCTTCGGAGGGATCGAGGGGATTCATCCCGGCAGCGTGGTGCGCAGCCTTCGCAGGCCGTTCCTCGTCGGCGTGGGGAGTTCGCTTCTCGGCCGGGTTCTCGACGGTCTCGGGTCGGCGATGGATGACAAGGGGCCGCTGGAGGTCGAATCCTTCGTTCCGATTACCGGGAAACCGCCGCACCCGTTGAAGCGCCGGCGGATCACCGAGCCCCTGGAGCTGGGCATCCGCTCGATCGACGGATTCCTGACCTGCGGCAAGGGGCAGCGGTTCGGCGTGTTCGCCGGGTCCGGCGTGGGGAAGAGCATCCTGATGGGCATGGTCGCGCGGAACACGGCGGCCGACATCAATGTCATCGCCCTCGTCGGTGAACGAGGCCGCGAGGTGCGTGATTTCATCGAGAAGGACCTCGGCGCCGAGGGGTTGAAGCGCAGCGTCGTCGTCGTCGTCACCTCCGACCAACCCGCGTTGATCAGGATCAAGGGGGCGATGCTCGCGACGGCGATCGCGGAGTTCTTCCGCAACCGCGGCGCGGATGTGCTGCTGATGATGGATTCGGTGACCCGCCTGGCGTTCGCCCAGCGGGAGATCGGTCTCGCCATCGGCGAGCCGCCCACCACCCGGGGGTACACTCCCAGCGTCTTCGCGCTGCTGCCCAAGCTGCTGGAGCGGGCGGGCCGAAGCGACAGCGGGTCGATCACGGCTCTCTACACGGTGCTCGTCGAGGGGGATGATATGAACGAGCCCGTGGCGGATGCGGTACGTTCCATCCTCGACGGGCACATCGTCCTCTCGCGCAAACTCGCCGCCGAGGGGCATTACCCCGCGGTGGATGTGCTCGAGAGTGTCAGCCGGGTGATGATCGATGTCGTTCCCCCGGAGCACCTTAAGGCGGCGCGGAAGGTCCTCAGCGACATCGCGGTGTACCGGGAGAACGAAGACCTGATTAACATCGGGGCGTACAAGGCGGGCACCAACCCGAGGATCGACCGGGCGATCGCCAAGCGCCCGGAGATCAACAAGCTGCTGGTCCAGGACATCGGTGAACCCAGCGTAATGACCGAGGTCTGGAAGGCCATGCAGGAACTGGCCCAGTGAGGAGCGCGGCGGTATGAAACCGTTCCGCTTTCGTCTGCAACGCGTGATGGACGCCAAGGAGAGCGAGAAGCGCTTGCGCGAGCGGGATCTCGGCCAGGCGGTACAGGCGATGCGCGAGGAGGAGAAAAAGCTCGCGGCGCTGCTCGTGGAGATGGATGAGCACCTGCGGCGGCAGCGGGAGTTGATTCGGGGTACCATCCAGGCCGGGGATCTCGTCCTCGCCAACCGCTGGCAACGGAAATTGAGCGCGCGCATCCTGCGTCAGCGGCAGCAGGTCAGGGATCGGGGGAAAGAAGTCGAAGAGGCCCGGCTGCGGCTGATTGAAGCGAGCCGGGAAGAGAAGGTGCTGGAAAAGTTGAAGGCGCGGCGGTTGGAGGAGCATCGCCAGCAGGTGCTTCACGAGATGCAGGGCATCCTCGATGATGCGGGTGCCCGCCGGTGGGTGAAAACCGGCAGATCCAACCGTATCGTGGAAGGCGAGATTCATCCGGAATAACGCAAACGACGGGATACGCCCATGGACAAGGAAAAGATGCCTGTAATCGTCGGCATTTTCGTTGTCGGGTACATCATCTTCTTCATCGCCAATTTCATCTTACTGAAAGCAACGGTGAAATGGCCCGAGCAGCCCCCGGCGGACACCCTGCAGCAGGAGGAGCCGAGCGAGGAGCTGTCGCTGACATGGGATATCTCCGGGAAAACCGGCCCTCCGAGAGAACTGGAGAAGGAGTTCCAGCGGAAGCAGCGCGAACAGACTCTCTCCATCGTCGACAGCATCGTCACGAAGGAGACCCAGCCCCTGAAGCAGCAGGTGGCGGAGACCCGGCGGGAACTCGAAGGGGCTCGGGAAACCGTGGGCGACCTGCAGCAACTGCTCACCGAACTTGCCGCCACGGCCGACAGCATCGACCAGGTGAAGGCGAAGCGCCTGTCGAAGATGATCGAGGCGATGAAACCCGCGGAAGCGGCCACCATCATGAAGCGTCTCAGCGCCCGCGCAAACGCGGAGCTGCTTCTCAAAATGCGGCAAAGGCAGGCGGCGAAGATCCTCGCCGCGTTGCCGCGTGAGCGCGCGGCGGAGGTGGCAAGATACCTCTCGCAGGCGTATGCAAGGAGCAGCATCTGATGAAGACCGGACTGAGCACAATCCTGGCCGGGGGGTTCCTCCGCGCGTCGCATGCGGGGGGGCGGACCGGACGGCGGGGCGGCTTCAGCCAAATGCTGGCGCGCTTGTCCCGGCACAGGGGAGCACGCCCCCGCGCCCTGGTGCGCGGAGGCCGGGAAGTCACCTTTGAAGGGGTGCCCTTCGTCAACCTGCAGGGCGAGAAACTGGAAATCTTCGCCGATCCGCGCACCGGACGGGTGCAGGTGCGGCGCAACGGTTCCCGGCCGGGCGGCCGGCGCGGCGGGATGAGTCAACGTCTCGATCCCCTGTTGCGCCGGGAGCTTCAGCTCAGCGGCAACTCGGGCGTGGACCGGCCCATCCCCAACTTCCGCGCTGTCGTGGAGCAGCATCTGCGGGCGACGCGCGACCTGCGGCACGGAATCCTCACCGGGACGCTGGAGACGCCCGGCACGAAGAGTTCGCGCCTGTTGAGAAAGCTGCGCGCAGAGGTCGCCCGGAAGGAACCGCTGGATGTCGCCGCCAATGCGAGGGCGATCCTCGACCAGGTCAATCGATCCAACGGGAAGAACAGGGGCGCCGGCAAGGGGAAAGGTGCCGCGGTCACTGTCGGGAACGGGAAAGACTCGAACACCGCGAAGCTCAAGGAGAAACTGCCTCATCCGCTGGAAAAGCAGGTCAAGCCCTTCGTTCCGCCGCGGGTGAAACCGGATGGAGCCGCCGTGCGGGGGAAGGGGAAGCAGGCTTCCGGCGGCGCGGCGGGAACGGGGCAGCCGTCACCGAAGACAATCACCCCCATGGGGAAACCCGGAACACCCGGGAAGACGCGGATCACTCGCTTCGCGCAGGAGAAAGGGCTGGCGGTCGAACCGCGGGAGGTGAACGACGGAAACGGGTCCGAGGCCGCCGGGAGAACCGGGAAGGGGAAGCTGGTCCGGCACATCTCGGTCCGCAGCATGACCGGAAAACTGTCGCCCCCGGGCGAGGAGGTCCTCCGCAACCGGGTCCTCGCGAGCTTGAAGAAGCAGATCGCCTCGCGGGAGTCGGAGACGGTTGACCGGGCGGAACCATCCGCCGAAACCGCGAAGCGGGCAAATGCAAGGAAGGCGAAGCCCCGGGCGGCGGCGGTGCAACCGGGGAAACCGGGTGCAGCGAAACCACGGGCGGCAGCGGCACGGCCCGGGAAACCGGGTGAAGGGAAAGCCGCCCGCCCGGCGGAACGAAAGACCGAGGGCGAACCGATCAAGTCGGACGGCGCGAAAGCCGCCGATCCCGAGGCCCGGAGCGAAGCCCCCGTTAGGAAGGCGAAGGCGAAGGTTCAGCCGGATGATCCCCGGCAGTCGGGCAAAGCCGTTGCGAAAAAAGCGGTGGACAAGGGGTTCTCCACCTCGTCCGCGGTCCCCGCAGCCCCGGTCGTATCGGCCAAGGAGAAGATCGCCGAGATGAAGAGCCGTGGCTGGCGTGTGCACACCCCCGGTCGTCGAGCGGGCGGCCGCTCCCTGCGGCGGGGGCGTTCCGCCGCCGCGAGTCAGCGTGCCGGGGCATCGCACCCGGCCGTGAGGAAGGAGAACGCTCCCCGGCGGGTGGACAAGGGGGAGGACCCGCAAACCAACAAGGCGCCCCTCTCGTCCGAGCCGGTGAAGGCGACGGCGAAAGCCCCGGCGTCTGCGGGACCGGGAAACACCGCGCCCGCCGCCGCGCCGAAAACCGCCACCACGCCGACTCACACCGCTCGTCAAACCGGTTCGACGACTGCTTCCGGGAGCGGGCACACCAATACGGCCGGTTCGAAGGGAACCGAGGCGGGACAGGCGATTCAGAACCTGGACGAGGTGCTTCGCCGGGTGGAAGGGCGTGCGCGCATCCTGACTTCGGACGGGCGCACGACCCTGCAGGTGCGTCTGAAACCCTCATCCCTCGGGATGCTGATGGTGCAAATCCGCGAGAAGGCGGGGAAGTACGAAGTCACCCTGAGGGCTGAGCACGCCCAGGCCGCCCAGGCGATCGAGTCGCGGCTGCCTCAGCTCCGCGAACAACTCGCTTCCCAGGGAATCGATGTCCAGCGGTTCCACGTGGAGACCGGCACCCGGGAAAACCAGCCCCGCGGCGATGAGCAGGGGGAACCAAACACTCACCGGTCCGGAGGGGATGGAACCGGTACCGCCCCGGGGGATGAGGAGACGCCTGGCGACGGCAGGCGCAGGTTCCTTTTCATCGGGACGAACACCGTCGACTATATCGGGTAACCCTGTCGCCGGGGTGTCCTGCATGGGCAAAGATTTCCCCCGGACGGCTTGTAAATACGGGCAAACCTTGTGCTGACACCACAATTCCACGTGGCACACACTTTGCCTGAATGTTCAAGCAGTAGTATAAGAATCGTTGTAGAGGTGCTCGATCTTGAGCGCTTCGCCGGCAAACGCCGGTAAACCAGCCTTCCCCGGCAGGGGTCGGCTTTGAGAGGAGGTGATGCGATTTGCCGGAATTCCAGTCGTTGACAGGGCTGGTCGGTAGGCTTCCGACCACGCTCGACAGCGGTCCGCGGGCTCCTGGTGAGATCGGCAAGGATGATTTCCTGAGGCTCCTGGTGACGCAGTTGAATTACCAGGATCCGATGAACCCCCAGGACGCCCAGGAATTCGCCAGTCAGCTCGCCCAGTTCACCAGCCTCGAACAGCTCCAGAACCTCAACACCGCGGTGGACCAGGGGACGCAGGTTGACATACTGCTCGCGCAGTCGATCAACAACACACTCGCGTCCACGCTGATCGGCAAGGAGATCAAAGCCATCGCGGACACCGTCCAGTTGGCCGGCGGCGAGGCGGGCGACATCGCCTACGAGCTGCTTGACGCGGCGAAGGAGGTGAAGATCACGGTGCGTGATGCTTCCGGTTCCGTGGTTCGCACGGTGGAGGAGTCGCGAAAGAGCGCCGGGGAACACACTTTCCGCTTCGACGGTAAGGATGGTTCCGGGAGGGATCTCCCGGACGGCGTGTACAGTATCGAAGTGGAAGCTACCGACACCCTCGGCAACACTCAGGACGTACAAACTTACCTGATCGCCACCGTGAGCGCAGTGCGTTTCGGTGCCGCGGGGGCGGTCCTGATCGCCGACGGGCAGACGGTCCAGTTCGGAGACGTGCTGGAGGTGCGTGAACCCGGCGGGGAGAGCGGCGGAAGCCTGTTCGACCTCATCGGAATCGGTAAACCCTGACCTCGAGGAAGCGAAGATGGTATGGAACGCTGAACATATCCAGGCGCAGGTCGGAGCGATTCGCCCGGCCAAGCCGGCTTCCTCGAAACCGAAACCCGTATCCGAAGGGTTCCGGGAAGCTCTCCACCAGGCTGCAGATGCTGCTCCCGCACCGCGGGTTACCGTTTCCGCGCATGCCGCGCAGCGCTTGTTGCAGAGGGGCATCACCCTCGACCAGGCGGACCTGGCGAAGATCGACGAAGCCCTGGATCGCGCCTCGGAGAAAGGCGCAAAAGAGTCTCTCTTCGTGCTTCGGGACCTGGCCCTCGTGGTCAGCGTGCCCAATCGAACCGTGATCACGGCGCTTCACGGTGACAGCGCGAAGGAGAATGTGTTCACTCAAATTGACAGCGCCGTTTTGTTGTAACACGTACGGGGAAGGGCTGGACCTCTTTCGAGGAGGCCTTTCGGGTCGCGGAACGACCGACGCGGCCCGACCGGCGGACGCCGGATCCCCCTTCAGAACCGCGCCGGGAACGGCGTAAAGAAGGAGGAACACGCACATGATGCGGTCGCTGCAGAGCGGAGTCACCGGACTTCGCGGACACCAGTTGAAGCTCGACGTTGTCGGCAACAACATCGCCAACATCAACACCGTCGGCTTCAAACGGTCAAGGATCACCTTTACCGACAGCCTGTCACAGCTTCTCGGGCCGGCGTTCGGGCCGAAGGAGTCGCGCGGCGGGGTCAACCCCGTGCAGATCGGGCTCGGGGTGAAGGTTGGTTCGATCGACAACCAGTTCTCGCAGGGGATCCTCGAATCCACCGGATTCGCCACGGATCTTGCCATCGAAGGAAAGGGATTCTTTGTCCTGCGGAGAGGAAACCACACCTATTACAGCCGGGCGGGTAACTTCGCCCTCGACGCCGAAGGCCGGCTCGTGGGCTCCGACGGCTCCTATGTCCAGGGGCGCATCGCCGATGTGGAGGGGAACATCAACACCGCCTCGACCATCACCGATATCGTAATGCCGCTGGACCGCAAGGTCGCCGCGAAGGCCAGCAGCGAGGTCACCTTCTTCAGCAACCTCGACCTCACCGCCACCGACAGCGTGGCGACACTTTCCGCTGCGGGCACGTCGGGCGTCAGCCGTGTCACCGGCACCGCGGTCAACGGGATCGGCGGGACCCATACCATCACGATCACCGGGTCCAACGCCACCAATTCGACCGATGTCGGCGTCGCCGCCGGGCTCTCCTTGAGCGATACACTGACCTCGCTCGGGATCACCGATGTGGACAACTTCACCGTCACCGTGGATCCGGGCACCAGCGACGAGGCCAGCTATACGATCGCCGGTCTTACCATCAACAGCACCGTGGGGGACCTCATCGACCAGATGAACGCCCAGGTGGCGGGTGCCACGTTCGAACTGGACAGCGGCCAGATCCGCGTCACCCGCGATTACGCCGGTGATGGGGCTACCTTCGGCGTCACCATTGCTGACAGTGCCACCTCGGATATCGTCGCGACCCTGTTCGATGCCACGGGCACCTTCGCGGTGAACAACGGCACCTCGTCGACCCTGGTCGCCATCGACACCTTCGTGGATTCCGCTCTCGGCACCACGGTCTCCAACAGCCTGGAGTTCGAAGCCGACAGCGCCACCGGCCTGATGACCAAGCTCACCGGTCTCGGCGGCGGCGGGGTGGAGGTCTTCGCGACCGACGGGTTCTCCGCGGCCAGCGGGGCCAACGCGCTGGTGATCGACACCGCGGACACCACCCATGCGACGTCCATCGTCGTCTACGATTCCTTGGGGGACACGCATACCCTCTCGATGGAATTCACCAAGACCGCCGTGGACAACGAATGGGCCTGGGAGGCGAGCGTGCCCGAACCGGCCGAGGTGATCAGCGGCAGCACCGGGACGATTTCCTTCAATCGGGATGGTTCTCTGAAGGCCTTCACGTATGACGGGAACAACGTCAACAACTTCTCCTTCGCCCCGGGCGGCGACGCGGACGAGATGGAAATCGTCTTCGATGTCGGTTCCATCGGCGGGTTCGACGGAATCACCCAGACGGCCTCGCCCTTCACCACGACCGCGACTTCGCAGAACGGTTACGGGATGGGCGTGCTCGATTCGATCCAGGTCGATGGCAACGGCAGCATTATCGGCAACTTCAGCAACGGCGTCGAACGCACGTTGGCGTCCATCGTGCTGGCGGACTTCAACAACCCGGGCGGCCTGGCGAAGGCCGGCAACAGCCTGTGGGAGGCCACGGAGGCTTCCGGCAGGGCGGAATACGGCCTTGCGGAGACCAACTTCGGCAGCTCCATCCAATCGGGCTTCCTCGAGATGTCCAACGTGGACCTGGTTCAGGAGTTCACCGAGATGATCACCGCGCAGCGCGGATTCCAGGCCAACGCCCGCGTGATCACGGTCAGTGATCAGATCCTGGCGGAGGCGACCGCGTTGAAACGGTAAGCCTGCCGCGCAGCAACGATAATTGAACAGCGTTTCCTCCGGGCCGGCGCTGCCGGCCCGGAGGGGCGTCGGGAGAACCCATGATCCGTGTGACCCGATTGGATGGAACAGAGCTGATCGTCAACAGCGACATGATCGAGTTCGTCGAGTCCACTCCGGACACGATTCTTACCCTGACGGACGGCAAGAAGGTGATCGTCAAGGAAGAGCCGGGTGAAGTCATCGAGCGGATCATCCATTTCCGCAACCGCGTGATGGCCCCGTTCACGGAATCCCAGGCTTCTGACGAGGCGGAGGGTTGAGATGGACATAGCAACCCTGATCGGTATCTTCGCCGCCGCATCATTGGTTTTCCTCTCCATCGCCACGGGGCAGGGGGTCTCGTTCTTCTTCAGCCTGCCCTCCGTGATGATCGTGTTCGGCGGGACCATTGGTGCGACACTGGTCAATTTTCCCCTGGCCGACGTTCTCGCGGTGATGGCGGTGGCGAAAAACGCGTTTCTCTACGAGTCCAAGTCCCAGATGGAAACCATCGACATGATGGTCCGGGTCGCGGAAAAGGCCAGGCGTGAAGGAATTCTCGCCATTGAACGCGAAATCGAGGATCTCGATGATTCTTTCATGCGTCTCGGCGTGCAGTACGCGGTGGACGGCACGGAGCCGGAAACCATCCGGGACATCATGGAGTCAGAACTGGAGGGGATGCAAGAGCGGCATCGACTGGGAAAGACGATCTTCGAGGCGATGGGCACCTACGCCCCCGCGTTCGGGATGATCGGGACGCTGATCGGGTTGATCCAGATGCTCGCCAGCCTCGAGGATCCCTCCCAGATCGGCGCGGGCATGGCCGTGGCCCTGGTGACCACGTTGTACGGGGCGCTTTCGGCGAATATCATCTTTCTCCCGATCGCCGGGAAGCTGGACTTCCGTTCCCGCGAGGAGGCGAGAAGAAAAGAACTGATCATCGAAGGTATCCTCGCGATTCAATCGGGGGATAACCCCCGCATCGTCCGGGAAAAACTGCTCACCTTCCTGCCTCCGAAGGATCGTGAAGGCGAGGAGCCCGTACGTTGACTCGAGGTGCTTCGGCTGTTCGCAAGTGGATTTGAGTAGGAAACCGCAACGATGGCGAAGAAAAAACGGGAAGAATGTCCGGCCGGCACGCCGGCGTGGATGGTCACTTACGGGGACATGATGACCCTCTTGCTGACCTTCTTCGTCCTCATCGTTTCCTTCTCCAGCGTCGAGCAGGTGAAGTTCAAGGCAGCCATCTCCAGTATCCAGGAGGGGCTGGGGATGTGGCCGGAGAATGCGGGCATCCTGCCCTCGATCGTCATGAAGGAGATGGCCAAGCGCGCGCAACAACAGTCGGAGATGGTCGAGGACATCAGCGAAGCGCTGGAACAAATCGGGATGATCGAATCCGTCGAAGTGTACACCACCCCCTCCGGAGTCCGCTTGATCATCTCCAACAACACGCTTTTCGAGAGCGGCCAGGCGGATTTGAAACCGGAGTTCCTCTCCCTGCTCGCGGAAATCGCCGCGACCATCAAGGCGAAGCCGTACAGCGAGGTGAGGGTCGAGGGGCACACGGACAACGTACCGATCCATACCTCCCAGTTCCCGAGCAACTGGGAGCTGAGCGCGGCGAGGGCGCTGGCGGTGACCAAGTATTTCGTCTTCCGGGGCGGGCTTGATCCCAAGAAACTGAGCGCCGTCGGCTATGGCGAGTACAGGCCCCGCGCAACGAATGCCACGCCCAACGGAAGGGCGAGGAATCGGCGGGTGGAGATTTACATAGAGCAGTATTCTCCCGGCTTGGCAACCCGAGGTGGTTGATGAACGAGATGGATGAGGAGCAGCAGATTCCGGAGGGGATGGAGGTTCCGGAAACGCTGGATGAACAGGCTGCGCCGGTCGCTGGGAAAGGGTCGAATAAAGCCGTCTTCGCGGTGATAATCGTCCTGATGCTCGCGTTCCAGGCGGTGAGTTCCTATTTCATCGTCAAGACTCTCTTCTTCTCGAAGCCGCCTGCACAAACCACGGTGAAGAAGAAGACGAAGAAACAGCCGATCGGTGAGATCTACCAGCTTCCCGGCCTGATTGTGAACCCGACCGGAAGCCGTGGGACGAAGGTCCTTCTCGTCGACCTGGGTCTCGAAACCCACAACAGCAAGGTGATGGTGGAATTGCAGGCACGGGAGCCCCAGATACGGGATAACCTGATAACCTTCCTCTCCGCGCAGCGGGTCGACGTGCTGACGGATATCACGATGAGGGAGAGGATACGCAAGCGCATCCTTGAAATCGTAAACACGCGGCTCACCGAAGGCGTTGTGGACAATGCCTACTTCATTCGTTACGTGTTCCAGTAACGTCCTGGAGTCACCATGAATCGAATCCTCTCACAGGACGAAATCGATGCCCTGCTTTCGAGTGTAAGCAAGGGCAAGAGCTACGAGACGATCGAGCGGGAGCAGCGCAAGTCCGTCTCCGTGTACGACTTCAAGCATCCGGACCGGATCAGCAAGGAACAGATCCGGACGATGCGGACGATACACGAGAACTTCGCGCGGCTGTTCGCCACCTTCCTCTCGACCAATTTGCGGGCGCTGGTCGATGTCAACGTCATCTCCATCGACCAGGTGACCTACAGCGAATACACGATGTCGCTCTCGATGCCCTCCAGCCTCTACCTGCTGCGCATGTCGGACCTGGAGGGGAAAGCGGTGGTCGAAATCAGCCCCCAGTTCCTCCTCTTCTGCGTCGACCGCCTCCTCGGCGGCACCGGCGAGACCGAGGTGGAAATCCGGGAGATCACGCTGATCGAGCAGAACATCGTCCAGAGGATCATCAACAACCTGATCTCCACGCTGAACGAGGTGTGGAGCCAGATCTACCCGTTGAACGCGGCCTATGACAGCTTCGAAACCGATCCCCAGTTCGTCCAGATCGCGCGGTCGAGCGAAACGATCGCGATCATCTTCTTCGAGATCAAGGTGCGCGGCGCGGTCTACCCGATGAACATCGGCTTCCCCTACTTCCTGCTCGAGCCGATCCTGCAGAAGATGTCTACCCAGACCTTCTTCGTGAACGTGAAGAAGGTCGCGGAAGAGGAGCGCAAGTTCCTGGAAGAGCGGATACAATCCTCGAAGATCGACTTCCAGACGATCTTCGCGGAGACGACCCTCTCGGTCCGGGAGTTCCTGTCTTTGAAGGCCGGCGACATCATTCAGCTCGAGAAACCCCTGGATGATGAGATGTTGATCAAGGTGGCGGGCCGGCTGAAATTCTTCGGAGTTCCCGGACGCAGCGGGCGGAAGATGGCGATCAAGATTACACGGCCGATCTCCTTCGAGGAAGAATTGGCCTACGAACGGTGAGGTGACCCATGGCGGTCAGTACCGGATTCCAGAACATTGAAGAGGCCGGCCTGCCGATCATGCAGGATGTGTTCGGCCCGATCCTGAACCGTACGGTCCAATTGACCCTGACGGGTGTCAAGGAGGCCGGGAAAGACGATCTGATGGCTGCTTTCCCGGAGCCCCCGGTGGTGGTGGAGGCGCCGGTGGAAGGCGCAGCCGAGGGAGTGCAGTACTTTCTCTTCAGCCAGCGCCTCGCCGCCGCGATTACCGACCTGATGGTCATGGGGGACGGCACCGCTCCCTTCAGCGAGGAGGAGTCGCTGGATGGAGTCTCGGAGGCGACCAACCAGATCGTCGGGGCGCTCTCCACCTTCTGGTCGGAAAAGCTGCCCACGGAGATCCGGCCCGCGGGAGCGAAGGCAAGGCTCCTCAACTGGGAGGAGGCGGATCTCCCCTTCGATGACCTCGTGCGGGTGGATTACACCCTGAACGTCGAGGACTGGGGCGAGGATCATTTCAGCAAGCTGGTTCCCGCGAGGCTGATGGAGATCCTCGCGCCGGTGGCGGAGGTGGTCGCCGCGGCTTCCGCCGGAGCGGCTCCCGGCGCCGCGCCGGGGATCGGCGGTCCGATGGAACCGGCGGAAGCGGGCGAAACCACCGTGAAACCCGCGGAATTCGCCGCGTTCGACGTCGGCGCCGGGGGCATCGAAACGCATCCGGAAGCGCCGAAAAACCTTGACCTTCTGCTCGACATCTCCTTGCCGGTGACCATCGAACTCGGCAGGACGACGATGCTGATCCGGGACATCCTCGACATCGGACCAGGCTCGGTGATCGAGCTGAACAAGCTCTCCGGTGAACCGGTCGATCTCTTCGTCAACGACAAGAAATTCGCCTATGGCGAAGTGGTCGTCATCGATGAGAACTTCGGCATCCGGATCACCGAGCTGTTGAGCGTGGAGGATCGCATCAAGGCGCTGCAATGATCCGAAAAGCGATAACCGTAGCGTTCGGGATGCCGGGGTTATTCCTGCTTGCCCCGCCTCTTTGGGCGGCGGAGAACGCGCCTCATGTATCGGAAGGGCTGGGAGCCGCCGCCGCCCGCACCGGGGCGGCGCTTCTTCTCATCCTCGGGCTGTTTTTCCTCCTCGTCTATCTGCTGAAACGCTTTGCTCCCCGCCTGTTCACGGCGGGAGTGAGAGGAGACGACGGGCGCGGATCGATAGAAATCCTCTCCGCGCGCACCCTGTCCCCGAAACGAATGCTGTACCTTGTCCGCGTGGGGAATCGCACCTTCCTCATCGGGGCGACCGACCAGGGGTTGACCCGGCTGGGCGACTGGCGGGAGGGGGGCGCGGATCCACATTTAATCGGGGACGAGGAGCTCCCCGGCGGAGAAGGGTGACGCCGGATCGGACCGGCGGATGAGGGCGGTTATGCTGGAAGAATCCCGGAACAATGTGAACCAAGAAGGCATCGATTCGAAGGAGGAATGGTCCGCCGAGCGGGTGGAGAAAGCGGAGCCGCAGGACGAGGAAACCCCCGAGGCGCCGGAAGCGCCGGAAGTGCCGGAAGTGCCCTGCAAGGTCACGTTCTCCATCGATGCCACGGAAGCCTATGTGCAGGTCGATGCCCCCGCGGGGAAAGCGGTTCCCGTGAAGGCGATCCTCGACGCACTCGTCGGGGAGAAGGTGACCATCGGGGTGGACAAGCAGGCGGTTCTCCGGCTCGCCTCCTCCCGGGGGGAGAGGGGCAAACCGGTTCTCGTCGCCCGTGGGCGCCCGCCGACACACGGCGAAGATGCGAAGATCACCTACCTCTTCGATGTTGATCCGCAACCGAAGGCGAAACCCGTAAAGGGCGGGCGGGTCGACTACCATGAGACCGGGGTGCTGCAGGTCGTCGAGGCGGGGGACCTCCTCGCCGTCAAGGAGCCGCCGACGGAGGGGAAGCCGGGCATCACGGTCACGGGAATCCCCATCACCCAGAAACCGGGCAAGGACATCTTCCTGAAAGAAGGGCCGAACACGCGTTTCGAGGATCCCCAGCGCTTCCGGCTCGTCTCGACCATCGCCGGCAGCGCGAAGCTGCGCCCCAACGGTGATGTCGAAGTTTCAGACGTTTTCGTTGTCAAGGGGCATGTCGATTACGATACGGGCAACATCCGTTTCGACGGGCATGTCAAGGTGCTCGGCGATGTCAAGTCCGGGTTCGCGGTCGCGGCCACGAAGGACATCGAGATCAACGGTGTCGTGGAGGACGCGGAGATCCACTGCGGCGGCAACCTCCTCGTTCGCGGCGGGTTCATCGGCACCGGGAAGGGGACGGCACGTGTCGCCGGCGAGACCCATATCCGCTTCCTCGAGAACCAGAATGTCATCGGGAACCACGATGTCCATATCGCCGAAGAGATCATTCACGCCAACGTGATCTGCGGCGGGACCGTCTTTGTCAAGTATGGCAAGGGGGCGATCATCGGCGGTGAGATTCATGCCGGCCGGGGGATCGAGGCGAAAACCCTGGGCAACATCCACTACCTGAAAACGGACCTCGAGGTCGGCCAGCACAAGGTGATGGACGAATGGATCAAGGAGATCGATTTCTTCCTCGATCACAAGGAGGAATTTCACGGCAAGCTCGAGGATGCGGTCGCGAGCTTCGTGCAGCGGAAATACCAGTGGGGCGGCCTCAAGGAAGAGGAGAGCAAGCTCTACGACCACCTGCAACAGGCGATGGTCGACTTCGATGAGTGGTTCGAGTTCCTCAAGAAGAGCCATGAGAAGCTGCTGGGCGAACGGCACAAGCTCGGCAAGAAGGCGTATGTCAAGGCGGAGGAGAAGGCGTATCCCGGCGTTCGCATCACCATCGACCTCACCCGGATGAAGCTGGACCAGGAATACGAATACATCCTCTTCCGGCTGCAGGATGGTGTGATTACACCGTTCTCGGTCCGGGGTGGGTGACGGCGACCGGTCGATGGCTCCCGTGGAAAAGCGTCTGGGTACTGGAACACGATGGTATTTCGGAAGATGAAAGAGAACAGGATGCTGAGGCCGGAGATACGGACCCAGGCCGCACCGCATGTGGCGCGGAGACGGGAGAGGCGCCCGTTCCCGCGCGTTCCGCGCGTGGGGCTGCTCGCCGGCGTGCTGCTGGTGTTCGTGTTTCTCGCGGCGGGCGACGCTCCGGCGCAGACCGCGCCGGTGCTGCCGAAGATCACGATCGGGGTGGATCAGGCCGGTTCGCCGCAGGATCTCGCCGTCACCATCCAGATCGTCCTCCTGCTCACCATCCTCACCCTCGCGCCGTCGATCCTGATCATGATGACGAGTTTCATTCGCATCGTGGTCGCGCTGCACTTTCTTCGCCAGGCGGTCGGCACCCACCAGCTCCCCCCGAACCAGCTTATCGTCGGCCTTGCGCTTTTCCTCACGATGTTCATCATGGCCCCCGTGATCACCGAGATCTACGAGAACGCCTGGGTGCCGTATTCCAGCCAGCAGATCACCCTCGGCGAGGCGTGGGGCCGGGGGCAGAAACCGTTGCGCACCTTCATGCTCGCCCACACCCGCGAGAAGGATTTGCAGGTGTTCGTGCAGATGGCGGACATGGAACAGCCGAACACGCCTGACGATCTTCCGATGCGGGTGATCATCCCGGGCTTCATCATCAGCGAGCTGCGCGTCGGGTTCCAGATCGGCTTCCTGATCTACATGCCGATGCTGATCATCGACATGGTGGTCGCCTCCGTGCTGATGTCCATGGGGATGATGATGCTGCCCCCGGTGATGATCAGCCTGCCGTTCAAGCTGCTGCTGTTCGTCCTCGTGGATGGTTGGTACCTCATCGTTCAATCTCTTGTCGAGAGCTTCCGATGACCCAGGAATTCGCGATCTATGTCGTGCGGGAGACGCTTGTCACCGCACTGCTTCTCGCCGCACCGATGCTGCTTGCCGGGCTGATTACGGGTGTGACCATCAGCCTGCTGCAATCCGTGACCCAGGTGCAGGAAATGACTCTCACCTTCATCCCGAAGATCCTCGCCGTGGTGATCGTTCTCATCCTGTTCCTTCCCTGGATGTCGAACCTGCTCATCGGGTTCGCCGACAGGACCTACGCTTTCATCGCTCAAATGGCGCAGTGAGGCGTCGGGTGCTCGGGGAGGAGAAATCACCCGATCCGAGGATTCTCATCATCGACGATGATGAGGGAATCCGCGACTACCTCGCGGAGCTGCTGAACCTGCAAGGCTTCGAGACGGGCGTCGCGGAGGACGGCGAGGCGGGGCTGGAGCGGTTCTCCCGCGGCGGTTTCGGCTTGATTATCACCGACCTCGTCATGCCCGGGCTGGACGGCATCGAGGTGCTGGAACAGGCCCGCCGGCACGACCCGGACGTGGAAGTCATCGTCCTCACCGGTTATGGCGGACGAGAGACCGCCATCGAGGCGATGAAAAAAGGGGCGTATGACTACCTGCAGAAGCCGACCGACCCGGATGAACTCTACCTGACGGTACGGAAGGCGCTGGAGCGGAGGAGGCTGGCCGAGGAGAACCGGCGCTATCAGAAGCAGCTCGAACTGCTGGTCGAAAAGCGCACCTCGGAGCTGACCGAAACGAAAAACTTCCTCCAGTCGGTGCTCGATTCATCGCTGGAGTATTCGATTATCGCCGTCGACCGGGAGGGAGGCATCTCCCTGTTCAACCGGGGCGCGGAGCATCTACTCGGCTGGAAGAGCGGGGAGGTCCGCGGAAAGGACTGCATCGCCCTCCTGGCCCCCCGCGAGGGCGAGGGGAAGAAGCTCGGGCTGGGCGACCTGGTCCCGAAGTCGGAAAAACGGGTTCACGAGCGGGAGATCCTCGTCCGGCGGAAGGATCGTGTGGACCTGACGGTCAGCCTGACCGTCTCCCGGCTGAAGAACCGCACCGGGAAGATGGTCGGGTATCTCCTCATCGCCAAGGACATCTCCGAGCAGAAGGCCCTCGAGGAGGAGGTGGCGCGCTACACCCACAACCTCGAGCACCTCGTCGAGGAGCGGACCGAGGAGCTGGCGAAGCGGAACCGCGACCTGGAGATGGCGCTGAAACAATTGCGGGAGACCCAGGCCCACCTGGTGCAGTCGGAGAAACTCGCCTCCATCGGGCAGCTCGCGGCCGGGGTGGCGCACGAGATCAACAACCCGATCGGGTTCGTCCACTCGAACCTTGCCACCCTGAACAAGTACACGAAGAGAATCCGCGTGGTGCTCGATGAAGTGAAGCGAAACCTCGGACCGGCGATGGAGGAGGAGGGGGGCGTCGGGGAGCTTTGGCGCAAGGCGAGACTGGACTATATCCTCGAGGACCTGGACAACCTGATCAGCGAATCCCTCGAGGGCACCCTGCGGGTGAAGAGTATCGTCGCCGACTTGAAGAATGTCAGCGCCCTCGACCGCGCGCAGTTGCACTCGACGGACCTGACCCGGGAACTCGAGAGTACGCTGAATGTTCTCCGGGGAGAACTGAAGCACAAGGCGGACGTGGTCCGCGAGTACGAGGAGATCCCGGCGGTCAACTGCAACCCGCAGAAGATCAACCAGGTGTTCCTGAACATCCTGATGAACGCCGCCCAGGCGATCGAATCCCCGCCGGGGCGGATCACCGTGCGGACGCGCCGTGTCGGCCAGGATCGCGTCGCGGTGGAGATCGAGGACAACGGGAAAGGCATTGCGAAAGAGAACCTCCCGCGCATCTTCGACGCGTTCTTCACCTCCAAGGAGATCGGCGAGGGGACGGGTCTCGGCCTCGCGATCAGCTACCGGATCATCAAGGAGCACGGCGGCGACATCGAGGTGGAAAGTGAAGTGGGGCGGGGGACACTCTTTCGTATCCTGCTGCCCGTGGGTGGACCCGGAGAGGAGAACGAAGGCGAACGATGAAGGATGAACCGCGTAAACTGCTGTTCCTCGACGATGAGCCGCACATCCTGACCGCGCTGAAGCGGACCTTCTTCGAGGATAACATGGAGATCGCCACCTTCACCCAGGGCAAGGAGGCGCTCGAATACCTGCGCCAACACCCCGTGGAGCTGATCATCTCCGACCAGCGCATGCCGGAGATGACCGGCACGGCGTTTTTCTCCAAGGTGCGCGACTTCCTGCCGCAGGCGTTGCGGATCATCCTCACCGGGTATGCCGACCTGGACGCCGCCGTGGAGGCGATCAACGACGGGCAGATCTACAAGTTCATCTTCAAGCCGTGGAACGACGAGGAGCTGCGGAGCACCGTCCTCCGGGCGCTGGACCATTATGACCTCCAGCGGGAGAACGAGCGGCTGCTGGAGGAGCTGAAGCGGAAGAACGCGGAGCTGGAAGAGTTCAACCGCACCCTCGCGCAGAAGGTCAAGGAGCGCACCTCGATCATCGCCCAGAAGAACCTCGAGATGGGCCGGCTGAACCGTTCGCTGGAAAGCTCGCTCTCCAGCGTGGTGCGCGTCTTCGTCAACCTGATCGAGTTGACCCGGCCCGAGATCAGCCGTCACACCCGCCGCACGGCCTCCATTGCGACCATCCTGGCGGGCAGGATGGGACTCGACAGCGAGCGGATCCGTGACCTCGAAATCGCCGCGCTGCTGCACGACATCGGAAAGGTGGGCATTCCCCAGAGCCTGTTGCAGCGGGAAGAGCGCGAGTTGTCGGCGGCCGAGCGCAAGCTGGTCAACAGCCATCCCCTCATCGCCCAGAATCAGCTCTCGGAGATCGAAGCGTTCAAGCGTGTCGGGGTCATCATCCGCCAACACCACGAGAACTGGGACGGTTCGGGGTACCCGGAGGGGATTTCCGGCGAGGCGATTCTGCTCGAGTCGCGCATCCTCAGTGTTTGCAACCAGTATGACCACATTTACAGCGAGGGGAGGGCCCAGCGCAGTCCCGCGTTTCTCGCGAAATACTTCCGCACCAACGCCGGAAAGCTGTTCGACCCGAAGGTCTGCGAGGAGATGCTCGTCTTCCTGAGGGAGATCCAGGGCGAGGAGGAATCGCGCCGCAAGGTCGAGGTGATGCCCCATGAACTGCGGCCCGGCATGATCCTGGTGAACAGCCTGAAAACGGGGCGTGGGATCTTCCTGCTGCCGGAAGGCCAGGTGCTGAAGGAGAGCCACATTCAATCCATCAAGGACATCAACCGCGTGGACCCGGTGGAATCCCCCATCGAGGTGTTCGTCAGCGAGATCTGAGCGGGGAAGACGTGGACATCCTTTCGTTTCAGCTTGATGAAGCGGAGCGCTGGCTGCTGATGCTGTTCCGCATCGGCGGGATGGTCATGATCTTCCCGTTGTACGGCTACGCCGCGGTGCCGACGCAGGTCCGGGCGGGTTTCGCTTTCCTCCTGACCTCCGTGCTGTTTCCCCTCCATACCGGGATGGCGCTGCATCTCGCGCCGGGTATCATCACCTTCTTCGGAATCGTCCTCAAGGAGATCGTGATCGGGATCGCCCTCGGGATGACCGCTTCTTTCCTCTTTTACGGCGTGCAGTTGGCGGGGCATGTGATCGGCTACTCGATGGGGTTCGGCATCATCAATGTTCTCGACCCCGACAGCCAGATTCAGATCCCGATTCTCGCCCAGTTGCTTAACATGTTCGCCCTCCTGCTGTTCATTATTATCAACGGGCACCATTTCCTTCTCATGGCGATCGATGAGACCTTTCTCCGCATCCCGTTGGGAGGGGGGGTGTTCACCGCCCCCCTTGTCGAGGGGTTCGCGCGTCTGAGCGCGGACATCTTCACCCTTGGGATCAAGATCGGCGCTCCCGTTCTCGTGGCGATTCTTGTCACGGAATTTGCCCTTGGGATTCTCGCCCGCACGGTGCCGCAGATGAACGTCTGGATCATCGGTTTTCCCCTGAAGATCGGCATCGGGCTGCTGACGATGGCGCTGGCGCTGCCGTTTTTCGTCTTCGTGTTCGGGAAATACTACGCGGGATGGCAGGGGCAGTTCGTCGATTTCATCCGGGCGATGGCAGGGTAGGGAAACATGCCCAAGGAAAACCAGGAAGGCCAGGAGAAAACCGAACAACCGACGGCGCGGCGTCTTCGCCAGTCCCGGCGGAAGGGCAGCGTCGCCAAGAGCCAGGAACTGAACAGCATCGCGGTGCTCGCCGCAGGCACCTTCACCCTCGCGATCTTCGGGAATTGGATCTACGGTCGCCTGACCGGAATGATGCGGGGCGTCTTCCTCCGGCTGGATGAAATTACCCTCGACCTGCAGAATATGCAGGGGTATCTGACCGGGACGGCGGCCTGGTTGCTTACCACTCTGCTCCCCCTTTTCGTGGTCGTGGTCGCCGTCGGCGTGTTGATCAACCTCAGCCAGTTCGGGTTTCTCTGGTCCACCCAGGCCGTCCAGCCCAAGCTCGACAAGCTGAACCCGTTCAAGGGCTGGAAAAAACTCTTCAACCAGCGGGCGGCGGTCCGCCTGTTGACCAACCTGGTGAAAATCCTCGTCGTCGGCTATGTAGCCTTTTCCGTGGTCAAGCGTGCCTGGCCCGGGTTCGTGCCGCTGATGGACGCCACGGTGCCCCAGATCTTCCTCGTCCTCATGCGCACGATCTTCCGGGTGGCCCTGTGGACCTATGGCGTGCTGCTGATCGTCGCGATCCTCGACTTCATCTTCCAGAAGTGGAAGTTCAAGGAAGACATGAAGATGACCAAGCAGGAGGTGAAGGACGAGCGGAAGCAGACCGAGGGAGACCCGCAGATCAAGGGCAAGATCCGCCAGATGCAGTTCCAGATCGCGTTCAACACGATGATCAAGGAGCTGCCGAACGCCGACGTGGTGGTGACCAACCCGGTGCACGTGGCGGTCGCCCTGAGCTATGATCCCGGCGCCATGTCGGCGCCGAAGGTGGTCGGCAAGGGGCTGCGAAAGCTCGCGGACCGGATCAAGAAGATCGCCCTCGAGAACGACATCCCGATCGTGGAAAATCCGCCCCTGGCGCGGGCGATGTACAAGGCCTGCGGGGTCGGCGAGGAGATTCCCGGCCAATTTTACCAGGACGTGGCGGAAATTCTCGCCCAAATCTATCGCCTGCGCGGCGAGGAAGTTCCCGTTTAAACAAACACTTGAACTTCGGCACGGGGCTTGCTAACCCAAGGGGTGGAGTAGTCCACCATCGGGAAGCCCATGGCCGAAGCCCAGTCGAAAGCCTACCTGAGCACCGAGCAACGTCTCGCCCGCCATCCGTGGCTGGAACGGTTCATTCTCCGCAGCGACATCGTCCTCGCCATTGCGGCGGTGGGTGTCGTCGTTCTGATGATCATCCCCATCCCGCCTCCCCTGCTCGATGTCCTGATCGCGATCAACATCATGTTCGCCCTCATCGTGCTGATGGTCGCGATGTACACCGAGCGCTCGCTCGATTTCAGCGTCTTCCCCGGACTGCTGCTGCTGCTCACGCTCTACCGCCTCGGGATCAACGTCGCCTCGACGCGGATGATCCTCGGGGAGGCCTACGCGGGGAAGATCATCCAGAGTTTCGGCTCTTTCGTCGTCGGGGGGAATTACGTCGTCGGGATCGTCATCTTCCTGATCCTCGTCGTGATCAACTACATGGTGATCACCAAGGGCTCGAGCCGTATCGCGGAGGTCGCCGCGCGGTTCACCCTCGATGCCATGCCCGGCAAGCAGATGGCCGTGGACGCCGACCTGAACAACGGCCTGATCGATGAGAACGAGGCGCGCCAGCGGCGGGAGGACATCCGGCGGGAGGCGGACTTCTACGGCGCGATGGACGGCGCGGCGAAATTCGTCCGCGGGGATGCGGTCGCGGGGATCATCATCACCTTCATCAACATCCTCGGCGGGCTGCTCATCGGCATCGTCCAGAAAGATATGGGGTTCCATCAGGCGCTGACCACCTATACATTACTCACCGTCGGCGATGGTCTCGTCAGCCAGATTCCGGCGCTCATCATCTCCGTTTCGGCCGGGATCATCGTCTCCCGGGCGGCTTCCGAGATGAACATGGGCCGTGAGTTCGCGGGGCAGCTCCTGCTCTATCCCCGTGCCGGGTATGTCACATCGGGGGTGCTCTTCTTCTTCGCCTTCGTGCCCGGGATGCCGACAATGCCTTTCCTGATGCTGGCCGGCGTTTCGGCGTACGTCTCCTACCAGACCGCGCGATCCGGGAAGCAATACGCCGCCCAGGCTCTGACCGAGGCGGCGGAGGGGGTGAAAGCGAAAGCTGCGGAGAAGATCGAGGATTACCTCTACGTCGACCCGATGGAGCTGGAGATCGGGTACGGCCTGATCCCGCTCGTCGACAGCGAGCAGGAGGGGGATCTGCTCAGCCGGATCACGATGATCCGCAAGCAGCAGGCGATCCAGATGGGGATCGTCATCCCGCCGATCCGGATACGGGACAACATCCAGCTCAAGCCCTCCGAGTATGTGATCAAGATCCGCGGCAACGAGGTCGCGCGCGGAGAGTTGCGCATGGGCTACTACCTCGCCCTCAACCCGGGTACGGCCACCGAGAAGATCGAGGGGGTCGCAACCCGCGAACCGACCTATGGCCTGCCGGCTCTCTGGATCAACCAGCAGGAGAAGGAGAGAGCCGAGAACGCCGGATACACGGTGGTCGAGCCCACGGCGGTGCTCGCCACCCACCTCGTCGAGGTGATCAAGGCGAACGCGCACAAGCTGTTGACGCGCAAGGATGTGCAGAACCTGATCGACAACCTGAAGCAGGACAACCCGACCGTGGTCGAGGAGCTGATTCCGAACCTGCTCACCGTCGGCGGCGTGCACAAGGTGTTGCAGAAACTGCTCAAGGAATCGATCCCCATCCGTGACCTGGGGACGATCCTCGAAACCCTCGCGGACTACGCCCCGATGACCAAGGATACGGACGTGCTGGTGGAGTATGTCCGCTACAACCTCTCCTCGACGATCACGCAGAAGTTCCAGGACGAGGATGGGAAGATCCATGCCCTCACCCTCGACCCGGAGGTGGAGCAGGCGCTCACCGAGGCGGCTCAGCAGTCCAGCCGGGCGGGGCAGTTCGGAGTCGTCGACCTGCCGCCGAAGGTGATCAACGCGCTGTATGCCAGCCTTTCGAAGCAGGTGGAGCTGATGACCGCGGGCGGGCGGCAGCCGATCGTGGTCACCTCGCCCACCGTGCGGCAGGCGTTCCGGCGCCTGACCGAGCCTGTTCTGCCCCAGTTGATCGTGCTATCTTATGGAGAATTACTGGTCAACGTGCAGGTGGAATCGGTCGGGGTGGTTTCCCTGCAACCGCCGCAGGGTGAAAAGGCGCAGGCGGCGGGCGGGCCTGCCGGCCAGCCGAAGGAGGACGGGGCGTAGCCCGGGAGCGCCTGCCACGCCGCTTGCTGCGCCATCGCCAAAGGCGAAGGCGGGTAGCCAAAGGCGAAGACGGGACTGCATCCCGGGAAAGACCGGGTGGCCCTGTCAGCTTCGTTGACAGGGTTTCAAGGCGAGAGTCAGGGCGCTCATGCTGATCAAGAAAGTCGTTGCCGAGACGATGAGCGAGGCCATGGCCCAGGTGAAGCGCGAGCTTGGGGCGGATGCGGTCATCCTCCAGTCTCGCAAGATCGAGAAAGGCGGCCTCCTCAGCTTCCTGTCGAAGCAGATGGTCGAGGTCACAGCCGCCACTCCCGATCATTACCCTCCTCCGTCGCGAACCGGCATCATCTTCGATGATGACAAGAAGCGGACCCTCGAACGCTCCCTCGTCGCGGGGGCGGAAGGCGGGTTCAACGCTCACGGAAGCGGATCGTCGGACCGGACAGGGCTCTTCCCCGAAGACGGCGCCAGATCGACGGAAATCCAGGGCCTGCGGAGCGAATTGAGCGAATTGCGCAGTTCGTTGCACGAGCTCGCCACGCATCTCAAGTACCAGAACGCTCCCAGCCTGCCGCAAAACCTTACCATGGTCTGGAGGGCGCTGGTCGATAACGGGGTGACCGAACGAAACGCGCATGACCTGACCCAGGCGCTGCACCTCGAGCTGACCGCCGAACAGATCGACGATGAAGACGCTGTCGAGTCGGCCCTTCACGAGCAGATCGCCTCCCGTTTCCGGGTCGGAGGGATTCCCTTCCGGACCCAGCCGGGACGGCCCCTGGTCATCGCGTTGATCGGCCCGACCGGGGTGGGCAAGACGACCACTCTCGCCAAGATGGCGACCAACCGGCGGGTGTTCGGCAGGATGCGGGTGGGGCTGATCTCCACGGACACCTATCGTGTCGCGGCGGTGGAACAGTTGAAAACCTTCGCCGGGATCGCCGGGTTGCCGGTGGAAGTCGTCTACCGCCCCGAGGAGCTGCCCAAGGCGATCGAGGCGCTCAGCGGGCGGGATGTGGTCCTGATCGATACCGCGGGACGCAGCCAGCACGATTCCGAGGCGCTCACGGATCTGCAGGAGTTCATGAACCTGGGCAAGCCGGATGAGGTTCTTCTGGTTCTCTCCGCCGGGACGCGGGTCGAGGACCAGCGGGAGATGGTGCGCCGCTTCGGGGGTATCCCGGCGACGAGAATCATCCTCACGAAGCTTGACGAGATCACCTCCGGCGGCCACCTTCTCGATGTCGCCGGCCTGCTGCCCCGCGAGTGGGTCTACCTGACCACGGGGCAGAATGTCCCGGATGATATCGTCACCGCGGACACGCTGCTTCTCGCGGCGATGGTCGCGAGGAAGGACTATTTTCAGCAGCTCCGGCTCAACAGGTTCGTTTTGCCGGGCGCGGACAATGCCCTCCCGCCGGAAGGGTAAGTGAACCGTGGGTTCGATTCATCCGGTGCGGAGGGGGTGACGGCGGCCCGAGGGCCGGAAAACCGAAAGGTGGTTGTGACAGAAGCGATGGAAGAGAAACCCGTAACCGTGGATCAGGCAGAATCCCTGCGGCGTCAGAGTCACGGGGAACCGACGGGGCATGATCCTCGCCAGGTGAGGCGTGCCCGCAAGATCGCGGTCACCAGCGGGAAGGGCGGCGTCGGCAAGTCCAATGTCAGCCTCAACCTCGCCATCGCGTTTGGTAAACTTGGGCAGAAGGTCCTGCTGATCGATGCGGACACGAACCTCGCGAACATCGACATCCTGCTCGGAGTGCAGCCGAAACACACCCTGTCCGATGTCGTTTTCGGCTCCGCCTTTTTCTCCGATGTGATCGTCCGGGGACCGGAGGGGGTACAGTTCCTGCCCGGCTCGAGCGGGGTGGTCGAACTGCTCGACCAGGACGTAGCCGCCCGGGAGAAGCTGTTCGAGGCGTTCGAGGATTTCGACCGCAACTTCGATGTGATCCTGATCGATACCGGCGCGGGATTGACCAACAACGTCGTGGATTTCGTCATCGGGGCCGACGATGTAGTCCTCGTGACCAACTCGGAGCCGACTTCGATCACGGACGCCTATGCGATGGTCAAGGTGCTCACGCACCGCAATCCCGCCCTGAAAATCCATGTCCTCGTCAACCTGTCCGTCGATCCCCGCGCCTCGAAGGAGACGTTCGAGAAGTTGCAACTCGCGGTGCGAAACTTCCTCAACGTAGAACTGCTGTTCCTCGGCAACCTGCCGCTGGATCCGAATGTTCCCGCCGCGGTGGCCCATCGCGAGCCGTTCCTGACGCTGTTTCCCCGTTCGGCGGCGACCACCTCCATGATCATGATGGCGCGTAAGCTGCTGAAAATCACCCCGGCTGAGACGGACAGCGGCAGCATCCTGTCCCGCATTTTCCGGAATCGGGAGCAGTAGCCATGCCGTCCTGGAAGGAGATCAGCCGCCTGCTCGGCTTCGTCCTTCTCTTCGCCGTGCTCGCCTACAACCTGTACAACGGTGCGGGGATTTTCACCTCGATCTACCGCAGCCTCATTGTCTATGTCATCTACGGCATTATCGTGATCATCGTGACGAATATCGTGGTCAAGATTCTCAGTGATTATGAGATGCGCCGCATGCTGGAACTGTCCGCCCAGGAGGAGAAGGAGGAGGAAGGTTCGGAAGGCGGCGGGGAGTTGGGAGAATGAAGCCGAACCCGGAATTCAGCGCCGGAACGGGCAGGTGATGAGCGGCGCGGACGCTGCCGGGCTCGACACGGACAGCCTGTGGAAACTCTGGACCGAGTCGCCCACCCGGGAGGTGAAGGATGAACTCGTCCTCCGCTACATCCCCCTGGTGGAGCAGGTTGCCGGAAGGTTGAAGATCGGGCTGCCCCAGTCCGTCGAGGTGAACGAACTCGTCAACTCCGGGGTGATCGGGCTGATTACCGCCATCGAGAACTTCGAGCCGGAACGCGGGTTCCGCTTCGAAACCTACGCCGTGCAGCGCATACGGGGCAGCATCCTCGACAGCCTGCGCGATTATGACTGGATGCCGCGCAGCATCCGCTCGAAATCGAAGGCCCTGGAAGCCGCCCTGGTGAAGCTGGAGGGAGTGCTCGGAAGAGTGCCGAATGATGATGAGGTGGCCGATGAGTTGGGCGTGGAGGTCGAGGAATACTACTCCATGCTTGATGAAGTCAAGGTGGCGTCGATCCTGTCTCTCGACCAGCCCTATGCCGGATGGGAGGGCGAGGTGACGACGCTCGGAGAACTGCTGGAGGACGAAGAGGCCGAGGACCCGGTCGGCACCGTGGAATGGAACGAGGCGAAGGAAATCGCGAAACGAATGATCAAATCCCTGACCCAGCAGGAGCGGCTCGTAATCGCCCTGTACTACTACGAGGAACTCACGTTGCGGGAGATCGGCGAGGTGCTCGGAATCAGCGAATCACGGGTCTCCCAGATCCACAGCAGAATTATCCTGACACTCAAGGGAAAGTTGAAGAATCTCTTCAAGTTGCGCGGCTGAATAGAAGCCCGGACGGGGGGTGAAGGCTCCGTGAACTCAACCGTCGCTTGAAGGATTGCAGCAGTAAAGGGTGAGGATGGTTCGGCCGATCTATCTGCAGGACAACTTCGGAAAAACCCTCGCCGCCCAGGAGATCGTGGACCAGATGACCGAGGGTGCCGAGAAGATCCGCAATGCCCACCGGGAGATCGCCCAGCAGCGGCTCGAACGGGAGGAGCGTGAAAGCACGGCGACCCTCGAGGAGCGGCCGGGAATGAAGGCGCTGAAGCCGGAATCGAAACACCGCCATGTCGCCTTGCGGAAAGGCCGGCCGGAGAGGAAACGGGGCGGGGAGCAACGCGGCAGGAAAAAGGAAGAGGGTGAGCCCGGGCAGGACCTGCGCCGCCGCCGCGAGGAGGATGACCACGGCAAGGGTGACAAACTCGATATAACCGGCTGAGCATCGCGGCACCGGGAGAGGGGATGAACTCACGCGTTCACAGGGGAAGCGGGGGGTGGGACTTCCGAGGATTCGGGAGGAGACTGTTCCCTGCCCTCGCGGCGGTGCTTCTTGCCGCGTTGCCGTTTTCGACCCGGGCCTCTGTGCTGTTGAACGCCCGCTCGGTGCCGCAGCCGGATGGCGGCACGCTGCTGGTTCTGCGCTTCAGCGAGCCGGTACAGTTCCCCACGGGTCCGCTTGAGGGCAGGATTCTCACCCTGCCGGCCGCCGGGCTCCTCCCCGGCGAAGGCCGCGTGCAGACAGGCGGACTGGTTCGCGGTGTGACAGTCACCGCCGGAGCGCTCAAGGTCGTGACGAGCCGCTATGTCAAGGGCACGCTGATTCCTTCCGGCGCCGGGGTGTACGTCCTCGCGCTCCAGCCTGCGAAGGAGCCCCCCGCCCCGGTAAAACGGCCTTCACCCGCCCGGACCGCCCCGGAGACCGTAACGACGCCGGCTGCCGTTCCGGCGGTTTCCCCTCAGCGGGAGCAAGAGCTGCAACCTCGGGAAATATCACGGGAAACAAAGAAACCCTCACAAAAAACTGAAAGTAAACGGGCACCGGAACGTTCGTTGAAACCCGCCACGGGGCGGCCGCCGGGTGGGGGGGCTGTTTCAGGCGCCGCCGCGGAAAAAGAACCCCCCCAGGAGTTCATTGTACTCCCGGCGCGGATTCAACGGGCATTGCGACTGCACCGGGAGGGACGGGACAACGAGGCGGTCAAGCTGCTCCAGCCCATTTCACGCAGCGATTCGGATTATGGGTGGAGCAGGATTCTTCTCGGCAACATCTACGAGGAGAAGAAGCCCCGCCGCGCCCTGGATCAATACCGCGAGGCGATGACCGACCCGCAGACCGCGGAGCTCGCCGCGGTCAAACTGGCTCTGACCTTTCAGCGGCTGGGGAACCGGGACGGCGCGAGCGCCATGTGGGAGCGTGTGTTGACGATCGCGGGCGGGGTCCTGGTGAATCCTCCCGCGGTGCCGGAATCGGAGACGCGGGTCGCGCAGGTGAAAGAGGAGCCGGCGGGCGCGGAGGAAAAGAAGCCGGTCGGCCTCTTCCCGATCTTCCTCGGGTTGGCGGTCGCACTGCTCGGGGTCGTCATCTTCCTCTGGAAAAGGATTTCCGCGGCGCGCTTCAGGAAGATGCTGGAGGATGTCGGCGGTCCGGTGGAAGAAGAAGAGGAGGAGCCTGCCACCGCCGAGGGCGAGGAACCTGAGGAGGGCGGTCGCCGTGTCGCCGATCTCTATGCCATGCAGCAGGAGGTCCCGCCCTATGCCGCCGAGGTGGTAGAACCTCAACCGGCGGCGGAGCCGGTTGCAGCGC
>CAYOKT010000001.1:52518-79428 GCA_964404605.1 uncultured bacterium
TGAACCGCCGCCGGAGCCGGTTGCAGCGCCTGAACCGCCGCCGGAGCCGGTGCCCGAACCCGTCGCCGATGTCACCGCGGCGGCCATGAGCGAAGAGCCCGCGCCTGCCGCGGCGCCGGTGCCGGAACCGGAGGCCGAGGGGGAGGAGGCGGAGAAGGCCGCTCGAGACGCCGGCGGACCCATCGACGCGGACTGGGGGGATGAGGAGGAGACCCCCCAGGCGGACACCATCTCGGAACCGAAGATGAAGAAGATCGAGATGATGCACAAACAGGGGTCGAGCGTTCGCGAGATCGCCGAGACCCTTGGCATGGGGCAGGACGAGGTGAAGATGGTCCTGCGTCTCGTGGACACCGTCTGAAAGCCACGCAATCCGCCACACTTCGCACCCGGAACAGCCCTCGGACCCACGGATTTTCCCGCCCGGGCGACGGCAGCGGCAACTCTTGCCTCGAACCCCGGAGAAGCCTTCCGCAGACAGCTTCCCAACCCGTGTTTTTTCCCACCTAATTCAAGGTAAACCAAACAGGTAAGCACGAGTTTCTCTTCGGCACGCCCTTTGCTTTCATCCTTCCTGCGGAGACAGCTCCATCTCTCCCGGTACAGGCAAACAGGGGCGTAGCCGATGATCAAGGGCATTTACCATTCGGCGGCGGGCATGCTGCCCCGCTATTTCAAGCTGGTCAACATCTCGAACAACCTCGCCAACGCGAACACCACGGCGTTCAAGGCGGACAGACGCTATTTCAGCACCCTGCTGAACAATGAACTGGTCCAGCCCGCGGCCGGGGGCAAACCCTCCAGGCTGGCGGACCTCGAAAAGGGTCTCTTCACCGACTTCACCCAGGGCGCGCTCGAACGGCAGACCACACCGACCTACTTCGGTCTTAACGGCCCCGGGTTTTTCGTGCTCGAGGATCCCGACAGCGGCGAGAAGTACTACACCCGGAACGGCCGCTTCCGTCTGAACGCGAGCAACGAGCTTGTGGATCACCAGGGCTACAGGGTGCTCGATGATACGGGCGCGCCGATCGTCGTTCGCAGGCATCCCTTCGTCGTCGAGGAGGGCGGGGACATCTTCATCGGCGGCCAGTCGTCCGGCGCGATGGGGGTGGTCACTTTCGATGATCCCCACGTCCTTGTGAAGGCGGGCGACGGCCTGTACCGCAATCTCGCGGGCGCCAGGACCAAGGCGCCCGAGGACACCAAGGTAATGCAGAGTTTCCTCGAGGCGTCGAATGTCAATGTCGTCGAGGAGATGGTCGAGATGATCAGCCTGAACCGTAACTACGAATCCTCGCAGCGGGCGCTGGTCGCTCAGGACGAGAGCCTGAAACAGGCCGTCAACCAGATCAGCAAGTTCTAATCCGTCGGGTACCCCGGCTGGATGCCGGGGAACCCCACCAGGAGGATACGCTCATGATGCGAGCCCTGCGCACCGCGGCCAGCGGGATGTACGCGCAACAGATGTTCATCGACACCATCGCGAACAACCTCGCGAATGTCAACACCACCGCCTACAAGAAGTCGCAGGTCGAGTTCCAGGACCTGATCTACCAGACGGTGCAGGCGACCTCCTCCGTGCGCAACCTGGGCACGGTGGTTCCCGCCGAGCTCCAGATCGGCCATGGTGTCAAGGCGGTCGCCATCGAGAAGCAGTTCCAGCAGGGCAGCCCGGTGCCGACGAGCAACCCCTTCGACCTTTCGATCGAGGGTGAGGGCTTCTTCCGGGTTCGCCGGCCGGACGGCAGCATCGCTTACACGCGGGACGGGAACTTCAAGCGCAGCCCGGACGGGCGCATCGTCAACGCCGACGGCTACAGCCTCGACCCGGACGTGGTGATCCCCGAGGATACGCTGCAACTCGCCATCTCCCGTGACGGTATCGTCAGCGTACAGCTCTCCGGCTCGACGGAGATGCAGGAGATCGGCCAGATCGAGCTGGCCCGCTTCATCAATCCGAACGGGCTGCGCGCCATGGGGCAGAACCTGTTCCTCGAGACGGATGCCTCCGGGGTACCGATCCTCGGCCAGCCCGGCCAGGAGACCTTCGGCGAGGTCCACCAGGGATACCTCGAAGCCTCCAACGTGCAGGTGGTCGAGGAGATGGTAAACATGATCGTCGCCCAGCGCGCCTACGAGGTGAGTTCGAAGGCGATCCGTACCGCCGAGGACATGCTGTATCTCGCGAACAACCTGAAACGTTGACGATGAAACCTGTCTCGAATGCCATCCGGCGTTTCCTGCTGTTGCCGGCACTCCTGCTGGCGGTCACCCTTGCGGGGTCCGCGGCGGAGCTGCCCGCGTCCGTCAGGACGGCGTTGGACAGCTATTTCGAGGCGGAGTGGGGCGAGGGCCGTGTCCACTGGCAGCCCTCGCCGTCGATGCGGCGCCTCACCCTGCCGGAGGGCGCCGAAATCGCCGTCGCCGGGCCCGGAAAGCCCCGCGGAACCGTACTCGTTCAGCTCCTGCTCAGCCGGAACGGCAGGCTGCTGAAGAAGCTGCCCCTGAGCCTGCGGGTCCAGGCGTTCGCGTGGGTCCCGGTGGCGAAGGAGACCCTGCCGCGCCACACCGTGATCGACGAGTCGCACCTCCTCTGGAAGCTGGAGGAGGTGACCGCCGTCCGGGGGGAGTGGCCGCGGGCGGAGGACGACCTGGCCGGAGAACTTTGGCGCACGCGCCGCAGGATCCTCGCCGGGTCCGTGCTGTGCTATGAAGATATCGAGCACCGTCCGGAGGTGTTGATGGGTGAGCGGGTTCAGCTCGTGGCGGTACGGCGGGGCGTGCGGATCACCGCGCCCGGCCTCGCGCTGCAGGACGGCAGGGAAGGGGACAGGATCAGGGTGGAGTCGCTGGTGAATGGAACGTACCTGACGGGGAAGGTGCGGGGTGTCGCCACGGTGGACGTGGAGGGAGTCGCCGGGCGAAGGAGGGGGTCGTAGCATGAAGCGATCGCATCCGGTGGTTTCGGGGATGGTTGCCCTGCTGGTGTTTCTCCTGGCGACCGGCGCCGTCGCGCAGACCATGGGCAACATCGTCGCCCGCTCCCTGTTCTCTGATAAAAAGGGGTTCGTCGAGGGCGACATCATCACCGTCCTCATCGTGGAGTTCACCGAGGGCACCAACGAGACCAACACGCAGACCAATTCCGACAACCGCCTGCAGGCGGACGCCAACACCTCCGGCAAATTGACGGACATCCTGCCCTCGTTAGGGATCAACTCCACCATGCAGAACCGTCACAACGCCCAGGGCGCGACGCAGAGCAGGGGAACGCTCTCCGGCAAGATGACGGTCGTGGTGACGGAGGTGGCGGATAACGGGCTGCTCTCGGTGGAAGGAACGCGCGTCGTGAACATCAACGGCGAGCGGCAGACGACCATTCTCACGGGTGTCGTCCGGCCGGAGGATGTCAGCGCGGGCAACACCGTCTACAGCTATAACATCGCCAACGCCCAGATTTCCTACAAGGGGAAGGGCCTGGCGACTCAGGCCGGGAAGCCGGGCATTCTGGCGAGGATCTGGAATTGGATCTTCTGATGGGAAAAAGGCTATTCCTGCTGCTGCTGCTCGCGGCGCTTCTTCCGCCCCTCGAGCTGGCGGCGCAGTCGCGGATCAAGGACATCGCCGATGTCGAAGGCGTCAGCCCCACGCCGGTGATCGGGTACGGCATCGTCGTCGGGCTCGACGGCACCGGCGACAGCCCCCGCTCGCTCTTCACCAACCAGACCCTGCGGAACATGCTGGAGCGCTTCGGGATTTCGATGGCCAACGACCGGGTGCGCGTCCGCAACGTGGCCGGAGTGATGGTCACCGCTGAGCTGTCCCCCTTCGCCAAACAGGGGCAGAAGGTGGATGTCACCATCTCTTCCATCGGCGATTCGCGCAGCCTGCAAGGGGGAACCCTGCTGCTGACCCCTCTCGCCGGACCGGACGGGGAGGTGTACGGCCTCGCCCAGGGGCCGCTCTCCATCGGCGGTTTCGCCATCGAATCGGGCGGGGTGAGCATTCGCCAGAACGCCGCGTCGGTCGGCAGGATTCCCGGCGGGATGATCGTCGAACGCGAACCCGGGGCGAGTCTCACCGACCTCGAGGAGGTGAACTACTCTCTCCGCGAACCGGATTACACGACGGCCCGGCGCATCGCGGAAGCGATCAACCAGTCGCTGAACCTTGAGATCGCCGAAGCGGTCGATCCGGTCAGCGTCCGGGTGACCGTGCCGCCCGGGTACAAGGGCGGGGCGGTGGGACTGATCACCGACACGGAAAACATCCTCATCAATCCGGACGTGCGGGCGAAGGTCGTGGTCAACGAGCGCACCGGGACCGTGGTCATCGGGGAGAAGGTGCAGCTTTCCAGCGTGGCGATCAGTCATGGGGCCCTGTCGATCTCCATCGTGAGCACGCCGGTCATCAGTCAGCCCGGTGCATTTTCGCCGGGCCGGACGGTGTCCCAGCAGGCGAGCCAGATCCAGGTGCAGCAGCAGGGGACGGGTGTCGTCGTCGTCCAGCAGTCCGCCAGTGTCGGGGACGTGGCGGCGGCGCTGAACAGCCTCGGGGTCGCACCGCGCGACATCATCGCCATCTTCCAGGCGTTGAAACAGGCCGGCGCCCTCCGGGCGGAACTGGTGATCATCTGATGCCGTCGCCTCCCGTACAAGATATGCCCCGGGGGATGGGGCTCACCTGGAGCCGGCGTCCGCTGCCGAGAGATGTGGCGGATCCCAAGCTGTACCGCGCGGCGCAGGGCTTCGAGGCCTATTTCGCGCGATACCTGTTCAACGAGTTGAGCGCCTCCACGCCGATGTTCGATTCCAAGGCGCCGGGAGGGGAGATCTACCAGGGGTTTTTCTCCGACGCCATCGGCGAGGAGATCGCCGCGGGTGGTTCCCTCGGCATCGCGGAGATGATCTACCGTCAAATGACCGAGAAACGGGGCGTGGAGGCCGGTGTTCCCGGCGGGGACGGCATCCGGATGGGAGCGGACACGAGGCTGAACGAATACCGGGCGGTCATCGACCGGGCCGCCTCCCGTCACAACCTCGACCCGGATCTGCTCCGGGCCGTCATCAAGCGGGAGTCCGGCGGCGATCCGAACTCCGTGTCGCCCTCCGGCGCGAAGGGGTTGATGCGGCTGACCCCGTCCCGGGTACGGGCCTACAGTGTGGGCAACCCCTTCGACCCCGGGGAGAACGTGGATGCCGGGGCAGCGGTCCTGAGGGACCTGATGGACCGGTTCGAGAACCTCGATCTCGCCCTCGCGGCCTATCATGCCGGCCCCGAGGCGGTCAAACGCTATGACAACAGCGTGCCCCCGTTCCGTGAAACCCGCACCTACCTGAACGATGTCAAACGTTTTCTCGCGGAATATCGCGGAAAGGCTTCCGGAACCAAACCGCGCAGCCTCACCGAGTGATCTGGAGGAGAGGATGGACAACCTGATCGGAAAGCTGGTGGACGTGATCAAGAGGGAAGAGGGGCTCCTCGCGGACTTCCTCGGGTTGCTTGAGCAGCAGAAGAAAATCCTGGTGAAAAACGACACGGAAGAGTTCGAAAGAACCGTCGCACGCCAGGAGGAGCTGATCCGTCAGATCAAGGAGTTGGAGGAGGAGCGTGTCCGCCAGGTGCGCAGCCTCGCCCGCGATATGGACAGCGAGGAATCGGAGATCACCCTCACCCGGCTTGTCGAGATGAGCCTCGGCCAGCTCTCCGACGAACTGAAGGATGCAAAGCTTTCGATGAACCACCTCGTGGGGCGGATCAAGCGGGTGAACCAGGTGAACCAGTACCTGATCAAGCGATCCATGCACACCGTGCAGCGGAACATCGACTGGTTGATCGACGGGGCGGAACTGGAGGTCACCTACGAGGCGAACGGGCGCATCCGTGGGCGCGAGGGGCGCGCCGTCCTGGTGAACAAGACCTACTGACGGATCGGGCATGAGCACGATCAGCGGAAACCATTACTCTTCGCCCACCCTGCAGGGACAGCTCAAGATGGCGCGGGACGCCCTGCTCGCCCAGCAGACCGCGATGTCGGTGTTGTCCCACAACGTGGCCAACGTGAACACCGAGGGATACCATCGCCAGCGGGCGATCATGGAGTCCCGCACCCCCCTCGACGGCCACCCGGGACAGATCGGCGGCGGGGTGAACGTCCAGAGGATCGAGCGGCTCGCGGACACCTTCGCCGAGCAGCAGGTTCGCATGGAATCCGGTACCGTCGGCCGCTGGCAGGCCCAGCGGGACGGGATGATGCAGGTCGAGCAGGTCTTCGGCGAAAACCGCGATTACGCCCTCTCCGGCGCCCTCGATGAATTCTGGAACTCCTGGGAGGATTTCGCCAACGACGCCGACAGCATCACCTCCCGGCTGAACGTGATCGCCAGGGGGCAGAACCTGGCGAGGGCGTTCCGGCAGACGGCCGAGCAGTTGGGCGAAGTGCGCAAGCAGATGAACTTCGAGCTGCGGGAGATCGGGAACCAGATCAACAGCCTCGCGCAGCGTATCGCCCAGTTGAACGAGCAGATCTACGAGGCGAAAGCCCGGAAGCAGAACCCCAATGACCTGCTGGATCAGCGCGACAAGCTGGTCCAGGAGTTGAGCCGGTTGACCGGCGCCACGGTGGAGGTGGAGAGCAACGGCAGCGCGACAGTTTACATCGGCCGCGATGTCCTCGTCCACCGGAACACCGTCCGGGAGGTCTACTGGAAGCAGAACGCCGAACGCGGCAAGGGCGGGGGGGACCTTACCTGGCGGGACAACGACCAGGCGCTGCAGATCGACGGCGGCGTGGCGTACGGTAAGCTCGTCGTGCGCGACGACGCGGTCCCGGAAGCCCTGTCCGACCTCGATGAGCTGGCCGACACCCTCCGCGACAGGGTGAACGAACTGCACCTCCAGGGCATCGGGCGCGACGGCAGCACCGGCACCCTCTTCTGGCGCGCGGACACCTCCGGGGCGGTGGGCATTGAAGTGAACCCCGACCTGCTCATCTCGCCGGAACGCCTGGCCGCCTCGACCGTTTCCGCCACCGGCGACAACGCCCTCGCCCACCAGATGTTCGAACTCCAGTTCGAGGAGGAGTTCAACGGCGGGAAGACGGCGTTCAACGACTTCTATCACGGCATCGTGACCCGGATCGGGAACCTGGTACAGGAGGCTTCGGCGCGGGAGGAAGCGGCGAGCGCGGGTCTCGAACAGGCGAAAACCTGGCAGCAACACATCTCCGGGGTCAACCTGGACGAGGAGATGGCGAACATGGTCCAGCTCCAGCACGCCTACACCGCCGCCGCGAGGGTCACCTCGGCGGTGGACGAGCTGATCACGACCCTTCTCCAGATGGTCTGAAGGTAGAGGGCTGCAATGCGCGTCACACAACAGACGAAGACCAACCAGCTTCTGCTGGATCTCGAGCGGCGGCAGAACGAAATCCTGCGCTCCCAGCGCGTTCTGACCACGGGCCGGGAAGTGGACAAGCCCTCCGATGATCCCTCCCGGGCGCGGCGGGCCCTGATGCTCTCCAGCTCCATCAAGCGCCGTGACCAGCACATCGAGAACATCAATGACGCCAACGCCAAGCTGGGCTACACCGAGGGCGAGCTGCAGCATACCCAGGACCTGCTCAACGAGGCCCGTTCTCTCGCACTCCAGGGGTCGAGCGGCACCCTGAACGATAAGGACCTCGAATACCTCAGCTACCGCGTCGATGAGATCCTGCATGAGCTTGTCGCCGTCGCGAACGCGCGCCACGAGGGGCAGTACATCTTCGGCGGGTTCAACACCCAGGAGCCCCCGTACTCGCTGGTCACCGATGCGACGACGGGTGAAACCATCATGGTGCAGGACCTGGCGAGCGGCATGGACGGGGTGATCTACCGGATCACCGCCGACGGCGAGCGGGTGCCGGGGAATGTGCCCGGTACTGACGTTTTCCAGACCGGGGACCCGGGGGACTCCGGCGACATGTTCCAGGTCATGATCGACCTGCGGGATGCGTTGCAGGACGGGGATCGGAGCACGATCCAGGGAGCGCTGGACCGCATCGATGAAGCCGCCGAGCGGGTGCGGGGAACCATCGCCAAGGTCGGCGGATACATGCAGCGCCTGCAGGCGACCGAGACCCGCCAGGAAGATATGAACGTTCTCGAGACCGAGCACCTCAGCGAAGCCCAGGACGCCGACATCGCCGAATGGATCAGCCGCTGGCAGCTTCAGCAGGTGGCGCTCGAGACGGCGATGAACGTCGGCGCCCGGGTGATTACCACCAGCCTCGTCAACTTCATCAGGTAACAGGGGAATACCATGAGTGCGCACGAGACCCTCGGGGTGGATGTGGCGGAGCTTCTCCGAAGGCGCACCGCGGACGGGATGCTCCTCGACCGCAGGAATGGAGAAGAGGATCTCCTCGCCACCGCGATGGTGATTCCCACCTTCGCGGAGCGCGGCCGGACGGAAGAGGCGGTCCGCGCGGCGGAGGCGCTGGCCCGGCGGCGCGACCACACCGGCGGTTGGGATGATCCCTGGACCACGGTGATCGCCCTCGAGGCCTTTATCGGGTTGAAACTGCGCGGCGTGCCCTTCGAAGACATCGATGGGGTGATCGACCGCGCGGTTGAAGTGTTGCGCGGAACCGTTCCCCTCCCTTCACGCGAGCGGGAACTCCGTCTCTCTCGCGCCCTCGTCCTCGCGGGGCTGTCGAAGCAGGAGGCGACGCTGGTCGATGCCGGCCTGCTGCGGGCGCGGGGTGTGTTGGACGGGAATGAACAAGGCTGGCGGGAGGACCTGGGAGAGGCGCTGCACGGCCTTCTCGCGCTCGTCGATCTCCACGCGGTCACCCGTGACGAAGCGACCGCCGCGTTGATCCGGGAACGATTCGATGCCTTCGGCTTCATCGGTTCCCGCCGGTGGTCGGAGTTGCAACCGGTCGATTCCATCGCCCGCGCCGGGATCGTGCTCGCGAAGATGAACCACGAAAACGAAGCCCGGGCCGCGTACGACCTCTGTCTCGGCGCGGCGGCGGAAACCCTCGATACGATCTCGCTGAAACACCGGGTGGAGCTGGGCGCGAGGCTTTACGGCGGAGAGAAAGCCGGCGATTCCCAGGGAGCGGGCGAGGAGGCCCCGAAGCCGTTCCCGGCGCGGGAGACGGTGCAACCGCCGGAAGTCAGGCCGGAGGCGAACCCGGCGCCGCCGGATGAGGGCGAAGAACCGGGCAAGCCGGCCATCACCGCCCGCCCGGACCTGGGGCAGGACGATGATCCGCCTGCGCCCTCGTCCCTGTTGCCGGCGCTGAAGCCGCGCTCCGGGGAGGAACCGACGGTCAGCGTCGTCCTCATCCAGCGGGGCGGGGAAGAGGGTGTGCACCGGACGCTCAAGGCGCTCCGCGCCCAGGTTCGTCTTCCGGACGAGGTCATCCTCGTTCATGGCGGTTCCGAGGATGTCAACCCGGCCGATTCGGCCGCCGGGATGCTGCTGCGCGAGGTCCGTCCTTCCCGTTTCGACAGCGAGGGAACCCGTTGGGCCCTGGGCGCCTCCGCGGCGACTTGCCAGTGGGTCTGGTTCCTCGTCTCCGGCGTCTCTCCCCGCCCGGGGACCCTCGGCGCCGCGCTGGAAAAGACGGGCGATGGGGCGCAGGCCATCTACCTCGCCGGGGCGGAGGGGCAGCTGCAGAAGGCGCTCGAGTCGCTCCCCGGGGAGCCCTCGCTCCCTTCCCACCACGTGCTGTTCCATTCCTCCCTGCTCTCCGGGTCGCCGTGGGATGCCGGGATGCGAGCCGAGCCCTTCTGGCTGTTCGCCCTCCAGCACCTGGCCGGGGCGAAATGGGCGGTCGCAACTTCCGGAAGCGAGAGCGGGTTCGAGGAATCCGTCAGCGTGCCCCTCGAGATGCTCGAGGCGCGGGTCCGGGATCGGATTCACCTCGGGCGGCGCGTGCCGGCTCACAGCGCCGAACTCCATCATGAGCGCAAACAGGCGGTCGAGCTCGACCGGGAAACCGCCTATGAAGCGTTTCGCCGCCACCGCGAGCCCCTGGTCTCGATCATCATCCCCCACTACAACCTGCCGGACATGCTCCGGCAGACCCTTGAAAGGGTGATCGAGAACACGGAGGAGATCCCCTTCGAGATCATCGTGGTGGACAACGGCAGCGACAACACCGGCGAGGAACTGCGGAAGAAGATGGAAGAGTGGGGGGTACTCTGCCTCCGGAACGAGCGCAACGAGGGCTTCGCCCGCGCCTGCAACCGCGGCGTGAAGGCGGCGAAGGCGGACTATATCGTATTGCTGAACAATGACACCGAGGTCGAGAAAGGCTGGCTGAGGGCGATGCTGCAAGCCTCGCAGGAGGAGGAGGCGGACATCGTCGGCGCCCTGATGCTCTATCCCGACCGCACCATCCAGCACGCCGGCATCACCTTCAGCACGGATTTCGTCCCGGGGCACATCTACGGGAAGGGGCCGTTGACCCTGCCGCCCGTGCACAAGCGGCGCGCGTTCCAGGCGGTCACGGCGGCCTGCATGCTGGTGCGGAAGTCCCTGTACGAACGGTTGGGCGGCCTCGATGAGGGGTTCATCAACAGCTTCGAGGACGTGGACTTCTGCCTGCGAGCCCGTCGCCTGGGCGCCCGGATCGTCTATGAACCGAAGGCGGTGATCGTCCATCATGCGGAATCGACACCGGGACGGAAGGCGCATGACAAGGAAAATATGCAGCGCTACCTCGCCCGCTGGCGGGGGCACGTCGAACCGGATACACACCTCTACGCGAAGATGGACGGGTACCAGACCATGTGGGTCGACGGGAAGGAGAAACTGGTGCCCATCGGTCGCAGCACCGTGACCTCAGCTTCCGGGAAGGAGGACCAGATGAAGGTCGCCACGCACAAACCGGGCACGGTGATCCCGGCGGACCGGGGAACGGACACCGCGGTGATGGACCAGCCCCTCGGGGAACTGCTGGCGAAGGCGGATACCCTGATTCGTGATGGCCGCTTCGACGAGGCGGAGCAGGCCTTGATCGAAGGTCGCCAGCGAGTCAACGGCAATGTGCGGCACCGGGCGCGCTACTGGACCCTGCTCGGTGACGCCCGCTTCCGCCTGGACCGGGCCGAAGAGGCGTTCCGCTGCTACCAGAAGGCGGTCCTCGATGATCCCTCCTCGGAGCGGGCGTGGATCGGCATCGCGACCTATCACCTGGTCAAGGGAGAATTGGACACGGCGGATGAACTGTTCAAAAAGGTCCTCTCCCTCTCGCCGGAGAACGCCCGGGGTCACCTGGGGCGGGGGAATGTCCTGCTGCGCCGCGGCGATCCCCGCGAGGCGCTGGACCATTTCCTGAAATCCCTGCAATACGATCCCGGGAACCGCTCGGCCGTCGTCGGCATGGTCGCCGCCGCGGTGCAGGGCGACCGGATGGACCAGGCTCTCCGGCCGCTGGAAGCCTACCTGGAGCTTCACCCGGAGGACAGCGAAGCGCGGTTCCACTATGCCGCGATCCTCTTCGGCGCGCAGGAGACGGACCGCGCGCTTGAGGAGGCGGAAAAGGTGCTGGATGTTCAGCCGCAGCACCGCGGCGCCCGCGAGCTGATCAACCAGCTTTCGGGGTCCGTGGGGCAGCGTTCCTGAGCGCCGGCCTGGCCGGAGGATGGAGTGTGACTGCGAACCATCGGCCGCGCCGGATCACCGTGGTTCAACTCGCTCGTTTCGGCGATGTGATCCAGACATCGCCCCTGCTGCACTCCCTGCGCCGCTCCCGGGAACCCTGTGAGATCACCCTCGTCGTGGATGCCCGCTCGGCTCCCGCGGCGCACCTGCTCGCGGGAGTGGACCGTGTACTCGAAATCGACCTCGAGGCGGCCGCCCGCGTCGCCCGCACGCCCGGCCTGCAAGCAATGCAAGCCTTGCGGCGGTGGGTGGATTCGTGGCGCCCGGAGGAGCCCGCCGACCTGCTCCTGCTTCTGAACCTGGGGACGCTTCCCGCGTCCATCGGGGCTCTGTTGCCGGCCGGCGAGGTTCACGGTCCGCGCATGGGCGTTCCGCTGCCGGGACCCCACCGCCTGCTGCAGGCCGCCCTCCGTGACCGCCTCTACGACCCGCTGCATCTGAGCGAGATCTGGGCCGCATACGCCCCGCCGGCCTGGCCTCTGCGGGAGCCCGAACTGAAGAGGGGGGTGCTGGGCACAAGGATTGCATTACTTGGTCTGGAAGAGAGCCCCAAGGTCCGAATTGACAACAGGTTCGCACTGAATGTGGGGGCAGGAGCGGCAGGTCGGCGTCTTGGGGAGGAAAAGCTTGCCGATCTGGCTGTCGCCCTGCTTCGCGGCGGTGCCGGCGAGGTGGTACTCCTCGGAGGCAGGGTAGACCGGGAAACCGGAGAGGCCGTGTGCGGCGCGATTCCGGCCGGGTTGCGGCCCAGGGTGCGGAACCTCGTGGGGAAAACCCTGCTGGAGGAGCTTCCGGCCCTGCTCGCCCGTTGCGCGGTACTGATCTCAAGCGACACCGGCACCCTGCAACTGGCGGCGGCGACACCGGCGATCCCGCTGGGCCTGTTTTTCGGCGGCGCGAATCCGCACGAAACCGGCCCGTACAGTTCGCGCGCGATCGCCCTCGTGGACCGGGAAACCTTGCAGGCGGCCGAAGAGGACGCGACGGAACAGGCGGCATCACGATTCGACATGGAGCAGGTCGCGAGGGTCGCCCTCGCCGCCGCGAAGGGGAACAGGGATTGGAGAACAGGGGATGAAACCGCTTCCGTCCATCTGCTGGTGGCCCGACCTGGTCCTGTGGGTCTCGAGTACCGAAGCGCAGCCGCCGGGGGGTGCGATCCCTTGGCGCAGGGGCGACGATGGCGTCCTCTGCTCCGCCGCCTGCTCTGGGGAGTCCGCCCGCCGGGCGGCGCGGCCCCGTGGGAGATGGACGGCCGGCAGGGTGAAAATGCCGGCGGCGATGAAAGCCGCGTCCTGAACCGCCTGTTGACCGGCGGAAAGGCGCTGGCCGGCGAATTCGGCCGGGAGGAGAGATGGCTGGCCGGAATCCTCAACTCGTTCCCCGAGGAGGTGGAGGAGGTGCGGGAGTGGTTCCTGGCCGCCGCGGGTGAACCGACCAGCCGGGAGGTCTTGGCATGAACCGACAGGCACTGGGGTACGATCCGCAGGCGGTTACGCTGGCGAATGGATTCTCCCCATCGGAACAGGAGGGTTCCGACGACGGCGGGGTTCGCCGGAGGCATGTCATCCGGACCTCGCCCTACTCGGTGTTCGTCCACGATTCGCCGGTCTACCGGACGAGCATGATGCCGATGAAGCGCTCCACGCGGCTCACGCCCCGCCCGCACAGCCGCCACCGCCGGAGGCTGCCGTTGCGGTTGGACCCCTATCCCTACGCGGACGCCCACTGGAGCGCCGTCAGCAGAGGCGGCGGCGGCGCAGAATTCTCCCCTTCTTGAGGTGAGGAAGATGAAGCTCTTGCTGCTCAATGACAGCTTTTTCGGGAACGCCTTCCAGGACCTCGGCTGGGAAGTGTTGCGGGTCGGTCCCGGGGCGAAGAACGACATCGTCATCGACCCGTCGACGCGGGCGATCGGTGATGTGATCGCCGAAGCAGGTTTCCGTCCCGATGCCGTTCTGCAGGTAGACAGCATCGATCAGCGGGTCTTCTTCCGCGGGGTGGGGGAGTTGTCCGCGCCGACCGCCTTCTACGCCGTCGACGGCCCGATCAACGAGTTCTGGCAGAGGGAATACGCGCACGGTTTCGACCGGGTCTACGTCGACCAGAAATCCTGCGCGGATTCCTGGCGCCGTGCGGGACGGGAATGGGTGCAATGGCTTCCCCTCGCGGCGGATCCCTCGCTCTTTCATCCGCCCCAGCCGGGTTCGGAGCGGGACATTCCCCTCCTCTTCGTCGGCACCCTCGACAAGAATCTGCGGCCGAAGCGCTCCGCGATCCTCTTTCGCCTCCGCAGCATCACAGAGGTGAAGGTGGTGGACGGCGGCGGTCTTCGCGCGGAAAAGGTGGAGAACGTCGCGGACCTGTATCGGCGCGCGAAAGTGGTCCTCAATGAGCTTCTCTTCGATGGGATCAATCTGCGCACCTTCGAGGCGATGGCCTGCGGGGCCGTCGTTCTCACCGAGGCGGGAAGGGGTGAGGAGGACCTCTTCACGGAGGGGGAGGACCTGGTCGGGTTCAACCCGACGAATCTCGAGCGGATTGTCAGCGGCCTGCTCGCCGAACCCGACAGGATCGCGCGGATCGGGGCCCGCGCCGCCGAACATGTCGCCGCCGGGCACACCATTCTTCACCGGGCGCGGCGCATCGCCACGGATCTCGAGAAGTTCTCCCCGCGCGGGGAACGCTTCGGCCGCCGGGCGGCGACCGAAGCGGCCTGGGGGGAGTGGCAGGCTTCGTGGAAATGGCCCCGCTTGAACTCGCTGCGGCGCGAAGCGGAGAAAACCCTCGTTGAGAACATCTCGCTGCTCGACTACCCCCGGCGCGCCGAGCTGCTCGAGGCGCGGGGAGACGCAGAAGCGGCGAAGGTCATGCTCGCAACGGCCCTCGAGCGGCAGCCGGATAATGATCGCGCGAAGGCGGCGCTCGCGGGGCTCCTCCTCTCGGAGGGTAACCTTGCCGGGGCGGCGCGAGTGCTCGAGATGCCCGCCGATTCGGACCTCGCATCCCTGCATGTCGCCGCCGGTGACCTTCTATCCCGGGCGGGGCAGGACCTCACCGCCGGGTTCAACCGCACCGCGGCCCCGGTCTGCGGCTGGACCGCGTTCGAACATTACCGGCGCGCGCACAGCCTGAACGAGGACAACCGTTGCGCCCTCGAGGGGCTGGACCACGTTCTCCTCACACGTCATGCGCCCGAGTTCACCGTCGCCCTGTGGCAGCGTTTCCACGCCCGCAATCCGCGCGACGAGGCGAGTGAGATCACCCTGCGCAGGCGCGCGGTGAGCGGGTATTTCGTCCCCGCGCCCGTGTTGCAGAAGCGGAGAGTCGCCGACCCTTTCGGATCCTCGCGGGGCGGAAGTGGCCGTCTGCAATCGCACGGCCGGGCGCGGGGGGGAGCGTGATGCCCGTGTCCGCGGAGAACAGGTTCGAGCGGAATCTCGCCCTGCTCCGTGAGCGGGGCGCGGAGAAACTTGCCCTCTCCCTCGTGAAGGTCGAGCCGGAGGACTGCACCTGGGAGGCGGCTCGCAACGGCGGGCCGACCCTCGCGGTGGACGGCCGGTCGGTGCACAGCCGATACGATCCCCGCCGCGAGGCGGAAGCTCTCGCGGGCCGCCTGCTGGAGGAGGGAACGGCCGCGCCCGCCGTGATGGTGCTGATCGGGGTCGGTTTGGGGTACCTGGCGGAGGAGTTGGGCCGGCGGAACCCCTCCATGAAGGTGCTCGCGGTGGAGCCTTCCCTGCGCGTGGCCTCGGCGGCGCTGCGGGCGCGCGACTTCGGCCCCGTCCTCGATGCGGCCGAGTACCTGGCGGGCGAGGAGCCTGCAACGCTTTTCGACAGCCTGGGGAATCTCCTGGAGGGTTCGAAAGGTCTGCAGGGCGGGAAGCTGTACGTATCCCCCGCCGCGCGCCGGTACGCACCCCGGGTGACGGATGAGCTTGAAGCCCGGGTCCGCCAGGCCCTTTCCCGCGGGCGGCGGCGCCTGCGCATTCTTGTCGTCAGCCCGCTGTACGGCGGCAGCCTGCCGATCACCGGCTATGTCGCGCGGGCGCTCGAGTCCCTCGGTCACCGGGTCGAGGTGCTCGACAACAGCGTGTTCGACCCCGCCCGGGTGCATCTCGACCGCGTTTCCCGGGATCCGACCCACCAGGCGCAGCTCCAGGCGCTGTTCACCACCCTGATGGCGGAATCGGTGACCGCGAAGGCGCTGGACATGAAGGCGCAGATCGTCTTCTTCCTGGCCCAGTCGCCCGCAACCCCGGAAGTCCTCGAGGAGCTGCGGCGCTTCGGCATACCCACCGCCTTCTGGTTCGTCGAGGATGGACGACTGTTCGAGTACGGGCTCCGCTACGCCCCCCTGTACGATGTCTTCTTCCACATCCAGAAGGGGTGGTACGAGGAGGAGCTTCGGCGGGCGGGCGTCCGCCACGCGCACTACCTCCCCCTGGCCGCGGACCCCGAAATCCACCGCCCGCTCTCCCTGTCGCCCGGAGAAGTGGAGGAGTTCGGCAGCGACCTGAGCCATGTGGGCGCGGGATACTTCAACCGGCGGCACTTCTTCCTCGGGCTGCTGGACTACGACTTCAAGCTCTGGGGCAACGAGTGGGAGAACGCCGCGGCCCTGGCGAAGGTCCTCCAGCGCAACGGGGAGAGAATCGGCACCGAGGAGGCGGTGAAGATCTTCAACGCCTCCCGGATCAACCTGAACCTGCACTCCTCGACCTACACCGAGGGGGTCAATCCGCACGGCGATTTCGTCAACCCCCGGACCTTCGAGATCGCCGCCGCCGGAGGGTTCCAGCTTGTGGACGAGCGCTCCCTGCTGCCGGAACTGTTCACCCCCGGCGAGGAGATCGTCACCTTCCGCACCCTGGCCGAATGCCGCGCCGCGATCGACCACTACCTGGCGCATCCGGAGGAGGCCCGGGCGGTCGCCGAGGCGTCGCGGCGGCGCGTTCTCGCCGAACATACGTATCGCCATCGCATGGAAGAGGCGCTGGAGGTGATCCTCGCGCACCATGAACCCGGTTTCCCGCAGGTGCCGTTGAACACGGTGGAGACATTGGTGGAGGAAGCCGGGGAGGACGAGGAGCTGGCCTCCTTCTTCCGGCGGATGGGCGAACCGGACGAGGAGCTGACCCTCGAGGGAATCGTCGAGAAGATCGAGACCCAGGAGCACGAGTTGTCCGAAACGGAAGCCATCTTCATGTTAATGCACGAGTTCCACTCCTGGGCGAAGGAGAAAGGCGTGGTATGAAGGTTCTCCTGATCAACCTCGCCCGGTTGGGCGATCTCGTTCAGACCTCCCCCGCCGCGCAGGCGCTGAAGCGCATGCACGGAGCGGAGGTCTCGCTCCTGGCGGGGGAATCCCTCGCCGGGTTCGCGGAGGGGATCGCCGGGGTGGATGAGGTGATCCCGTTTCAGGAGAGCCTGCTGGTTCCCGGCCTGCGGAGCGGTGGAGAAGGGCTCGGAACGAACTGGAAGCTGTGGAAACAGTGGGTGGATGATCTGCGTTCACGGGGCTTCGACCGTGTGGTCAACCTGACCCATGAGCGCTACGCGGCGCGCCTGGCGGGGATGATCGGGGCACCGGCGGCGTTCGGGCGCTGCGAGTCGCCCGGCGGCACGCCGTATGTGCGCGGGCGCTGGCTGCGGCACTTCTTCGCGGCGCACCACTCCCGCAGGGCCAACCCGTTCAACCTGTGCGACATCTACCGGCATGGCGTCGGCGGGGATGACCACCCGGACCCGGTGAAGTACGTGCCCTCGGACCGCTCCCTCGCGGCGGCGCAGCGTCTTCTCGCCGGCCTGCCGCGGCCGGTCGTCGCCCTGCACCCCGGGGCGAACCACCCGAACCGTCGGTGGCCGGCGGAGTATTTCGCCGCGCTGGCGGACCGGGTCGCGGAGACCGGTGCGACTCCCCTGCTGCTGGGGGGACCGGGGGAGACGGCGCTCGCGGACGGAATCGCGGACCGCTGCTCCAGCCGGGTCAGGAATCTCGCCGGGGTGTGTTCGCTGGAGGAGCTTTCGGGCCTCCTCGCGGCCGTGGACCTGCTGGTGACGAATGACACCGGTCCCCTGCACCTGGCGGCCGCCGTCGGAACGAGGACGGTTTCGTTGTTCCTCGCGATGGCGCGGCCGGAGGACACCGCTCCCTACCGCGGTGGGCAGTGGGTGTTCGAGACCCTCGAGGAGACCCACCCCTGCCCGGAGGAGCATCCCTGTCCCAACCCGGTCTGCGGCGGAAGCATCCCCGTGGAGGCGGTGGCGGAGACGGTCTTCGCCTCGCTGGCGGGCAGGGAACCGGACACTGCGCATCTGCTCGCGGCGGGGGGCAGGTTCCGGCTGGTGCAGACCGGCTTCGACTCGAGGGGAATCCTGACCCTGGAGGAGTACGCCTCCACGCATCCCACGGCGCGGCCGGGGGAGAAGGCGGCGGCGCTTCGCCCGCTGTGGCTTGCCCTCCTCGAGGGGAGTGAACCGGCCCGGCGGGAGAAGGAGCAGGCCGTCCGGGTCCTGGAACCGTCCGAGCGCGATGCGCTGGTGCGCGCGCTTCAGCTCTCGGGTTCCATTCTCGGCCGCTGGCGGCGGTTGGCGGGAGATTCGGGTGGCGCTGATGAGGCAAGCCTTGCGACGCTTGAGGCGCGGTGGGGCGAACTCGAGCCCCTCGCGGGGGACCTTTCGGGCATGCTTCTCTCCGCCCGCCTGGAGCGTGAGCGCTACTACGCGGAGGGGCCGGAGGCGGTTGTGTCGCGGGGTGTTTCGCGCCTCGAGGGCTGGGTGAGGGCCATCTCTTCGCTTCCCCTTGCACAGGTTGAACCGGTGGAGGAATACGCGGCGTGAGCGGGCGAATCGCGATCATCAACCTTACCCGCATGGGTGACCTGCTGATGACCGGGCCGATGATGGACCGGCTGCGGGAGGAACACCCCGGCTGCGCCCTCGAGCTGGTGGCCGTCGAGGGGTTCGTTCCCATCGCCCTCGGGATGGGGGTGGATCGCGTGATCCCGGTGGACTTCAACCGGTTGACGACCCTCGGGGTGATCGCTGAAAGCGAGGGCGGCCGCGATTCCCTCGCCGCGCTGTACCGCCGGGTTCGCGACGGGATCGCCCCCCTGTTGAGCACCGAATATGAAGCCATCTACAACGTCAGCTACACGATGATCAGCGCGATGATGGCGACCCTGATGCGCGGACCCGTGCGCGGCGGGCTCTACCTCGACGTCGAAGGGTGCCGGGTGATCGAGGGCGCCTGGGCGCGCTACTTCTTCGCGGGTAACCTGAACCGGGGCATCAACCCGTTCCATCTCGTCGATGTGACGGTCGGGGTGGGGGGCGCCCTCTCCTCCCGCGGCGAGCGCCCGCGGATGAGCTACAGGATTCCGGAAGAGGCCGTGCGCGAGGTACAGGCCGAAGCGGAGCATCTCGGTCTCGCCGGCAGGGGCCCCCTCGTCGCGCTCCAGTGCGGCGCCTCGACGGAGGACAAGCGCTGGGACGCCGGGAACTTCGGGACGGCCGGAAAACTGCTGCGGGAGCGTCATGGCGCTTCCCTGGTTCTGCTCGGCACGGAGGAGGAGCGGGAGTGGGCGGAGACCGCCGCGGAGGTCATCGGCGAGGGGGCCTGCAACCTCGCGGGGCGCACCGACCTTCCGCATCTCGCCGCCTGGCTCGCCCGCGCCGACCTGCTGATCACGAATGACACCGGGACGATGCACCTCGCGCAGGCGGTCGGCACACGATCGCTCGTCCTCACCCTCGGCTCTGCCCTCTCCGATGAGACGGGTCCCTACGGGGAGGGCAACCTGATCGTCGAGCCGGAGATCGAGTGCTTCCCGTGCAGTTTCCACGTGCAGTGCCCCCATTACGACTGCCACCGGAAGATCCGGCCGGAACTGGTGGCCTCCCTGGCGGAGAAAATGCTGGCGGGCGAGCCCATCGAAAACGCGGCGGCGAGCGCCGCCGGCCGGGAGGCGCGGATCTGGTGCACCGGGTTCGATGAGGACGGCTGGTGGCGCAAGTGGCCCGTGGGAACGATTCCTGCCTCGGCGGAGTCCATCGCGCGCGAATTGTACCGGGAGCTGATCAAGGCGCTGCTGGAACCGCGCCTGCGGCCCGGCGGACCGGAGGCGGATCGTGTCGCCCGGGCTCTCGCCCGCGTGCACGCCGCCCCCCTCGAAGAGGAGCCGGTGCGGGTTCTCCGCCGTGACCTGGACGCCGCCGGTGAGTTGCTGAGCGACTCCCGCCGGGGGATGGCGATGGCGAAGGAGCTCGCCTCCCTCGCGGAAGAGCCGGAAGAGCACCTTTCGCGGATCGGTTCCCTCGGCGATGAGATCGAGTCTGTGGACCGCCGCCTGGGCGAGAGGATGATCGTGCATCCCCTGTGGCGTCCGCTGCTGATGCTGTTCCAGTTCGGCAAGCAGAACCTGCCCGCGGAGGGACTCCGCGCCCAGGCGGAAGCGACCGTGCTGGTCTACCGGGATCTCGACCGGGCGGTGCTGTGGATGCGGGACCTGGCCGGGAAAGTCCTGGAGTTGATGAATCGCGGGGATGACGGCGTGACAGAGCCGCCGGACGCCGCGCCCGCCGGTTCGCCGGCTTATCCCGCCGAGGACGATGGAGTCTCCGGTGCACCGCCGGAATCGGTGGTGGAGTCCCCGGCGGCGGCCGAACCCGGTGCCGGCCAGCTCGAACCGGGGAACGGGCGGACGGTGCAGGCCGCCACAGGTGGTTCCAGGTGGACCCGGCCGAGGATGAAACGGCCGCCCTACCATGTTCTCCTGCTCGCGAGCGACTATTACATCCAGGGGGAGCTCGGCGACGCCCTCCGGCGGCTGGGGCATCGTGTGACGGAGCTTCGCTTCGAGGAGGACTCCGAGTTCATTCCCCACCTGCTCGCGGCCGGCATGGACGCCGATCTCCTCGTCACCATCAACCACCTCGGGTTCGATTCGCGCGGTGAGCTGGCGTCCCTGCTCCGGCGGATCGGCCTGCCCTACGCATCATGGTTCGTGGACCGCCCCGGGTTCATCCTCCTCGACCATGCCAAGCAGGCCGATGAGGCGGCGTTTCTCTTCACCTGGGAGCGGAGCACCCTGGAGGAGATCCGGGCGTACGGCTTCGAGAACGTGGAGTTTCTCCCTCTCGCCACCGACCCGGAGCGGTTCGTTCCGGGGCCGGACGGAGGAGAGGGGGCGCTGCGGTGGGTGGCGAACTCGATGGTCGCCCCCTCGGCGTCCTGGAGGATGAAGGCGGGCATCGGGGCGGTGAAAAGCCCGTTGCTCGAGCGGACGGTCATGCTGCTGCGCGGGGAGCGCGTCGAAGCGACCGCCGCTCTCAGGGAGGCGGCGAACCAGGAGGGGATCGACATCTCCGGGTGGAGCAGGCGGCAGGAACTCACCTTCGCCTCGGCCGCCGCGTTCACGGCCACGCGGGAGTTGCGAAGGGAACTCGCCCATGCGTGCGCGCCGTTCAGGCTGACCCTGTACGGCGACGAGGGGTGGCGAAGCCTGCTCCCGGACCTCCCCTGGATGGGACCGGTGGAATACCCGGACGGACTGCCGCGAATCTACCGCGGCGGAGTGCACCTGAACGCGACCAGCTACCAGATGCCCACATCGGTCAATCAACGTGTTTTCGACATCCCCGCCTCGGGCGGGATCCTGTTGACCGATGCCCAGGAGGACCTGCGCTCCCTGTTTCGCGTGGAGCAGGAGTGCTTCGTATACCGGGACACGGCGGAGGCCGTGGACCTGGCGCGGTTCCTGTTGAAGCACAGGGATCGCGGCGAGAATCGGATGAAAAAGGCTCGTGAACGGATACTGCAGAATCACACCTACGATCACCGTGCGGAGACCCTCATCAAGGCTGTGGAACGAAAGGTCGGCCGGACGGCGGTACTGGTGGAAGGAGGGTAACATGTTGGATGTCGTAGTGGATGGAAACGTGGTCCAGGTCCCCGTGGAAGGGGAGGACACGGTCGGCGACATCGTCGGCAGGATCGCGAGCAACCTCGACAAGCGGCGCAGGGTCGTCGGGGTGCGTGTCAACGGCGAGGACATCACCGGTGTCGCCGAGCACCACCTTGCGAAGGCGGAGAATCTCCAGCGGATGGAGGTGACCACCGGGCTCGCGGGCGATCTCGCGGTGCAGACGCTGGAGAGCATCGAAGAGTTCCGAAAGGCCCTGATGCTCGAGTTGAACAGCGCTTCCGAGCAGTACCGGCTCGGGAACGTGACCGGGTCGAACGATCTCTTCGTCCGCTGCCTCGATGGCTTGCAGATTCTCCTGCGTACGACCCATTCCGTCGCAACGCTGCTCGAGAAAAAGGGTGATGAGATCTCCACGGGTGAGATGACCCTCGACAGCGCTACGGATCGCCTGTCGCAGCTTCTCGATGAGTTGATCGACGCCCAGAGAAACCAGGACTCGATCCTGATCGCGGATCTCATCGAGTACGAGTTGCAACCATTGCTCGAGGATTGGAAGCGCGGTATCGACAGCCTGAAAGAGATTGGGGCGGCGGCGTGAACAAGAGAGCCGTGCGGCCGAAACTCGCCTGGGAGATCCTCGAAGCCACCGAAGAGGCCGCAAAGGCGGCGCGGATCGAGCACACCTCCGCGCTGAACGCGGCTCTCGATCGACGAGGCAGACTGATCGCCGAGCTGTTCGGGTTGGATGTCGATCGTCCTCTCCCTCCCTTTAAGAGAGGGACCGCCAGGCGTCCCTCCCTCAGCGAAGAGGAGAGGCGCCTGATCGAGAAGGCGAGGGAGAAGGAAGCCGTATTATTCCGGGCGCTGGACGCCCAGGCGGCCCGTTTGAACAGGGAAAGCGGCACTCTGCGTAACGGCCGCCAGTACATGCAAGGGCTTCGTGAATTGAAGCCTTCGAAGGATTATCCCCGGATGGAATGCTGGGGGTAGGTGGACTGTTCTTTGACAAGCTGCGGACGCGGGACATCCTCCATGGGCTGTTCCGCCGGGTGAGTCCCTGCCTCGGGTGCTGTCGCCGGCTGTCTCTCTTCGGAGCGCATGAGTGCGATGGGGGAGAAATCCCTGCTGTAACGCTCAAGGATTCGGAAATACCGCCGATAGTAAGTGGTAGCAAGGGGTTCTTTCGGTAACACAGCAAGGAGGTACGGCATGAGCACGCGCATCAACCACAACGTGCTCTCGCTGATCGCCCGGCGGAACATCTGGACCACCCAGACCGACTTGGATAATGCGATCGTCCGTTTGTCGTCGGGTCTCCGGATCAACTACGCATGGGACGATCCGGCGGGTCTGGCGATCAGTGAGCGATTCCGCGCTCAGATCGCATCCATGAACGAAGCGGAGAAGAACGCCAACTACAATGTCAACCTGTTGGCGACCGCGGAAGGCGCTCTCCAGGTGATCGACGAAAAGTTGATCCGGATGAGAGCACTCGCAATCCAGGCGTCAAACGGTTCGCTGACGTCTCTGGACCGTTCGGCTCTCAACGTTGAGTTCCAACAGTTGAGGAGCGAGATCACCCGAATCGCGTCGACGGTGAACTACAACGGCGTGTACCTGCTGAACGGGAGCTTGTCCGGCGGTACCGGCCTGAAGTTCCACATCGGCACGTACAACACGCGGAACCAGGACTACTACTACATCAACCTGGCTGACATGCGTGCCTCCGCTCTGGGCCTCTCCGGACTCAGCATCACGAACACGCTGAACGCTCAGCGCGCGATCACCTCGATGGATTCGGCGATCGACACGAAGGATACCGAACGTACCCGGATTGGTGCGTATGTCTCGCGTCTGCAGAACACGATTCTGAACCTGCAGATCAGTCGTGAAAACGCAGTGCAATCCGAATCGAACGTTCGTGACGCCGACATCGCGGCTGAGATGAGCAACTTCGTTCGGTCGCAGATCCTGATGCAGACTGGCGTCTCGATGCTGGCCCAGGCCAACCTGGTTCCGCAGATTGTCGCTGGTTTGATCGGCTAACAAGGCGTCTGATCGCGAACCGGACAGGGTAAGGTTCGGCGACCAGTACCACCGAAAACCCCAAAGACCCATGGAAGGCGCAGGTTCCGGGTCGGACCGCGCCTCCATGGGTTTTTTCTTGGAGGTAAGCGAAAGAAAATAAATAGGATAACCGTTATTCGGGTGAGTGATCGGAGTCGTTTATGGCCTCACCGACAACCATTAGCGGTATCGCCTCGGGCATCGACTGGCAGAAGACCGTCGACCTGCTCATGCAGATCGAATCCCAGCCGATGCAGAGGCTGGTTGAACGCCAGGACGAGTACGAGCGGAAGCAGAGCGCGTGGAGTTCCATCCAGACGAACCTGGAGACCTTCCAGTCCCGCTCGAAGGCGATCGATACCCGCGATGAGCTGCTGAAGAAGAGTGCGACCAGTTCCGACACCTCCGTGCTGTCGGTATCGGCCACCTCCAACGCGGTGTCGGGGAACCATACCATCGTGGTCAATCAACTGGCCCAGGCGGAGGTGGAGGTCCACAGCGGTTTCGCGGACTTGAACAGCACCCCGGTTCACAACGGGCCCGGTTCCGGCACCTTCACCTATCAACTTGGCTCCGGGTCCAATGTGGCCGTCACCGTTCCCGCCGGCACCACCCTGACCGGCCTGGTGCAGTTGATCAATTCCGACACCAACAACCCGGGTGTCATCGCCTCCACCATCGACGACGGGGGCGGGAGCAACCCTGTCCACCTGGTGCTGACCTCGAAGGAGACCGGGGCGAGCAATACCATCACCATCGTGTCCGAGACCCTTGACAACGGGGATTTCAGCTCCGGGCAGTGGACGAACACCCAGGCGGCCCAGGATTCGGAGATCCGCGTGGACGGCTACCCGCCGTCGAGCTGGATTACCCGCGAAAGCAACGTCATCGACGACGTCCTGGAAGGCGTGACCCTGACACTGAAGGATACCGATGCGACCGGGGTGCAGATCACTATCGCGGATGATCTCAGCTCCATCAAGCAGAGTATCAAGGACTGGGTCAAGGCGTACAACGATGTGATGACCGAGATCAGGACGGATACCCGTTACGATACGGAGAACGAGATCCAGGGTATCCTCGCCGGGGACAGCCAGATTGAAAACCTGAGGACGAAACTCACGGAGATCGTCATCAACGAGATCCCCGGTCTGCCGTCGGATGCGACCTTTTCCAACCTGTCAGCCATCGGGATCACGACGGGCGCGGGCGGCCAGCTCACGGTGGACGACAGCGATCTTCAGGAGGCCCTCGAAGAGAATATCGATGACGTCGCCGATCTCTTCGTCCTCACCAGCAGCTCTACTTCCCCGAGCCTCGAGTATTTCGCCCGGACCGAAAACACCAAGGGCGGGAGCTACGCCGTCGTGGCGAGTTACACGGCAGCGGGCAAGTTGGATCCCAGCGGGACGAACACCATCGACGGCAAGGCCGCCACCGTGGAGAACGATTACTACCTCGTCGGGGCGGATGGCACCTCGGTGGAGGGGTTGCGGATACGCTTCATCAATCCCGGCGGCGGTCCCAGCTCCGTGAGCGGCACGATTCGCCTGGGTACCGGCGCAGGGGTGATGGCGGACAACCTAGTCGAGCAGGTCACCGATTCCATCGATGGGATGATCACAACCGTCAAGGACGGCTACCAGGATCAGATCGATGCGCTCGACAAGCAGATTGAGGCATACGAGGAGCGGCTCAGTGTCAAGCGGGACTCGCTGACGCGGAAATTCCTCGCGATGGAACAGGCGGTTTCGGCGGCGCAGAACCAGAGTCAATGGCTGGGTGCCGTCGGATAATAGCCGAGATATACGACTTGCAGCGTCGGATAGAATGGTGTAAACTAACTTAGAGGCGTGAAAGATGGCCCAGTTCAACCCGTACGAGCAGTACAACTCGGTCAACTTCACCACCGCCGATCCCGGCACGCTCATCATCACCACTTACGAGGCGGTCATCCGCGCCTTGAAGGAAGCCCAACGCGGGATCCGTGAAAAGGACTTTGATTCCCGGGTGAAGAGTTTCGATCTTGCGTTCGATCTCGTCTGCGAGCTGAGAAGCTCGCTGAACCCGGAGAAGGGCGGCGAAGTCGCGGATCGATTGAATTCGCTCTACGAGTTCTTCACTCGTGAGATCATCATGGCGAATGCCACCAGCGACCCGGATCGACTGAACCCCGTGATCAAGATCTTCGACGAACTGCGGGACGCATGGGAACAGGCACGGAAAAAGCAGCCGGTGTGATCGGGGTGCTCGGACCATTCGCTCCAGCAATCGGCGAGGGAGAATCCGGTGGTATCTGATTCCATATCGAATCCTTCCGGCCCTTCGGGCATTCGCCCCCAGCGGGTCAAACCGCCCGGGGAAAAGCCCGCGGAGATAAAGCCTCGGAAGGGTGCGTCCACGTCCGCGCGTGAGGGTGACAGCGCCCATCTTTCGCCGGACGCCGTGGAGGTCAGCCGGTACCAGGAGATGGTCCGGTTGCACCGCGAGGCGTACGGGGAGGCATCACGCGAGGCGAAGCTCGCGGCGGTCCGCGACAAGATCCAGCGTGGACACTACGATGACCCCGAGGCGATGGACCGGCTCGCGGAACGTCTTGTCGAGGGAGCCCTCGGTGATGCCGGCAGGGCGGAGGACCTGAAAACGGTCAGGCGGCGGACGGCTGAGGGGTACTATGACCGGCCCCCGGTGATCGATAAAACCTCGGAGAAAATGCTGCGTGATGCATGGCCCCGCGCGGAAGCGGAACCCGGGGAGGATTCCGAAGCCTGAACCCTGCAGGGCGTGATGAGTAGTTTCCTGAAACCCGTGGACTGATGCCGTCACCATCGGCATGGGATCACGGGTTTTCGTTCTCTCGATGAACCCAACATCCCGCTCCGGCCCGAGGGCCGTTATATTTGACCGTTTCGGGAGAGGTGAGCTGTGCCGGCCACGCGGAAAGACTATTACCGTGAACTGGGATTGCAACCGGATGCCACCCAGGGTCAGGTCCGCGAAGCATACCGCCGCTTGGCGAAAAAGTACCATCCGGATACCAACCGCGGCGATCCCAAGGCCGAAGAGAAATTCAAGCGTATTTCCGAAGCCTACCAGGTCCTCTCCGATCCCGAACAGCGCCTGATTTACCAGCAGAACGAGGCTCTGCGCGCGAAGGTGCGCACAGCGTCGAAGGGGAAACCCGCCGCTCCATTCTCCGACCTGTTCAAGAAGGTGTTCAAGGCGGGGTTCGGCGTCGGGATCGGCGTCG
>CAYOKT010000001.1:79528-106858 GCA_964404605.1 uncultured bacterium
TCGGCGTCGGGATCGGCGTCGAGGAGGGCGCGCCCCCGCGCGCGGGAAGAACCCTGAAGATCACCCTCGACCTGGACATGGTCGAGCTCGCCCAGGGCGCGAAAAAAACCGTGCTCGTCAACCGGGAGGCCGTCTGCCAGGTCTGCGGCGGGCGCGGGCTGAAGCCCGGCCATCAGCCCGCCCAGTGCAACATCTGCCTCGGTATCGGGGAGGTTCCGACCAGCCGGGGCGGGAAAACCGTCTTCGTCACCTGCCGCAACTGCAACGGGACCGGGCAGGTGATCCGTGATCGCTGCCTGAACTGCGGGGGCACGGGAATCGCGCGTGGTCGAAGCAGAATCACCGTACAGGTTCCCCCCGGCTCGAAGGATGGTGACACCCTCACGATCAAGGGACAGGGCGATGCCGGGCGCGGAGGGGCGGCGAACGGCGATTTGCGGATCGTCCTGCGGCTGAAGGAGGATGCCTACCTCTCGGCGAAGGGGCCGGATGTCGTCTACGAGTGCCCGCTGAACCTCCTCGAAGTGATGCTCGGCGGCGAGATCGAAGTCCCCACCCCCTCGGGAAAGGTGAAGCTGACATTGAAGCCGGGGCTTCCGCCCGATTCGACGCTGAGAGTCAAGGGGAAAGGCCTGCCGAAAGGGAACGGGGGGCGGGGCGACCTGCTCGTGCGGATCAAGTATCATCTCCCGGCGAAAATGGGAGTCAAGGCCCGGAGGCTGCTCGAGGAACTGGTCGAGTTGCCCGGCTGGAGCCCGAAGCGCGACAAGAGCGGATTCGTGAAGAAGAGGTAGGAAAGCCTGCCCCGCCGACAGGTTCCGATCCGTCTGCATCGTGCGGAGAAAGACGAAACAGCCCGGCCGAAAGCCGGGTTTGCTATTTCGCCCAGTAGGTCCGGGTGACGAGTACGAGCACGGTGTAGATTTCCAGCCGCCCGATGATCATCAGGAAGCTCAACACCCACTTCCCGAGGGTTGGGATGGCGGCGTAGTTGTCGGTCGGTCCGACCGCGCCGAGACCGGGGCCGATGTTGCTCAGGGAGGCGATGACGGCGGTCAGTGAAGTGATGTGGTCCAACCCCTGGGCCGCCATCGCCAGCGTGCCGATGATGGTCAGCAGAACATAGAGCAGAAAGAAAGCCAGCACGTTGGCGACGATATCCCCCGAGAGCGCCTTCCGGCCGAGCCGGATCGGGTAGAACGTCTCCGGGTGGATCAGCTTGTGCAGTTCCACCCGCGCCTGCTTGATCAGGATCTGTACTCTCATCGCCTTGAGCCCGCCGCCGGTGGACCCCGCCATGCCGCCCATCAGCATCAGGACGACCAGCAGCAACTGGGCGAGGGGGTGCCACAGCTCGAAATCCGCCGTGGCGTACCCGGTGGTGGTCGAGATGGCGACGGTCTGGAAGGCCGCCTCGCGAAACGCCCGCTCGAGGCCCGTCTTCGCGGAACCGGGATGGGTGTAGAACAGGCGTAGAGCGAAGAGGACCAGGATGCTGGCGAGGACCACGCCGAGATAGAACCGGAACTCCGGGCTCCTCCAGTACTGCTTCAACCGCCCGCGGAGAGCATGGTAGTGAAGGCTGAAATTCACCCCCGCGATGAACATGAACACCGTAATCACGTAATGGATATACGGCGAGGTGTAATGCCCGATCGAGGCGTTCTTCGTCGAGAACCCGCCGGTGGCCAGTGTCCCGAAAGCGTGGCAGGCGCTGTCGAACCAGGGCATGCCCCCGAACCGCAGCAGGAGGATTTCCACGGCGGTGATCAGCACATAGACCCCCCAGAGAATCTCCGCCGTGTCCCGGATTCGCGGGGTGAGCTTGTCCGCCGTCGGGCCGGGCGACTCCGCCTTGAACATCTGCATTCCGCCGACGCCGAGGAAGGGGAGGATGGCGATGGAGAAGACGATGATCCCCATGCCTCCGACCCAGTGGGTGAAGCTGCGCCAGAAGAGCACGCCGTGGGGCATCGATTCGATGTCCGTGAGGATCGATGCCCCGGTCGTGGTGAAGCCGCTTGCCGATTCGAAGAAGGCGTCGGTGGGGGAAGTTATCGCGCCGGAAAACAGGAAGGGCAGGGCTCCGCAGGCGCTCATCGCCAGCCAGCCCAGGGTGACGACCGCGAAGCCGTCACGAGTGCTCAGCTCCGCCGCGCCCCTTCCGTGCCAAAGCCCCAGCGCTCCGATCAGGACCGTGCAGCCTGCTGCGATCAGGATTCCGATCGAATCACCGTCCCCGTACACCAGTGAGACGAGGACGGAAAGCAGCATCGAAAAGCCCAGCATCAGCAGGATCGCCCCGACGGTGCGGAAGACAGCCTTTGGATGGCTCACGGCGACAGCTCACGGTGGATTGGGTTCACTCGAACAGCTTCAGGATCGGTCCCACCGCATCGGGCAGGCAGAATATGACAACCTTGTCCCCGACGTAGATCTTCGTGTCGCCGACGGGGATCTCCGGACCGTCCCGGTGCGCCACGGCCACGACGATGGAATCCTTGGGGAAGGAGATGTCGCGGATCTTCTTGCCGACCACCTTGGAGGTCGCGCTGACCTGGAACTCGTAGGTTTCCGCGTTGACCCCCGCCATGTGGCGCAGGCTGACGATCTCCCCATGCCGGATGTACTTCAGGATGGCGTTCGAGGTCAGCAGGCGAGGGTTGATCGCGACATCGAGGCCGATGGTCTTCACGATCGGAGCGTAGTCCGACTTGCCGATCAGGGTGATGGTCTTCGGGACGCGGAGATGACGCGCGAGCAGGGAGGTGACGATGTTGTTCTCATCGTCGTTGCTCAGGGCCGCGAAAACATCCTGGTCGATGATCCCTTCCCGCGTGATCAGGTCGATGTCCGAGGCGTCCCCCAGCACCACCTGGACGTTGTCCAGGTCTTCCGCCACCTCCTTGCCGCGCTCCGGATCTCCTTCGATGAGCTTGATGTGCAGGTCGCGGTCCTGCTCCAGTTCCTCCGCGACCATGCGCCCGATGGCGGTGGCGCCGTAGAGCATCACGTAGTGGGTTTCCCGTTGTTCGTGCCCCGCGAGGGCGAACACCTGCTTCAGGTCTTCGGTGTGACAGGTGACATAGAGCTCGTCGCCCGATTCGATGCGGTCCTGCCCGCGGGGGATCAACGTCGCGCCGTCCCGTGAGATCGCGATGACGCGGAACAGCAGCCGGTCACCGTCCCCGCCGCCCAGTTCGTGCAGCTGTTTCCCCGCGGCGGGGGCGTTTTCCTGCACCTTGGTGCCGACGACCGCGATCTTCCCTTCGCAGAAGGTGATCATCTCGATCGCGTTGGGGAAACGGACGAGGCGGACGATCTCCCGGGTCGCCTCGAGTTCGGGGTGGATCACCAGGTCGATCCCGAGTTCGGCGGGGTCGAGGAAGCCGGAATGCCGCGTGAACTCCCGGTTCCGGACCCGGGCGATCTTCGTTTTCACGCCGAAGTGTTTCGCGACCATGCAGGCGAGGACGTTCACCTCGTCCACGGTGGTCACCGCGATGACCATGTCCGAGTGCTCGATGCCCGCTTCTTTCAGGGTGGAGGGGCTGGTGCCGAGTCCCTCGATGGCGAGGACATCCAGGGTCTCCGAGATCCGCGCCACCTTCTCCGGATCGTTGTCCACGATCGTGATGTTGTGGTTTTCCCTGCTGAGCAGGTTGGCGAGGTGGCTGCCGACCTCTCCTGCGCCGATGATCAGGATATTCACCGCCGGACCTCACGCAATTGATCCATCCCCCCAAGGTAGGGCTGGAGAACGCCGGGCACACGGATTCGTCCTTCCGGCGTCTGATAGTTTTCGAGCAGGGCGACCATCAGGCGGCTCGTCGCGAGACCGGACCCGTTGAGGGTGTGGGGATGCGCGGGCTTTCCGCCGCCCTCCGGACGGTAACGCAGGTTCATCCGCCGGGCCTGGAAATCGCGGAAGTTGCTGACGCTGCTCGCTTCCAGCCATTCGCCCGTGCCGGGTGCCCAAACCTCGATGTCGAAGCACTTCGCCGCCGCGAAGGACAACTCCCCGGCGCACAGTTCGACGACCCGGTACGGCAATTTCAGGAGATCCAGCACGCGCAGCGCCTGTTGGAGGATCTCCTGCTGGGCGGCTTCGCTGTCGTTCGGTTCGGTGATCTGCACGAGCTCCACCTTGTTGAACTGGTGCACCCGAAGCAGGCCGCGGGTCTCCGCGCCGTAGGAACCCGCTTCACGACGGAAGCAGGCGGAATAGGCGGCGTACTTGAGGGGAAGCTGCTTCGCCGAGAGGACCTCGCCGCGGTGCATGTTGGTCACCGGCACCTCGGAAGTCGGGATAAGATAAAACCCTTCCCGGTCGATGCGATACATGTCCTCGGCCAGCTTGGGAAGCTGCCCGGTTCCAAGGGCTGAGTCCTCGTTGACGACGAACGGGGGAAACAGCTCGGTGTAGCCGTGCTCGCGGGTGTGGAGGTCGAGCATGAAATTGATCAGGGCTCTCTCCAGCGCCGCGCCGCCGCCCATGTACAGCGGCCAGGCGGAGCCGGTGATCTTCGCGCCGCGCTCCATGTCCAGGATCCCCAGCGCCTCGGCGAGCTCCAGGTGGTCCTTGAGGGGAAAATCGAACTCGGGGAGGTCGCCGCTGTCGCGGAAAATGACATTCTCCGCCTCCGTAAGACCCTCGGGGACATCCGGGTCGGGTTCGGCGGGCCAGGAGAGCAGGAGCTCCCTCAGTTGCTGTTGAATCACCCGCTTCTCTTCGTCCACTTCGGCGATGCGTTCGCGCGTCCGCCGGGCCGCTTCGATCTCCTCCTGCGCGTCCCGTCCCGCTTTTTTCGCGGCTCCGATGGCCATGCTCGCCCGGTTGAGTTCGGCTTTCAGGCGATCGCCCTCGGTGACGAGCGCGCGCCACCTCGTGTCGAGCTCGAGGGCGGCCGCCGTGTCCGCTTCGTACCCCTTGCGGCCGATGGCGAGGCGAAGCTCTTCCGCGTCCCGGCGCACTCTGCGTATATCGTGCATCAAGCATACCCCAATTTTCCGCCGCAGTCGATCCGGCGCACATGACCGGGGATCAGCGACCCCGGAAGGTCAGCATCACCAGAATGGTGTTGAGGAGAATCTTGATGTCCAGTCCGAGTGAGAAGTTCTCGATGTAAAACAGGTCGTACTTGAGCTTCTCGCGGACATCCTCGATGCTCGTGTCGTACCCGCGCCGCACCTGGGCCCACCCGGTTACGCCCGGTTTCACGTTCAGCCGGCGGGTATAGAAGGGGACGCGCCTGGCGAATTCCTCCACGAACACCTTCCTCTCGGGCCTCGGTCCCACGAGGCTCATCTGTCCGATGAGCACGTTCCAGAACTGGGGGAGTTCATCCAGCCGTGTTTTCCGCAGGAAACGGCCCACGCGGGTGACCCGGGGGTCGTCCCTGGTCGCCCAGACCGGGCCGGTTTTTTTCTCGGCGTCCGCGATCATCGTGCGAAACTTCACCAGCGAGAATTCCCGGCCGCGGTACCCGACCCGCTTCTGGATGTAAAACACCCCTCCGCGGGAGTCAAGGACGATGACAAGCCCCAGGATCAGCATCATCGGGAGACCGACGGTGAGCACCAGGAGCGCGCCGAGGAGGTCGATGCCCCGTTTCACCATCCGTTCGAAGGGCCCGAGCAGGTCCGGGAACACCTCCAGCATCGGGACGCCGTACAGCTCCCGGCTTCTCGCCAACCCGGTGAGGACCTGGAAGAAGTCCGGGACGATCATGATCCTCACGGGAAAACGGGTGACGCGATCGATGATGTCCATCACCGTGGTTCGATCACTCGGGTCGAGCGTGATCAACACATATTCGACCGGAGCCTCACGCTCCGGGGTATCGAGAAGGTCTTCCAGCGCATCGAGATCGACGACCCGCGGGTCGTCGGGGGGCACGTCATCTTCCGGCACCTTGACGATACCGACAACTTCGAGACCGAATTCGGGCTTCGTTCGCAAGGTTCTGTACAGGGTTTTTCCCTGCGGGCCGAAGCCGACGATCACGGAGCGGTACAGTCCGATTCTTCGCTGGAACAGGGAGCGGATGAAGGTCCGGAACAGGGCTCGCCCGCCGCCGGAAAACAGGAGCAGCAGCAGGCCATAGGTGAGCAGCACGACACGTGTCGATCCCAGCGGCCTGGAAGGATCGAAGCTGATGACGAACAGCAGCGCGATTCCAAGGAGCACCGACTTGCTGACCTCGACAATCGCTTCATAGCGCGAGATGCTTTTCTGTCGCCGGTACATCCCGCGGAGGCTATAAATCAGGAACCAGAAGAGGGTAAGGAACACCGCCACCCGGTACAGGTCGGGCCGGAGAGGGTTCTGGAACATCCCCGATTCGAACCGCAGCATGTAGGTGAGAACGATGGAGGCCTGGAAGGCGATCAGATCGATGAGCACCAGGACCGGGCCTCGATGACGGATGAGCCAGGTCAACGGTTGTGTCCCCATACCGCGATTCCGCCGTGGGTGAAGGATCGGTACGTCCCGATCACCGCCGCGCGAAACAACAGGAAGATGTGATAGGCGTGCGACAGGACGGGGATGGTCTTTTTCGTTCCGAATCCACGTCCGAGAAGAGCGAGAAAACCGAAGAGCGACACGCCGGAGAGCAGCATCCAGTCCAGGGCGTTCTGCTGCTTTTTCTCCAGGCGGATCAAGCTCGCCGTGACGGCCAGGAAAAGGAGATGGGGAAAGAGCCAGCGAAGAACCTTGTGGCTCCACAGCATCCATGCGATCCGGCCGGTGCGGAACGGATTGAGCATCCACCGGAATTGCAGGACATTGTAAACGGTCTTCTGAATGATTCTGACCCGGCGGTCGAATTCCGCCGTCATGTCCTTCTCGGGCTCCTCGGTGGCGATGGCGTCCGGGGCATATTCCGTGCGATAGCCGCGGCAGGCCAGGTACAGGGGCTCAAAGAAGTCCGAGGTCACATCGTGCGGCAGGGGCCGGTACAGGTCCACCCTCACGGCGTAAATCGAACCGTTGGCGCCGATCAAACCGCCGCCGCCGGCCTCGGCCAGCTTCAACCGGTGTTCGATGACATTCCACAAGAAGCTCTCCGCCGCGCCCGCCGGCTTGTCCGACCGGCGGTAACGGTGGTGTCCGCAGACCGAGCCGACCGTCGGATCCGCGAACGGGGCGAGAAGATGACGCAGCGCTTCCCGGTCGTACATCACGTTGGCGTCGGAATAGACCACGACATCACAGTCCAGGTGACGGATGGCGATGTTCTGCGCCGCCGTCTTCCCGATTTCTCCGTACTCGAAGACTTTCACCCCCCGGTCCTTGTACCGGCCGGCGATTTCCGCCGTCCGGTCCGTACAACCGTTCGCGACGACGACGATTTCCAGCTTCTCCCTCGGATAGTCGAGTTCGAAGCAGTTCTCCAGCTTCGCCTCGATGGACTTCTCTTCATTACGCGCCGCGATCATGAGAGCCGCGCGGGGGGCGCTCTCATCATCGACAGGTGGGAATGTCCGCCGTTTCCTCCCCGACGACAGGAGCAGGATCATGGGAAAGAGGAAGACATGGTAAACAATTAAACTGATCGTGGACAGGAAAAGGAGATTGATCCACTGCATGATGGTCTCCTCGAAACCGCTCAGAGAGCGGTTCGAGTCTCCTCCCGAAAGAGCTCTTCGTAGAGAGCGAGCAGTTCGCGCCGTGATTGAGCGGGATCGAACCGGTCCTTCGCCAGCTTCCATCCCGCCGCGCCCATTTTCCTCGCCCGCTCGGGGGAATCGATCAAGCTGCCGATCGCATCCCCGAGGGCCTCCGGACCCCCACCATCCGCGACGACTCCGCAACCGTAGCGCGCGAACATCGCACGGTTCATCGGGTGGGGAGTCGAAACGATGGGCAACCCGCGGGAAAGATACGCCATGATCTTGTTCGCGGGCCAGACACGAACGGCGTTCGCATCCATCCCGGTGGCGTGAATACCGATGTCCATGCGGTCCAGGTAGCGCCAGAGATCGTTGCGCTGCACCCAACCCGGGTATTCCACGCGATCCTGCAGGTTCGTCCGCAACAACCAGGAGCGGAAATACTCCTCGTCGGAGGGGTATTGCAGTTTTCCCGCTATGAGCAGCCGCAGGCGGGGGTGCTCCCTCGCCAACCTCTCGAAGGCGCCCAGAAGGGTCTTCAACCCGTGTTTCTCGGTCATGTAGCCTTCGTGTCCGATGACTTCTATCGGACCTTCCCTCACCGGCGGCGTGTCCGGCCAGGCATCGAGCGGCGGGGTATTGAGCGACGTTCGGACCGGGATTCGCGGCTCCAGGAAGCGCAGGTAATCCGCTTCCAGGTCGTGGGCCGTGAGGACCCCGTCGACGCCGTGCCTGAGCATCCAGGATTCGTAGGCGATGACGGCGTGCTTGACACCGTGGTGGAGAAGTCCCCGTTCCCCGAAGTTCCGGGCATAGAAAAACGGCCACGGCTCGTGGCAGTCGTACACCAGCCTGGCGCGGCGGCCCTTCCGGGCGAGCCGCCTCTTCGCCCACCACCCCGCGAGCAGCGGCGCATCGACCTCGTGCACGTGGAGGACATCCGGGGCGAGCCGGGTCGCGGCCTGCGCCAGCGCCTTGAGTGTCGACAGCTTCCTCGCGACCCCCTTGGGAGCCTTTTCGAAGGGGAGAAACCGGACGCCGTCCCGCTCCACCGGTTCCCCGCCGGCGCGCGGGGCGACGATGGTCACCTCGAACCCGGCCTCCACCAGCGTCTTCGCCTCGAAATGGAAGATCCTTCCATCGAAGGGATTGTGCCGGGCCGTCAACATCAAGACCCGCGGCTTGTCAGGCATACTGCGGCTCATGCGGCTGCTTCCCCGGTAGTTCGCAATGGGACTCCTTCAGAACCGTGACGAGAGCGAACATCATCATGTAGATAAAGTTGAAGCGATAGTAGAGGATTGCGGTGTACATCGTCGACAGGACCAGGATGCCGGTTATGGCGACCAGGGCCGCGAGGCCGAACATGCGCAGCCGGAAGGTACCGCCATACCGGAAGACATAATGCGCCCGATACAGCCCGATGCCGTAGATGACGAGGTACAAGAGCAGCATCGGCAGCCCGCCCTTGAACAGCATCATGATGTAGCTGTTGTCGAAGAAATAGAAATGGGCATGGTTGAAGGAGATGAACATCGTGGCGCCCACCCCCGCCCCGATGAGGGGGGATTGCTTGAAATACCACAACCCGTCCCGGATGTCGAAATAGCGCATCATCGCGGAAGCATCCAGCTTCGTGCCGATGTTCTTCCAGCGGGAGAAGAGAGTCGGGAAATCGATGTGCAGCAGGGTGAGCGCTCCGAGGAGAATCACCACGATCAGAACGATTGGGATAAGAACCCAGATCGCCCATCGGCGCAGACCCACGCGGTTCCAGCCGTCCCGGAACGAGTAGAGGCTGACAAGAAGGAACAGCTCACCGGCGACCACAAGCCACAGGCCACGCTGCTGGCTGATGAAGGTCTCCACCAAGAGGAGCAGGGCGAGCAGGCCCCAACCCCAGCGGGATGCGCGATGGGGGGAGGAATAGTACAGCGCTCCGACGACGGGGACCGCGATAATCAACAGGTTGGTTTGACGCGTAATAATGCGGAAAAAGATGAAATCAAGAACGTTCGTGAACGTGATAGACACGAAATACATGTAAATAATCGCCACGAGCCCCGAAACGACAGCGATATATTTCATCCACCCCTCGAACTGGCCGCGCCAGCGGAAGAGAGTCCTCCAGAAGTAGTAGGCGAGGAGGAAGGCCAGGTTGAACAGCTCGGAGCGGATGAAACGCATCTGGTGGTGGAGGGCGAAGCCTCGCAGCGTCTCGAAGGTCAGCCAGGCGATGAGCAACAGGATCCAGGTCCCGAGCAGGTCTTTCCGCGGCGCCTCGGGATGGGTGCGGGGCAGCGCGGCGTTGCGTTCCAGGAAAAGCACGGCCAGCATCGCCATCATCAGGACGGGGGAGAGGGGCGTATAGTAGAAGTAGGGGAGAGAAAAGACATCCGCCTTCGATTCGAGGGGAAGCAGGGACATATAGAGGATGGTGATCGCGGGGAGCGTTTCGACCCTCCACAACAGGAAGAGACCGAACGCCACCGCGAGGAAGACAGCCGCGAAGCCGATCGTGCCGTACCTGGTCCCCAGAACGACCGCGCCGGTGGCGGTGAGGGCGAGCAGGCCGAGGAAGATGGGGACGGCCTCCGCCCGCACATCTTCCACTTTTGACTGGAGCGGCGGCATGTTCAGGGGCGCTCCCCGGAATGCCAGCGGAACAGGTTGCGGGGTTGCAGGCCGACGAGGACCCCCCGGACCAGGGAGTACTTTTCGGGGTCCCGCTCACGCAGCCACTGGTACCATTCGAGAAAGCTGATGATCAGGTAGAGGATGACGAAACTGATGAACAGGATGGCGAGGACGACGAACGCCCGCTTGGGCTTGTACTTCTTCTCCGGGACACGGCCCGCATCGAGGACGTACAGGTTTCCCTTCTCGCGCGATTCGGCGATTCGCGCCTGCTCGTACTGGGGAAGGAGGAACTCGAGGATCTTTCCCTGTAGCTCGATCTCGCGGTATAGTTGAAGGTAACGAATGGAAACTTCAGGAGCTACATCAAGGCCGATGATGATGTCGTGCTTGCCGCTGGACTTTTTCAGTTGCTCGTATTTCTGCGCGAGGGAATTCTTCTTCTCCTCGGCCTGAAGCACCTCGGAGGAGTTGGGCGGCAGGGTGCTGCTCAACACCTCGTATTCCACCTCCGCCATGATCAGTTCGGTCTTGATCGAAGCGAGCGCCTCAACCGAGGCCCGGATCTGGTCCTCCGGCGCGATGACTCCCGTCTCCTGCTGAAAGACCTTCAGCGCCTCTTCGGCGATCTCCAGGTCACGCTTGTTCTGCAGCAGCCGTTTCTCGAGGAACTCCCGCTGGTTGCGGGCCTGCGACACCGTGATGCGGTTGTATTCGCGCGCCGTTTCCGCGACGATGAAGTTTATCGTGTTCGCGGCCAGCTGCGGATCGACCTCCGTGATCCAGATGTGGATCGCCCCCTCTTCGGTGACCTCCCACTTGATCTTCTTACGGTAGCGAGCGTATGCCTTGATGCGGGTTTTCAGGGGGAAACGGTCCATCCAGTCGAACCGGTCGATGACGAGGTCCTTCATCCTGCGGCTCTCGAGGACATTAAGAACGAGGTTCACCTCGTTGCTCAGCATCCCTGTCGCGCCGAACAATCCCAGGTTGAGCTGGGGGAGGAAATTGCCCAGCCCGAAGGTGTTGGCGGGCGGAGGCAGGACCATCGCTTCGCTGTAATACCACTTCCGGGCGAGGAAGGCATAGAGAACGGCGAGGACGGCGACAGCGGACATGATGAGGATGACCGTTCTACGCCACCGGATGATGATGGAAAGATGATCCCACAGCGTCGTCGCCTGGGGGGGATTGTTCGTCTCACCCATGCTTCAGCTCCTTATCGTCCACGAAGGGTCCAGCGCCGGTCCACGGGGGCGTTCCACGAGAACGCCAGTGAACCGATGAGGCCTTCCGTTCCGCTCGAATCATCGCGGTCGTACCCGATCATCGCGTGCAGCGCCAGGTTTTCGAGCATCCACCAGGCCGTCCACGCCTGGACCCGTGTATGATCGCGCCTGAGACCGCCGAGGAAAGCGGCCTCCTCGGGATCGATCTCCCGGTGGGGCAGGTCGATGTCGCCCCCGGCGTTCAGCCACTCCCCGTTCTCGTAGCCGTTTTCGCCGTGCCGGATCAGCTCGGCTTCCAGCCCGGCCGATACGCTTGCCAGCGGCCACCACTCCGCCCAGAGGGAAGTTCGGTCCGAATTCGGCTGGAGCTGCAGTCCGAGGGGCGCGTTCCACTGCTTGAACGTGTTGATCGGGAAAACGTGACTGTAGACGAACGGGCGCAGACCGGCATATTCGGCCCCGATCTCCACCGGCAGGATGCCGCCCGGACCGGCGAGGGCGGCGCCCCCAAGCCAGCCCACCTTGTTGCCGAAGTAACTCGATCCCAGCTTGGCGAATCGGAAATCATCGAGGATCAACTCGCCCCAGGCGGAGACCCCGGCGGCCGGGTCGATGCGCGCATCCACCCCGAGGATCACGTTGTCCTGGTCCCCCTGGTCGTGCTCGTCGGAAAAGTAGACGCTGACGGGGTTGAGATACGAGAGGCTCAATGCCCGTTCGCCGTAGACCACCGCTTCGCTCAACCCGAAGCTCAACCCGCGGGAGAGGGCGATTTCCAGGCGGTGGGCTGAAAGGTATTTGTCGTCGAGGCTTCTCCGCAACCGGCCGGAAGGAGCCGTGTACAGCGTATCGGCCACCTCGGGCCAGGCGTGCAGGGCGCCGGCGAGCGATGTGAATTGCACGGAGGGACCGAAACGGACGGAGAGCCGGAACTGGAGGAGGGGGCTGGACTCCCCGGAGAGCAACAGGTCGCCGCGCCGTCCCGGTCCCCAGCGGACGCGGTCGCGCCCGAAGAGCACCATCAGGGGACCATGCTGGAGGGTCAGTCCTCCGGTCAGATCCTCGTAGTAGGTGCTCTTCTCGCCCCGCAGGCTGGCCCAGCCGACCCGGTCGTCGACCAGTTTGTCGCGGCTGTCGTAGGGGTCGTTGCCCCATTCCGCGAAGTCCTGCCAGCGCACCCAGGCGTTGAGCGCCGGGAGCAGTCCCGCCTCGAGGGCGATCCCCCAGCTTCGCCGGAAGAACCTCTTGTCTTCCTCCCGGGTGTCGAGGCAGGCGGAGTACACGGGATCCACCGTGGCCCACTGACCACCCGGGTAACGCAGGCTCAGGGCGTGGCCGTCGGGGCTCCAGGTCTCCGCCGTCCACCCCAGCGGCAGCATCCGCCGGGCGAGATCGCTCGTCGGGCTCCGGTACGGCTGCACCGGCGCCCACCACCCGGGGTCGATGAGTTCATCGATCTCCCGCCGGTAGATTTCCAGCCGCCGGCGCAGTTCGCCGGCCATCGAGGCGGGGAGCGCCTCTCCCCGGCGGCGGGCGTCCTCCACGGCGACCAGCAACTCCGCCACCCGGGACCGGGAATAGGGCCTCGTGTCGAGGGGTCCCTCGATCACGCCCCGCAGGGAAGCCTGGTCCAGCAGGTCATACACCCGGTCCCCGAGAGGCACCGGCTGCGCGAGGACCGGACCGGCGAGGACGACCAGCAGCCAGGGCGCGATCGTCCGGCGCATGCGACGCTTCATTCCCTGCCCCTCAGTCCAGCCTCTTTCCGTACCAGCGCTTGTAGTATTCGCGGTATGCGCCGCTTTTCACCCGCTGCACCCACTCCTCGTTCTCCCGGTACCACTCGAGGGTTTTCGGCAGCGCCTCCTCGAAGGAGTGCTCGGGCTTCCATCCCAGCTCCCGCTCGATCTTGCCGCAGTCGATCGCGTACCGCCGGTCGTGTCCGGGGCGGTCGGTGACGAAACGGATGAGCTCTTCGCCCCGTCCGGCGTGCTTCAGGATGAGGCGGACGATCTCCAGGTTCGGCTGTTCGTTACGGCCGCCGATGTTGTACACTTCGCCCGTCCGGCCCTTCTCCAGGACCGCCAGCAGGGCGGAGCAGTGGTCCTCGACATACAGCCAGTCCCGCACCTGCATCCCGTCGCCGTACACCGGCAGCGGCTTTCCCTCGAGGGCGTTGGTGAACATCAGCGGGATCAGCTTCTCCGGGAACTGGTAGGGGCCGTAGTTGTTGCTGCACCGGGTGATCACGGTGTCCAGCCCGTGGGTGGCGTGAGCGGCCCGGACCATCATGTCCGAGGCGGCTTTCGAGGCGGAGTAGGGGCTGTTTGGCGCCAGCGGGGTCTCCTCGGTGAAGAAGCCTTCCGGGCCGAGGGTGCCGTAGACCTCGTCCGTGGAGACGTGGAGAAACCGGACCGTCTTGTCCAGGCGGCGGGTCTCATCGAGGAGGATCTGCGTTCCGATCACGTTCGTCCGGACGAATACGAGGGGGTCGAGGACGGACCGGTCCACGTGCGATTCCGCCGCGAGGTGCATCACCGCGTCCGGCTGCGTCTCCTGCAGCACCTCGCGCACCCGGTCCGCATCGGTGATGTCCGCATGGTAGAAGCGGTAGCGCGGGTTGTCCTCGCAGGCTTTCAGGTTCTCGAGGTTCCCGGCGTAGGTCAGCGCGTCCACGTTCACAACATCCCACCCCGGCCGCTGCCGGAGCAGGTAATGAACCAGGTTGGAGCCGATGAAACCGGCGCCCCCTGTGATCAGCACTCGCATGCGATCTCCCCGTCTCTGAGGATTCCGTTCAAACTTTCAAATATACTCCCCTGAACCCATGATGCTACCGGAGTTTCCCGTACTCCGGAAGCAGCCGGGGCCCGGCGGTCGTACCCGCCGCGGACAGGGGAAGGATGACGGCGGCATTTCATTTCTCGGCGCCCGGGTCCGGTTCCTCCACCGTCCTGCCGAGGAACCGTTGGAACAGGTAGAGCAACAGGAGTCCGGCGGGCAGCAGAGGCCAGGGGGAGACCCCGAATCCGACGGGGATGTAGCCGACCAGCAGGGCGACCCCGGCGGCGAGGACGGCGTAGGGGATCTGGGTCCGCACATGGGCCAGGTGATCGCATCCGCTCGCCATGGACGAGAGGATGGTCGTATCGCTGATGGGGCTGCAATGGTCGCCGAAGGTGGAGCCGGCGAGAACCGCGCCGACGCTCCCCAGGAGGACCCCGTGCGTCACGGCCTGTCCGGCTCCCGCGGCGAGGGGCAGTTGCACCGAAAGCGGCAGCGCGATGGGGATCAGGATGGCCATCGTCCCCCACGAGGTGCCGGTGGAGAAGGCGACCGCCGCCGCCACGGTGAAGAGTACCCCCGGCAGCAGGGCCGGGGGGAGGCGCCCGGTGGTGGCTTCGACCACGACTTTCGCGGTTCCCAGCCGGTCGCAGACATCTCCGAGGGCCCAGGCGAGGAGGAGGATCACCATCGCGGGCAGCATGGAGCGCATGCCGTCCAGCAGGCCGTCGGAGACCTCCGCCACCCTCAATCTTGTCAGCACCGCTGCGAGGGTGCCGGCGGTGAGGAGGCCGAGAAAGGAGGCCACGAGCAGCACGGCGAGGGAATCCGACGCGCCGAGGATTTCGAAGGGCTTCGCCCCGGGGGGCGCGCGGTGGACGCCGGAGAGGTAGAGACCGGCGAACGTCGCGAGGATGACCAGCACGATCGGCACCAGCGCGAGGAGGTAGGAGTGCCGCCCGGCCGGCGGGACGGCGGCACTTTCCTCCACGACACCGGGTTGTTTCGTCGTATCATTCCCTCGTATCGCCTTCTCCTCCGCCCGGCGCATGGGGCCGAAATCGCGCCCCGTGAAGGAGAGGATCCCCACAAACAGCAGGGCGAACAGGCTGTAGAACCGGTAGGGCAGCGCACGGATGAACAGGAGGTAGGCATCCCCGAGGGCGGGCAGGTGGTTCGCGGCGTCGCGGATCAGTCCCACCTCGAAGCCGACCCAGGTGCTGATGATCGCGATGGAGGTCACCGGGGCCGCGGTCGAATCGACGATGTACGCCAGCTTGGCGCGGGAGATCCGCAGGCGGTCGGTGTAGGGGCGCATCGTCTGGCCGACCAGCAGGGTGTTCGCGTAGTCGTCGAAGAAGATGATGATCCCGAGCAGCCAGCTCATCAACAGGCCCCCGCGGCGGCCGGAGGTCAACCGGCGCAGGGTGTGCACGAGTCCCGCCGTGCCCCCGGATTTCGCCAGAATGCCTACCATCCCGCCCAGCATCAGGCTGAAGAGAACGATCGCCGCATGACTCCGGTCCGCCAGCGCCGTCCAGAGAAACTCCTCCGGGATGCGCGCGAAGGCCGTCAGCGGGGAGGCGGGAAAGACGAGCAGGCTGCCGACGAAGACCCCGATCAGCAGGGATAGGATCACCTCGCGTATGATCAGCGCAAGGGCGATGGCGAACAGGGGAGGGAGGATCGCCGTCCAGTGCGGCCCGCCGTCCGCCACGGTGCCGGCCGCCAGCGCCGGAGCGGCGAACGCGGCCAGGGCGGTGAGCAGGATGACCCAGGGCCACCGGCGGTTCGGGAAAATGGGTGAGTGTGGGGTCGGAATCACGCCGGAACCTACTGCACGAACCGCGGGGGAGGCAAGAGGCGCGGCGGATGCGCCGTTGCAGGCGTTTGCATGCTCATCTATATTGAGTTTTTGTGAAAAAAGGGCTCCCCTGTGAACCATCCTCCGTGGCGCAACTTCGTATTCACGCTCCTTTTGGTCGGGCTTTTCCCCGGACCGGGGCGGGCCGTGGACGAGGTTTACCACGGCGACCCTGCGCAGCCCTACCTCCCGGTCCAGGGCAGTTTCGCGCCCACCGCCCGGACGACCTATCTCCCCCTCTCCGGGGCCTGGAAGAGGGAGAACCGCGGTGGGCAGACGGTCGAGACGGTGGTGCCCGTCTGCTGGCCCGCCAGCGATGAAACGGTCCGCCTGAGCACCCGCTTCCGCGTGCCCGATTCTCTCGCCGGACGTTACCAGAGAATCGTGTTCTGGGGCGCCCGGCGGCATGTCGCCGTGACGGTGAACGGCCGCCTGCTCGAGGCGCGCAGCGGCGACTGGCCCTTCTTCTCCGTCGACCTGCCCCCGGGGCTGCTGAGAACCGATGCCCCGAACGAACTCGTCATCGAATTGGACGGCAGACTCTCGGCGAACCGATCCATTCCCCTGAAGCCGAAGGCGTACGACAACCGGCTCTATGCCGGCCTGTTCGGAGATGTCGCCCTCGTCGCCGGCCCGACGGTTTCCGTCGAATCGATGAGGTGGGAGAGCGACCTGGCGGAGGAGGGGAAGGCCGCCCGGTGGCGGATCCGCCTCGGCCTGCGGAACCAACGCATCGCCCTCCGGGATTCGAGCGCCGCGAGATCGCTGAAGATCCACGTCGAGTGGAGGCCCCTCGGAAGAGGCGTCGCCGGGAGGACCGCGCCGGTCGATGTCGCCCTCGATCCCGTGGAGATCGCGGAGGTCGACCTCTCCGGGGAGGTGGGTGCACCGTCGCTGTGGTCGTGCGACCAGCCTAGGTTATACCGCTTCGACATCGTCTTCACCGAGGGATCGGAATCGTGGAAGGTGCCGCTCGATGTCGGCTTCCGCGACCTCCAATGGCGGGACGGCGGCCTGTTCCTCAACGGGAAAAAGTTGGAAATCCGGGGGATCGACCTGCGCCTTGAAACCCCGGAGCGGGGCGCGGCGCTGGCGCCCGCCGAGATCGACCGGGCCCTGCGCAAGATCAAGGAGAAGGGGTTCAACCTTGTCCGGGTGATCGGCTCGCCGCCCCATCCACGTGTCGCCGAAGCCTGTGACCGTATCGGGCTGCTCCTCGTGCCCACCACCGGCCTGCGCGGCGTTCCGGAGAGCCTTCTCGCGGGCGAAGTCTTCCTCACCCGTCTCGAGGGGGTGCTGGAGGAGATGAATCACTGGTTCGGCTCCCATCCCTCGGTCGCCGCCTGGGGTGTCGGGGAGGCGCTGCCCCTCACGGCGGGCACCCTCGACCTGCTGTCGAACCTCGAAAAGGGGACGATTGCGGAGGATGGACGGCCTCTCCTCGTCTCCTTTGCTTCGAACGCAGTGATGTCCCTGCCGCCGGGGGTCGTCGGCGTGCGCGAGTTTCCCCCGTACGCCGAACGGGAAGGATTCGACGAGAATCTACAGGGGAAAGGGGTCTGGCTGGAGGGGAGTCTTGGGGCGGTCGTCTTCCGTTCGTCGAGCGAGGAGGACAGCACCCGCAGTCATATCCGGCAGTCGGATCTGCTCCTTCACCAGATCCGCTGGGTTCGCCGCGAAGGGAGCCCCGGTTTCATCATCGACGGCTACCGGGACCGGCGGGGGGCATGGCCCCAACTGATTCGCGGGGCGGAAGCCGGGGACGACTGGATCACACGGGGGCTGCTCAACGAGCACGGGGAGAACCGCATCGCCTGGCAGAAGGTCGGGGAGGTGCTGGGGCGGGCGCGGATCGACGCCCCGCCGCTGGTCGCGCGAAGTATGCCGTTTCCCATCCTTTTCCCCATCGCGACGTTGATCGTCGGCGGGATTCTCCTGCTCGCGCTGCGGCAAAACAACGTTCTCCGCCAGAACCTGGCCCGGGTGTTCGCGCACACGCACGGTTTCTTCTCGGACATCCGCAACCGCCGCTATTTCCAGGCGGGCCAGACGACGCTGCTCCTCGTTCTGACCAGCGCCATCCTGGGGATTCTCCTCGAAAGCCGGCTCCATCATGCGCGGACGGACTTCGCCCTCGACTACCTGCTGACCCTCCTGTTCCCCTTCGCCGAGATCAAGCGGAGGCTCGTGATCTGGGCGTGGGAACCGCTCCAGGGGATGCTCTGGCTCACGGCGGTCATTTTCCTCCTGTTTCTCCTCCTGTCGGTTCTCCTCTGGCTGGTCTCCCTGCCGTTCAAGGGGACGCTTCGCCTCCGCCAGGCCTACTTTCTCGTCACGTGGGGATCGAGCCACCTTCTGTTCCTTTTCCCCATCGGCCTGTTCTATTACCGATTACTCGACATACCGACGTTGAACGCGATCATCTCCCTGCTCTATCTCGCTTTCTTCCTCTGGTTCCTCTACCGGCTCTCCCTGATGATCCGCGTCGGGTACCGCATTTCCCACCGCGGAGCGTGGGGTGTGCTGATCGCGGGAGTCATCATCATCTTCGGGAGTGTGCTTCTGGCCTATCGCAGCGGATACGCGTTCCTTGACTATCTTCAGTATTATACCCAGGTCATCGTCCCCTGGGTCGGACAGTAAGGCGGGTACTCATCATGGATAGAATACGCCCTGAGGAAGCCCTGACGTTCGATGATGTTCTCCTCGTTCCGGCGAATTCGCAGGTGCTTCCCCGGGAAGCGGACATCCGCAGCCGCCTGACGCGGGAGATCGAGCTGAAGATGCCCCTCGTCAGCGCGGCGATGGACACGGTGACCGAAGCCGAAATGGCGATCGCCATGGCGCGGAACGGCGGGATCGGGATCATCCACAAGAACCTGACGCCCGAAGCGCAGGCTGAAGAGGTCGACCGTGTCAAGCGCTCCGAAAGCGCGGTGATCGAGAATCCGATCACCCTTCCCTCGGACCGCCCCCTCGGGGAGGCGGTCGTCACCATGCGCCGTTACGGGATCTCGGGCATTCCGATCGTGGACGGGGGGAAGCTTGTGGGGATCCTGACCCACCGCGACCTGCGCTTCGAGAACAACCTCGCCCAGCCGATCGAAAACGTGATGACGAAGAAGCTGATCACCGCCCCCGAGGGGACCACGCTCGAGCAGGCGAAGGAGATCCTGCAGAAGCACCGGATCGAGAAGCTGCTGATCGTCAACAAGGAGGGCGGGCTGGTCGGCCTGATCACCGTCCTCGACATCCAGAAGAGCACGCAGTTCCCCAACGCCTGCAAGGATGCGCGCGGCAGGCTGATGGTCGGCGCGGCGATCGGGGCCGGCGGCGACTGGGAGAGGCGGGCCGATGCCCTCGTGGAAGCGCAGGTGGACACCATCGTCGTCGATTCCGCCCACGGGCACAGCGCGGGGGTGATCAACGTTGTAAGTCAACTGAAAAAACGCTATCCCGACCTCCAGATCATCGCCGGGAACGTGGTCACCGCCGAGGGAACCCGCGACCTGATCAAGGCGGGGGCGGACGGGGTCAAGGTCGGCGTGGGGCCGGGCAGCATCTGCACGACGCGCGTCATCGCCGGTGTCGGCGTGCCGCAGATCAGCGCCGTCATGGATTGCGCCCTCGAAGCGGACCGTCACAGCGTCCCGGTGATCGCCGACGGCGGCATCAAGTACTCGGGAGACATCGCGAAGGCCATCGCCGCGGGGGCGAGCACGGTGATGATCGGCTCCCTTTTCGCCGGCACGGAGGAGAGCCCCGGCGAGAAGATCATCTACGAAGGGCGCACCTACAAGGTGTTCCACGGGATGGGCAGCCTCACCGCGATGAAGAAGGGGTCGAAGGACCGTTACTTCCAGGAGGACGAGCACGAGCCGGACAAACTGGTCCCCGAGGGGATCGAGGGCCGGGTGCCGTATCGTGGGTACCTGGGCGATACGCTCTACCAGATGATCGGGGGGTTGCGCGCGGCGATGGGGTACTGCGGCGCGGCGGATATCGAAACCTTCCGCACCACCACCCAGATGGTACGGATCACCTCCTCCGGTCTGCGCGAGTCCCACCCCCATGACGTGGTGATCACGAAGGAAGCCCCGAATTACGAAACCTTCCGCCGGTAGGTACAAGAGCCGCGGAGAGGCGCCGAAACGGACGGTTGATCTCACTGCATCGCGGCGGGGCGAGAGAAAACGGGAAACGGAGCCGTTTCCCGGGGCGTGCAACCGGTTGAAAGAACGGACCGTTTACTTCGCGGGCATATTACGGATCAGCGCGTTCAGGCGCGACTTCTTGTCGGCGGCGCGGTTCCGGTGGATGATCCCCTTGCCGGCGAGACGGTCAAGAACCTTGGTGGCGGTCACGAAGGCGGCTTCGGCTTCCTTGCGGCTGCCGGCTTCACGTACCTGGCGGATCGCCTTGCGCATCATCACCTTGTAGTGGCGGTTCCGCGCGCGGGCACGCTCGGAAGTCTTCATCCGTTTGATGCAGGACTTATGATGAGGCATTTGCTCCAACCTGAAGTTCTGTGATCCCTACCTGATAACAAGGCCGGAATTTAGGGTTTGCCGAGAATGCAAGCAATAGACGATTTCAGGAAACTCGCGGAGAGCCTCGTCGGCGCCGGGCGTGTCTGCGTCCTGACCGGCGCCGGGGTCTCGAAAGAGAGCGGTGTGCCCACCTTCCGCGAGGCGGATGGCTTGTGGAGCCGTTTCCGCCCGGAGGAGCTGGCGAACGTGGAGGCGTTCATCTCCAACCCGGAACGGGTGTGGGAATGGTACTCCTGGCGGCGTGAGCTGATGGCCGGGGTCCAGCCGAACCCGGGTCACTACGCCCTGGCGGAGCTGGAGGAGCTGCTCGGGCACTTCGTCCTCATCACGCAGAACGTGGACAACCTCCACCAGAACGCGGGAAGCCGCGATGTCATCGAGCTGCACGGCAACATCCAGCGCAACCGCTGTCACAGTTGCCATCGCTTCTACCCCGAGGGCACGGTGAAGTTCGCCAAGGGCGAACTGCCCCGGTGCGAATGCGGCGGTCTGATCCGCCCGGATGTCGTCTGGTTCGGCGAAATGCTCCCCCCGGAGGCGATCGACCGGGCATCACGCGAGGCGCAGAGGTGCGATGTGTTTCTCTCCATCGGAACATCGGCCGTCGTCTATCCCGCGGCGGCGCTGCCTCACCAGGCGAAGGCCGCGGGCGCACGCCTCGTGGAGATCAACCCCGCACCCACGGAACTCAGCCCCCTGGCCGATCTCGTGTTCCGGATGCCCTCCGGCGAGGCGATGCCGAGGATCGTGGAAGAGGTCAAGGCTCTCCTGGGGGAGCGCGGATGATGGGCCGCCGGATCCGCCGCTCGGCGTGCTTCGCCGTCCTCGCCGCGCTCACGCTTCTGCCGCTCGCCTTTTCGGGGTGCAGCTACTTCAACGCCTTCTACAACACGAAGCACAACTTCGTGGAGGGGGAGCGGGAGCGGGAGCGGTCCACCGATCCCAAGGCCAAGCCGCAGAGTTATCGCAAGGCGGTGGAATCCGGCGGGCGCCTGATCGAGAAGTATCCCGATTCGCGCTACATCCCGGATGCGCTGTTCCTGATGGGAAAATCCTACTTCTGGCTGGGAGAATATCACAAGGCGAAGCGGAAGTTCGAGGAGCTCCTCGCCAACTACCCCGACAGCCCGGATTACTCCGAAGCGCGTCTCTGGCTGGGGAAGTGCTACGTCCAGTTGAAGATGCGCACCGAAGCGACCTCCACCCTCCGCGGTCTCCTCGCGGACACCGATGATCCCACCCTGAGCAGCCAGGCGCAGTTCGCCCTCGCGGAGCTGTACTACGTCGATGAGGCCTACTTCCGTGCCGAGGAGGAGTTCCTCAAGGTCGCCCAGCAGACGACGGACCCGAAGATCCTCGGGGAGGCGTTCTGGCGGGCGGGGGAGGCGGCGTATCACGAAAAGCGCTACCCGGCCGTCGCGGAACACCTCGCCCAGGCGCTCCGCCAGGACCTGACGACCAGTCTCCGCTTCCAGGCTTCTTTCCTGCGCGCGCAGGCGTTGCGCGAATCCGGCCGGCCGCAGGAGGCGCTGGCTCTCCTCGGCAAGCTGATAAAGGACAAGAGGTACTTCGACGAGCACGGCAAGATCATGGTGGAGCACGCCCTCTCGCTTCGCGATCTTGGCCACACGCAGGAGGCGCTTGAAGAACTGGACGCGGTGATCGAATCCTTCCCCCGCACGCCCGAAGCCTCGCAGGCGTACTACGAGCGCGGCCGGATCCTCCTCCACTTGCCGGGTGAAAGGGCGGGGGCGAAGGAGGCGCTGGAGAAGGCGAAGGTCGAGAAGGCGCGCAGCCTGTACGCGCTGAAGGCCGACACGCTTCTGCAACGGCTGAACAAGGTGGACCAGCTCGCCGAAAGCCGCAGGGTCACTCTGGCCCGGATCAACTACACGGAACGCTGGATCGAGAACCCCGTGGACCCGGCCGATTCCCTCGCCCTCAAGGCGGCCGCGTATTATGATTCCCTCGCGCTCGACACGCTGAAACTGCCGCCGTTGTGGTCACGGGCCTGGCGCGACAGCGTCCTCGCTCCGCCCGAGGAGCCGGAACCCTCCGGGGAGGAAGAAGCCGGGGCGGATTCGCTCGACATCGTGGCGCCGGACCGGTCCCAACTCCTGGAGGAGCAGCCTGTCGAGGCTCCGGGCGGGGTGGGCGAAAAGGGGGCACCGGGCGAAGAGGGAGCGCCGGCTCTCACCGCCGTTGTGGAGGCGGGCGAGGAGGCCGCCTCCATCCGTTCCGTTCTCCAGGCGGACGAAGAGGGGCGGAACGCCGAGGCCGTGAGCGGCGCGGAGGCCTCCGCAGCGCCAGACAGCGTCGAGTCCGAAAAGGAAGCCGCACCGCGGCGGGAAGTGCTGCGGATATTCGATCCCGAACCGGTACTCGACTCGCTGAGGGCGATGAAAATCGATCTCCAGGACATCCGCTTCCAGTTGGGCGAGATCCTGCTGTTCGACTTGAACGAACCCGATTCCGCCCGGGTCATCTTCCGCGAGTTGACCGCCCCGCAGAACGCGGACACGGTGCGCGCGAGGGCGATTCTCGCGCAGGCCTATATCGCGGCGACCGATTCCGACCAGGTCCTCTATGATTCCCTCCTCGCCGTGCTGGCGGACCGGTTCCCGCAGACGGAGATCGGAGCCTACGCCGTGCGCAGGCTGGGGCGGACACTGCCGGAGAAACCCCTGCCGCCGGACGAAGCCGCCTTTCACGAAGCCGAGGAGTTCTACTTCACCCCGGGCAGCGATCCGCAGGATGCCTACACGCGCTACCGCTGGGTGGCGGAGACCTATCCCACATCGCCGCGTGCCCCGGAGGCGCTCTACGCCGCGGCGTTCATCGCCGGAAAGGAACTGGGCGATGGGATAACGGCGGAAGAGCTCTTGAGGCGGCTGGTCGACAAGTACCCCGCTTCCCCCCAGGCGACCAAGGCGGATCAGCTGCTCCGTTCCTGGGAGAGAGCGAAACTGGCCGCCGCCTCGAGCGACACCACCGTGGCGGAGGAGGAACCGGAAGTGGTGCAGGCCGTCCCCGAGGAGGAGTTGACCCGGCCGCCGGCCCTGATCGGCGGGATGGAGGCCATCGCTTCGATCCTCAATTCGCGCAACCTCCTTCCGCCTGAGGTCATCAGCGGTACCGGCGGGGATGTACTCCTGCGTTATATCGTCGATCCGGAGGGGAAAGCGGGTCACTTCCGCGTGGTCGCGGAGGACCCGCCGGGCAATGGTCTCGCCCGCGCCCTGATCACCGCGCTGGAAGAGGTCACGTTTCATCCCGGCGAGATGGATGGGGCACCGGTGGCGGCTCGCGTCGAACGGCGCTACACCTTACCTTTGGACGCACCTCCGAACATTCGGCCGCTGCCCAGGAGACGCCGTTCGTGAAGTTCCTCGAAGATGCACCCATCCTCGACAACCGGTTGATCCGACCCGGCATCCACTCCCTTTTACTGCGTTCCCCCGAAATCGCACGGCATGCCCGGCCCGGGCAGTTCGTCCATGTCCGTGTCCGGAAGGAGTTCCACCCCCTGCTGCGGCGTCCGCTGAGCGTCGGCAGGGTGGAGGGTGACCGGCTGGAACTGGTCTGGCGGATCGTCGGGGAGGGCACGGCCCTGCTCGCGCAGGCGCGAATGGGAGACACCCTCGACCTGCTCGGTCCGCTCGGACGTCCGTTCACGATCCCGGCGGGGTTGAAACGTGCCCTGCTCGTCGCCGGGGGGCTTGGGTTGCCGCCGCTCGTTTTTCTGCACGAGGAACTCTTGCGGCAGGGCGTCTCCTCGCGTCTTCTTCTCGGGGTGAGAGGGGAGGAGGACATTCCGCTCGCCGAAAACGATCCGCTTCTCGAGACGATCGAAGTGACCGCCGAGGAGGGAGGCGCCTACCGCAGGGGTCTGGTGACAGAACCCGCCGCGGAGCGGCTCGCCGCGTGGGCAGGGGAGGGCGATGGGGGCCTCGCGGGTGGCGGGGTGTATGTCTGCGGTCCCTGGGGGCTGGTCGCGGCGATGCAGAAGGTCGTTCCGCGCGGCGGCCTCGACATTGTCGAAGTTTCGCTGGAGCAGCAGATGGGGTGCGGGATCGGGGTTTGCCAGGGGTGCGCGGTGCGGGTGGCCGGCGGACCGACGCCGTACCGGCTCACCTGCTCCGAGGGGCCGGTCTTTCCCCTCTTCGCCGTCGAGGTGCCCGATGGCCGTTGACCTGGGCGTGCAGCTTGGCTCCCTTTCCCTGCGGAACCCGATCATCGCTGCGTCGGGGTGCTACGGCTACGGGCTGGAATACGCCGAGATCGCGGACCCGGGCGACCTCGGCGGTTTCATCACGAAGAGCATCTCCCCGGAGCGCTGGGAGGGCAACCCGCCGCCGCGCCTGGCGGAGGCCGGCAACGGGTTGATCAACAGCATCGGCCTCGCCAACATGGGTGTCGGGGAGTTCCTCGCCGAAGTGGCCCCGAAACTCCGAGGCGTCGGAACCCGGGTCATCGTCTCGGTGGCCTGCAAGGTGATGGAAGAGTACGAACGGGTGGTCGAACGCCTGGAGGAGGCGGAGGGGATCGACGGCTACGAGCTGAACATCTCCTGTCCGAACGTCAAGGAGGGCGGAATGGCGTTCAGCCGGAACCCGCGGGTCACCGAGGAGCTGGTCCGGCGCGTTCGGGCGCGGACCTCCCGATGGGTGACGGCGAAACTGACCCCGAACGTCGCCTCCGTCGCCGAGGGGGCGAAAGCGGCCGAGGCGGGCGGCGCGGACGCTGTCAGCCTGATCAACACCCTGGTCGGCATGGCCGTGGACTACCGCACCCGGAGGCCGAAGGTGGCCACGGTCACCGGCGGCTATTCCGGCCCGCCGATCAAGCCGGTGGCCCTCGCCAAGGTGTGGGAGGCGGCCGGTGCCGTCAAGATACCCGTGATCGGGATCGGCGGGATCACGTCGTGGGAGGACGTGCTCGAGTTCATGATCGTCGGCGCCTCGGCGGTGCAGGTGGGGACGGCGCTCTTCGCCGATCCGCGCCTCCCCGGCGTGCTCACCGGGGGGCTGGCCGGGTACCTTGAGAGTGAGGGGATCGGCTCGATCCGGGAGATCATCGGGACGCTCGACACAGGCGGCGCCTTCCAGGTGGGGGTGCCGCGTTGAACCGCCGGAGCGCAGGCCGTCATGCGGCCGCCGGCGTGCTGCTCGGCGCGCTGATCGCCGCCCTCGCGGGGTGTACGCCCGCGCCGATCTACACCTCGAAGCATCGCCCGCCTCCTCCGAATGTGGATCGGGCGCCGGAAACGCCGAAACCCGCCGCCCGCTCCCGCGCCACGACCCCTCCCGCGAGCGGGGAAGAGAAGTTCCAGGTCGGGCAGACGCTGTTCGGCGTCGCCAGCTACTACGGCCCGAATTTCCACGGCAAGAGGACGGCGAACGGGGAGACCTTCGATCAGAACGCGATGACCTGCGCCCACAAGAGCCTGCCCTTCGGGACGATGCTCCGGGTGACGTTGATCGAGACACGGAAGACAGCCGTCGTGCGGGTGAACGACCGCGGGCCGTACGTCGGGGATCGGATCCTCGATCTCAGCCGCGAGGCGGCCCGGCGGATCGGCCTGCTGGAACTCGGGACAGGGGAGATCTCGGCGACCATCCTTAGCCTTGGGGAGGAATGAACTCCGAGCTGGTGAAACGGGTCAGTGTCGCAGTGCTGGGCATTCCGTTCGCGTTGGCCCTGGCCTTCGTGGGGAGATGGCCGTTCGCCCTGTTCATCATGGTGATCTCGATGATCGCCACCGGCGAGCTGATCACCTTCAGCAGGCAGGCGGATTTCTCCGGATCGCGGGTCCTCGCCCAGGGGCTGGCCGGGGTGCTGCCGCTGCTGGTTCACCTCTTCGGGCCGGTGGTCCTGATCGCCTTCCTGCCCCCCGCGATGATCCTGATCGCCTTCGAGGCGCTGTTCCATCACCCGGTCAGGGTCGCCTTCCGCAGGGCGGTCATCTCCCTGTATGCGTTGAACGTGATCGCCATCCCCCTGTCGACGATGGTCCTCCTGCGCGATGCTTCGCAGTGGGTGGACGCAGGGCTCGCCGGGGGGTTCATCATCTACCTCCTCGCCGGTGTGTGGGTGGCGGACACCGCCGCCTATTTCGTGGGCAGAAAGTGGGGACGGCGTCCGCTCGCACCGGAAATCTCGCCGAAAAAGACCATCGAAGGGTCGATCGCCAGCCTGGTCGCCGCGCTCCTCTACGCCGCCTTCATCACCTCCCTGTTCGGCGGCCGGTATACTCTCGTGGACCGCCTGGTCTTCGCGCTGATCATCGGGGGCATCTCGCAGGTTGGCGACCTCGCGCAGTCGATGGCGAAACGGGTGGCGGGGGAGAAGGATTCCGGCAGGCTGCTCCCCGGGCACGGCGGGGTGTACGACCGGTTCGACAGCATCATCTTCGTCGCCCCCGCGATGTATCTCTACCTCCTCGCCACCGCGCATATCCCGCTGTTCTGAGCCCCACCGGTGAACGATATGAAGTTCTTCGGATGATCCTGCCGTAGCCCGGCGATGTGTCGCCGGGAAAAGAGTCTCCCGGGGTCAGCCCTGGCTTCGCCAAAGGCTACCCGCCTTCGCCTTTGGCTATGGCGTGGCAAGCGCCGAGGTCGGGTGGCCCTGCCAGCTCCGATGGCAG
>CAYOKT010000002.1:0-30140 GCA_964404605.1 uncultured bacterium
TCCCGGTGGAAGTTCTCCTCCGCGCGGAGGGTGTTTTTCAGTAACATCGCAACGGTCATCGGTCCGACGCCGCCGGGCACGGGAGTGATCAGCGATGCCTTCTCCTTCACCGCTTCGAAGTCCACGTCCCCGACGAGGCGGTAGCCTCGTTTCGCCGTGGGGTCCTCCACGCGGTTGACCCCGACATCGATCACCACCGCGCCGTCCTTGACCATCTCCGCGGTGACGAAACGCGGCCGTCCGATGGCGGCGATCAGGATGTCCGCCCTGCGGGCGTGCCCCTCCAGGTCCACCGTGCGGCTGTGGCAGATGGTCACCGTCGCGTTCCCCCCTTTCGCCTTGCGCGCGAGGAGCAGCGCCATCGGCATCCCGACGATATGGCTGCGGCCGAGGACCACGGCGTGCCTGCCCGCCGGGTCCACACCGTAGCGCTGCAGGAGTTCGATCACCCCGAGGGGGGTGCAGGGGACGAATTCGAGCCGGCCCTGGGCGAGGCGGCCGACATTGTAGGGGTGGAACCCGTCCACGTCCTTCCGCGGGTCGATGGCGCGCACCACCTCGTCCTCGTCGAGGCCGTCCGGCAGCGGCGACTGCACCAGCAGGCCGTGATACCGTTCGTCCGCGTTGATCTCCCGCACCCGCCGGAGCAGGGCGCCTTGAGTGATCGTCCCCGGCAGGTTGTCGATCAGCGAGAGGATGCCGGTCTCTTCGCACGCCTTCCGCTTCATGTTGACATAAACCTTCGATGCGGGGTTGTCCCCGACGAGGATCAGCGCGAGGCCGGGCCGGCGGTTTTCCCCGGCGCGCCTCTCCACCTCCTGTTTCACCTCCCCGCGAATGGCCGCCGCCACCACCTTGCCGTCGATGATACGTCCCCGTTCAGTCATCCTCGCTCACTCCCGCTTCGCTGAAATGTCTCGAGTACAAGTAGAACAACATGAAATCGAACACCATGTCCGGCCAGGGGAAACGCGGCGCAAGATTCGTCAGAAAGCGGAAGAGGCCGTAGAGTTCACCCCGGTTCAGGAGCTGCACCGTTGCTCGCCGGAACGCTTCTCCGGGCCCGCACTTTTCGCACGGGGGTCGCAGTGCATCCAGCGAGAGCAGGCGCTCCGCTTCCGGGTAGCGGCGCAGCAACTCCGGGACGACCTCCCGCCCGTAGCGGAGGTAGTTCCGCTCGATATCGGCCCAGGAGCGTTGATGGAGATGCCACGCCCAGGCGCGGGGCTCGTAGAGGAAGCGCGCGCCCATCTCCTCGAGCCGCAGCCCGAGTTCGAGGTCTTCCCCGCCCCACCCCCGGAACCTCTCATCGAACCCGCCGCATTGCTCCAGCCAACTGCGCGGCAGCGCGGAATTGGCGGAGGTGAAGTACTTGCCGGGGATAGCGCACCCCGGTTCGCACTTCGCCGCGCCCCGTGAGTGGAGGTACTCGAGGAAAGCGGTCCGCGGCAGCGCAGGGTGGGGATACCACCGACCGACGATCACCGCACCGGTCTCCCGCACACCCCGAACGAGCATCTCCAGCCAGACAGGGTTCGGCTCCATGTCGGCGTCGACCAAGGCGATGACCCCGCCCCTGGCCTTTTTCAGGGCCATGTTCCGTGCGCCCGCCCGCCCCCGGTGCTTTTTTGCAATGATGGGCCGAATCCAGGGCTCGTCGACCCCATCGCCGGTCATCCAGGCGGGCGGGCCGCCCGGGCTGGCGTCATCGACAGGGATCCATTCGAAGTTGCCGGAGCCGAAACTCTGCGCCGCCAGGCACGCGCGCAACCGTTCCAGCAGGTCGGGCCTGCCACGGTGAGCGGTGATGACGCTTGCGGCGGGACGGCGGGCGGACGGACGGCTGGAGGACATTCCTTCCTCGATTCGGCTCAGTGCGCGGTGGCGGGCGGCATCAGAGCGCCACGTCGCGCAGTATCTCCGCCGCCAGTTCGGGGGGAGTGGAGTTGATGAACAGGCCCGTCCCCCATTCGAACCCCGCGACCTGGCTCACACGCGGGATGATTTCCAGGTGCCAGTGCCAGTCGTACCGCAGGGTCTGCCAGTGGTTGGCGCGCGGGGAAAAGCTCTCCGTGTTCGGCGCGGTGTGAAGCATGAAGTTGTAGGGCGGGTTCTTCAGGACCGCCTTCAGCCGCTGCAGCACCTCCTGCAAGGCCGCCATGAAGGCCGCCAGGTCCTCCGGTGCGATTTCGCGGAAATCATGCTGGTGGTACCGCGGCAGCAGCCAGATTTCGTAGGGGAACCGGCTGGCATACGGACAGAAGGCGACAAAACGTTCCGTTTCGAGGACGATGCGCTCGCGGTCCGACAGCTCCTGCGCGATGATGTCGCAGAAGAGGCAGCGCTCCTTGAGGTTGAAATGGGAACGCGCCGATTCCAGCTCGAGGGAGATGACGAGCGGGGTCACGGGCAGGGCGACGATCTGCGAATGGGGGTGCGCGAGGGAGGCACCGGCATCGCGACCGTGATTCTTGAAGACGAGCACGTAGCGGAAGCGCCGGTCGCGCATCAGGTCGATGAGGCGGTCACGGTAGATCCCGCCGAGCGCGGTCGCATGGTCCGGCGGCAGCAGGGAGATGTCGAGGTCCGCATCCGGCGTCTCGATGACGATTTCGTGGGCTCCCACGCCGTTCATCTCGTCGTAGAGACCGACACCCCTCCGGTCCGGGTTGCCCTCGATGCGCAGGGCCGGGTACTTGTTCGGCACGACACGCACCAGCCAGCCCGGTGAGTCCGGCTTTCCCCCTCCCGGCCGGAACGCTGCCACCTCCTTCGGGGTCAACCCCTCGTTTCCCTCGGAAAAGGGGTTTTTCGCGGGGTCCGGCGGCTTCTCCTCCACGGTGGTGAAATCCGTGGGTCGAAGCGCCCGCCCCTTGGCGATCACCACCCAGCGTCGCTGGATCGGATCATGTCGCATCTCGGGCATCATTCCCCCCCCCCGCATTGGATCGATTCAGGTGAACCTGTCCGCTAGGCCCAGCTCTTCGGATCGATCTCGGCGAACAGGCTGTCACGCCGCTCGATGTTTTCAAGCCGCTCGAGATCCTCGCTCCGCAGCGACTCCCCCCCGACGAGTCTTTCGAACAGGTCGCGCAGGAGGTCGAAGTCCTCCTGGTGGCGGCGGAAACGCAATTCGGCGTAATCCCGCGCCGCCACGGTGCTGATCAGGAACTGCCAGTCGCTCGATTCCATCAGCAGCAGCTCCCGGGCGAGCTGGCGGAGCACCCGGCCCGCCTCGCCGCCCGCATCGCCGTGTTCGCGAGCGAGGCGGGTCATCTCCCGCTCCGCCTTGTGGATAATCGGCCAGGTCCACTCGGTTTCGCTGTTGTACCAGATGTAGTGAAAGCCCCCCTCGCCCCAACTGCCTTCGGGCAGGGCGACCACCGGTGCCTGCCCCGCGTGTTCGATCATCTCGCCGCCGGTGGCGGGCAGGATTCCGGGCGTTTCATGCACCTTGCGAAGCACGCGCTCCAGCCAACCCGGCCCCTCGAACCACCAGTGCCCGAAGAGTTCCGTGTCGAAGGGGCTGACCACCAACCGTTGCGCCGGGGGGATGGTGTCGTTTTCGCGCAGGACCCCGGCGAGCAGGTTCACGAAATGGTCCGAGTTCTCCTCCAGCCGGCCGTCGATCTTCCCGAGGACATACTCCTCCTTCTCGCCGAGGTCGGCCTGGGCCCGTGTCACACGCCAGTAGCGGTGCCCGCCCGGGAAGTGCTTCTTGTGGAAATCGAGGTAGTTGCCGTCTCCCGGGTACCCCCATTCGCCGGACCACACCTGCAGGCTGGTGGTCGGGTCACGGGTGAGGATGCCCACGGGGTCACCGCGGCCGGGAGTCTTGTCGATCCAGTACACCCGGTAGGGCGTTTTTTCGATATCCTCTTCCCGCACCCGTTCGCGGGTCTCGGCCGATGCCTGGTCCCAGAGCTGCTGCAAGCCCTCGAAACGATCGAGGTACACCCCGATCGCCTTGCCTCCCTTCAGCAGGTGGGTATCGACGATGAAGAAGCGGATGCCGTACTTCTGGAGGAAGTACTCGATGCCCTTTCGGTCGAACCCCTCCCTCTCCGGTTCGGCGGGGCTGACCCAGTGGTACCCGGGGCGGTAGGCGCATTCCGGCAGCCAGATCCCCTTCGGGTCGCGTCCGAAGTGCTTGCGGTAGGTCTCCACGCCGACCCGGATCTGCGCCTCGACCGCCTCGTCGGTTCCGAGGAGCGGCAGGTAGCCGTGGGTTGCGGCGCAGGTGATGATCTCGATCGCCCCCGCCTCCTGCAGTTCCGCGAACTGCCCGATCAGGTCCCGGTTCCACTCCTCGTAATCGCGTTCGAGGTCCCGGTAGGTATCGACCCAGAACCGTGCCACGGCGGCGAGATTCTCCCGGCCCTCGGCGGCGAACCGCTCCGCGTCCTTTTCCGCCGCCTCACGCTTGCGCTGAAGGTAGGCGGGAAAGTCTTCCTTGAAAGTGGGGTCCGCGAGTTGTTCGGCGAGCACGGGGGTGATCCCAAGGGTGACCGCGAGCCTCACCCCCTCCCCGTGCAGCCTGCGAAAAACGCGCAGGAGAGGGATATAGGTTTCCGCGGCGGCCTCGTGCAGCCACTCCATGCCGTGCGGCCAGCGGCCGTGGGACAGCACGTAGGGCAGATGGGAATGAAGGACGAAGGTGAATCGTCCCAGCGTGTTCTCAGGGTTCATGCCGGTATTCCAATACGTTACGATCTCTTCAGGATGCCATTCCCGTCCGGATCACCCGTCACTGGTTTCACGCACCAGCAGCGACAGGTCGAGGGGGCGGGCGGAATGAGTCAATGCCCCGAGGGAGATGCGATCCACCCCGGTGGCCGCGACATCGGCCAGGTTTTCGAGTGTAATCCCGCCGGAAGCCTCCAGCGCGCACCGCCCGGCGGTGAACGCGACGGCTTCACGCAGCTCCTCGAGGGAAAAATTGTCGAGGAGCACCTGGTCCGGGCCCTCCCTCAGGGCTTCACGCAGTTCATCGAGGTTTGTCACCTCGATTTCGATCGCTGCGCCCTCCGCCCCCTTTTCACTCCTCCGCCACGATTTCGCCGCCCGCAACGCCCCGGCTACACCTCCCGCGGCGCGGATGTGGTTCTCCTTGATCAGAAAAGCGTCATGCAGGCCGAGGCGGTGGTTCTCCGCCCCGCCGGTGCGTACGGCGTACTTCTCCGCCAGCCGCCACCCGGGGTGGGTCTTTCTCGTATCGTAGACCTTTGCCTTCGTCCCCCGGACCAGTTCCGCGGCCCTCGAAGCGACTGTCGCGATCCCGGAGAGGTGCGCCAGGCCGTTGAGCGCGGGCCGTTCGCTGATGAGAATCCCGCGCAGGGGGCCGGTGACCTCGGCGATGACACCGCCCGCATCCACCCTGTCGCCGTCGCGGAGAAAGAACCTCCACTCCGCCGGGGGGTCCGCGCGGCGGCCGCACTCCACGGCCCAGTCGATCCCGGCGAGGACCCCCGCTTGCCGCGCGATCAGCTCAGCCCGCCCGTGGAGGCCGGAAGGTACGGTCGCCAGGGAGGTGATGTCACCCCGCCGCCCGAGGTCTTCGGCGAGCGCCTCGTCGACATGGCGCTCGATCCACTCCCGCCCTGCCGCTTCGATCAATCCCATCGCGCTCCCGCCTCTCCCCGGTCCGTTCATTTCACCCTGTTTTCGCGGTTCGTGTGAAAGACAACCCGTGGAGCCCGTCAACCCCGCGATTTGCCCGCCTCCGCGTGGAGCCGTTCGATCTGCTCCTGAGCCTTGCGCCCGAAGGGGCTGCCGAGACCCTCGCGGCCGACGATCTCCCTGTACATCTCCTCGGCCTTGCCGGGCTGTCCCAGCTTCTCGAAGCAGCGGCCGGCGCTGTAGATCGCGGTGATCGCCCATTGCAACTTTGTCCGCTTGCCGAGGTAATCGACCTTCTTGTACTCGATGATCGCCTCGGCATAACGCCCCTGCTTCTCGAGCGCCTCGCCGATATAGTACTGCGCCGCCGCCTCCTGTTCCACGTTCGCCAGGGGTTTGAGCGCACGGTACTGCGCAATCGCGAGATCATACTGCTCCATCTCGAGGTAGAGCAGCCCGATGTCCATCTTCCGCTGGAAGGCATCCTCGGCATCCGGGAACCGCTCGAGGTATCCCTTGATCGCCCTCAGCGCCCCGGCGTAGAAACCGGCCTGCTTGTACGCCTGGATCAGGTTCCGGTAGACGTACGGCCACATCGCCTTCCAGCGATCGTTGGCGAGAATCCGTTCGTAGTACGCCACCCCGTCGAGCACATTGCCGTTCTTGACCAGCTCGTTGCCGAGGGTCCACCAGACCTGCCCGAGAATCGAACTCTCCGGGTATTCATCCGGCAGGGCGGTCAGCAGTTTCATCCCCTCGTCGTAGAGGTTGCGGGTAAGGTAATCGCGACCGAGCTCGTACTTCGCCTCGACCACCCAACTCGTCTTCCTGTATTTACGGAGAACCGTCTTGTACGCCTTCTCCGCCTCCGGCCAATTCTTCCGCCGGGAGTACCAGCGCCCCTTCTCCACGAAGAAACGGGCGGTGGATTCATCGAGGTCGTCACGATCCTTGAACCGCTTCCGCAGTCCGGACGCCTCTTCCCTCGCCTCCTCCAGCTTTCCCACCCGGTAGAGACACACCGTGGCGAGCTGGGAATACTCGAACGCCGTGTCCTCGTCCGCCGTCCAGAGGACAACTTCGAGGGCGAAGGAGCGGGCTTTTTCGTATTTGCGCGCCTGCATCATCAGACGATTGCTCACCCGCCGGGCCTGGTCGAGATTCTCCCCGTCCTTCCCATGCTCCAGCAGCCACCGGTATTCGCGCAGGGCATCTTCCGGCTCACGCCGCGCCAAGAAGAGATCGGCCAGGTGACGGTGGGAAAATTCCGCGAATTCCCCCGCCGGGTGGTAGGCGAGGTACCGGCGGTACTCGGTGATCGAGCGCTTCGCCTCCCCGAGGGCTTCAAAGGCGCGGGCGAGCCAGGCGGAGTAGACATGGGTTCCCGCTTCGAGGGTCAGGATGCCCGGATCGCCGGGATCGTGCTCCCGTTGCAGGGCCTTGAACGCTTCCACGGCATCCCGCGCGCGCCCGGCGTTGAACAGCAGCTTCGCGGTTTCACGCTTCATCTCCCCGGCGGCGGGGTGATAGAAGGCTTCCACCTGCAGGCGGCCGGCGAGGGTGAGCTTCTCGGTGTCCTCGAGGAGAGAGCTCCGCATCAGGTCAACCATCGCCTCGACATGGTACGGGTCCGGGGGCAGCTCGAGGAGCTGATGATAGCTCGCCAGCGCCTCCTCGCCCCGCCCGGCGTCCCGGTAGCGCCGGGCCAGAAGCAACAGCCCCTCGGCCCGTCCCGGCGCTTCGGGGTAACGGTCGCGCAGGGTCTCGAGGAACCAGGTCGCAGGGTCCGCCTCGGCCGAAAGAGTGTCGCCGGACAGGGTGTCCCGGGTCAATGTGTCGAGAAAGGCCTTCGCCAGCGCCAGGTAGACGGCGGGCGCACGGGGCGAGCCGGGGTAATCTGCGAGGAAACCCTGCCAGGCGCTTCTCGCGAGGCGGATCCTCTCCTCCCCCTGCAGGGCGGACAGCCGCAGGCGGATCATGCGGTAGGCGATCTCCCCGGCGACACCGGGGTCGGTCTCCCTCGCGGCGATCCCCTCCAAACGATGGAGCACCTCATCGACACCCGCGGAGAGCGACAGGGAGTCCCCCTCCCCCGGCCCGGCTGCGAGCCGTGCCACTTTCCATTCGCGCCAGATCGCTTCGACGAGATCGCGGCGGGCCTGTTTCACCCGTTCCGGCGGGGCCGTGGTGTCATCGAGTACCGACTGGAACTGGGCCTGGGCGGCGGCGAAGTTCTTGTAATCATTGAGGTAGATCTCGCCCAACCTGAGGGACAGCTCGCTCCGGTCGAGCCCGAGAGCGACCTCCGCCAGCAGCGAGGCGACCTTGGCCGCCGGGTCCGTCGTCCGGATGACGAAGCGCCTCAGCTCCTCCGCTTTCCTCCGGGCATCGACCGCCAGCGGGCTGAAAGGATACTTTTCCGCAAGCCGCTCCCACTCGGCGGCCGCGCTGTCCGCCTCCCCGAGCCGGAGCGAAGCCTCGGCCCGCAGTCCGGCCGCATCATCGACACGCGGAGAGGTAGGATAGGACCCCTCGAACCCCGCGAGCAGCTCGCGCGCTTTCCGGGGCCGGACCATCCGCAGCACCTCGGCGGCCCGGTAGCGGGACTGGGCCTTTTTTCCCGAATCGGGGAAGAGAGACTCGGCGGCGAGAAAGCTGCCGGCGGCCTTGTCCGCCCTGCCCGACCGGGCGAGAAGGTCGCCGGATCGCCAGGCGGCCGACGAGGCGAACGGACCACCTCCCTCCACCAGGGAGCGGTAGATCGCCAGGGCCTCTTCCACAGCGCCGAGTTTCTCCAGCGTCACCGCCTCTCGGAAGCGTACCGCGACATCGGACGTGTCAGCGGCCCGGTACGCCGAGAGGCTGCCCTCGAACTGTCCGAGCAGGAAGAGAACATCGCCGAGTCCGAGGTTCGCCGCGGCCGTGACGGCGCTGTCCTGCGAGCTTTCAAGCGCCTTTTGAAAAAGGTCCCTCGCTCCCTCGAGATCGCCGGCTTGAATCTTCCTGCGGCCGAGACGAGCGAGGGCGGCGGCCTGCTGGGGCAGCCCGGGATACCCCGCGATCAGCTCCTCCCAGACCGTTTCCGCCTCATCCTCCCGGCCCAGCCTGCTCAGCCACTCCCCCCGGTGGAAGAGCGCCTTCGCGGACAGCTCTTTATCGTCCGCCTTGAGCGCCACCTTCCCGGCCTCCACGACGGCGGCGTCCAACTCCCCCCGCCCGGCGAGGAGACGCGCCCAGAGCAGGCGCGCCGGCCACACCTGGGGCGATCCGGCGTACTGGTTGATGATCTGCTGCAAGGGGGATTCCGCGTCCTCCCAGCGCTCCCGGTCGACATAGATCCGGGCGGCCGCGAGCAGGGCCGCGGGGGCTTCATCCGAGTTCGGGCGAAAGACAGGGATCCTGAGCAGTGCGCGAGCGGTTTTCTCCTCGTCCCCCGCGGCGCGGTAGCAGTCCGCCACTCTCATCAACGCCCTGGGAGCCTGCGGCGAGTCGGGGAAATCGAGCGCCACCTGCTGAAACGCCGTGCGCGCCGCTGCGTACTCCCCGTCCGCGAAGCGCGCCTCCCCGATCAGCATCATCGCCTGCACCTTGTCGGGGCTGTCGGGGTTCGCATAGATATAGGCCTGCAGAGCCTCCGCCGCGAGGTCATACAGGCCGTCATCGTACAGCTTCTTCGCGTAGATGAAATCGCTCTCCGAACCGCCGGCCTGGGCCCACGCGACCGGCACGGCCGCCGCTGCGACCAGGAGAACCGCGAGGGATCCGAGGGTTCGGTGGAACGGTCTGCTCATCGGAAGTCCTTCACCGGTTGCAACCGGGCGATGCTCTGGACCATCAGGCGCTGCTCGCCATCGCCGAACTCGACCCTCACCTTGACGTCGTTTCGCATGGGGGTCGTCGAGACGACGATGCCGCGCCCGTAAAGATGATGTTCGACGAGATCGCCGGGGCGCACGGCGGGAATATCGTCGGCGCCATGGTGAGCCGCAGGGCGGGAGGAGCCGTCCCTTTTTCTGGTCTTCCCGGCGCCCGTGGTTCGCACGGTGGGAGAATCATACCCGGAGCCGCCCCTCGTCTCCTTCAAGGAAACGTGCCGTTTCCCGAAGATACTCCCCGCCGTGCCGGCGACGACGCGCCAGTGAATTCTCTCGCGCGGCAGTTCGAGCAGGAAAGGGCTCGGTTCGCTGAGAACCGGTGAGCCCCATCGCCTGCGCTGGGTGACATGGGTGAGGAACAGCTCCTCCTTCGCGCGGGTCACCCCGACATAGAACAGCCTCCGCTCCTCGTCCGGGTTGAGCACTTCATTCATCCCGTTCGCCAGGGGGAACAGCCCCTCGTCGAGCCCCGTGATGAAAACCACCGGGAACTCGAGCCCCTTCGAGGCATGCAGGGTCATCAGGCGGACGCTGTCGTCCTCGGGCTGGTAACGGTCGACGTCGGTCATCAGGGCCGCCTGTTCGAGGAAATCCGCGAGGGAAGCGCCCTCTTCCGCCGCATCCGCCAAGCTGTTGATGAAGGCGTCCAGGTTGTCCAGCCTCCCCTGCGCCTCGAAACCACCCTCGTCCCGCAGCCTCCGAAGGTACCCCGAATCCTCGAGAACCATCTGCATCCACTCGTTCGGAACCATCCCGGGGAGTTTCTCCCGCCATTGCTGGATCTGCTCCGCGAACTCCCGGCAGGCGTTCACCGACCGTTTCGCGACCCCCTCGATTTCGTCGGCTCGTTTGAGCGCATCGGTGAGGGGAAGGTCCCGTCCCGTGGCCCAGGCGACGAGCCGCTCGATGGTCGAAGCCCCGATGCCGCGCGGAGGTTCGCCGATGATGCGACGCAGAGCGATGTCGTCGCGCGGGTTCAGGCAGAGCTTGGCGTAGGCGATGGCATCGCGCACCTCGCGGCGCTCGTAGAAACCGAGAGATCCGATCACCTGGTAAGGGTAACGCCGCGCCCGCAGGATGTCCTCGAAGGTTCGTGATTGGGCGTTGGTCCGGTAGAGGACCGCGAAATCCCTGTACCTCCGCCGCCCGGAGAGAACCTCGCGACCCACGATGTCCGCCACCTCCTGCGCCTCGTCGAGGTCGGTGGGGAACTGGATCACCTGCGGCACCGCCCCGCCGGTCCGCTCCGTCCAGAGCTTCTTCTTCTCCCGGCGGCTGCTCTTCTCCACCACGGCATGGGCGAGGTCGAGGATCGCCTGCGTGCTGCGGTAGTTCCGCTCCAGTCGGAACACCTTTGTCCCGGGGAACGATTCCCGGAAGCGGAAGATGTTCTCCACCCTCGCCCCGCGCCAGCCGTAGATGGACTGGTCGTCATCCCCCACCGCGAACAGGTTCGGTTTGGGTCCGGCGAGAAGCCGGAGCAGCTCGAACTGGGCGAGATTGGTGTCCTGCATCTCATCGACGTGCAGGTACCGCCAGCGGGCGCTCCAATCGTTTAACACCGAGGGGTGCTCCCGGAAGAGATCGATCGGCTTGAGGAGGAGGTCATCGAAGTCCATCCCCGCATGGCGCCGCAGGCGGCGCTCGTACTCCTCGTAGACGGCGGCGACCAGTTCTTCCCGGGGGGAATCGGCGGACTGGGCGACTTCCCGGGGCGGAATCATGTCGTTCTTCAGGCGGCTGATGGCGGAATGAATCGAGCGGGGTGTGAACCGGTTCTCACCCCTCTCCTTCAGAATCAGCTTCACCAGCCGGACGGAATCATCGTTGTCGAATACGGTGAAATCCTTCGGGTAGCCCAGCGCCTTCGCCTCCCGGCGCAGCATGCGGAGGAAGACGCTGTGAAACGTGCCGGCGGTGACCTCGTCCCCCCCCTTGGCGACGATCCGCGCGACCCGCTCCTTCAGCTCGCGCGCGGCCTTGTTGGTGAAGGTCACGGCGAGAATCTGCCACGGGCGGGCGAGCTTCCTCTCGACGATGTAGGCGATACGATGGGCGAGGACGCGGGTTTTCCCGCTGCCGGCGCCGGCGAGCACGAGCACGGGCCCCTCGGTCGCGAGAACCGCCCGCCTCTGCTCCTCGTTCAGGCCCGCCAGGGGATCGATTCCACCTTTCGCCGACCCGCGCCTCACCGCGTCATCTCCTTTTTCACCGCCCCGCCCTTTGCCGGCGCTCCTCGGCCGCCACCCGCCGCCGAACCTGGTCGAACCGGGCCTTGGCGCGGACATGCTCCTCCCCGGTGCGGGTGAAGACATGCCCGCCATCCCCCCGGGCGACCATGAACAGCCAGGGGCTGTCCGAAGGGTGCAGGGCGGCCCGCAGGGCATCGAGACCGGGGTTGTTGATCGCACCCGGCGGCAGCCCGCGATACCGATAGGTATTGTACGGCGAATCGATCTGCAAATCCCTCAACAACAGCCTCCTCGGACCGTCCGGGATGATGTACTGGATGGTCGGGTCCGCCTGGAGTTTCCACCCGCGTTTCAACCGGTTGCGGTACACGGCGGCGATCTCCGGCGCCTCCTCCGCCAGCCGCAGCTCCCCCTGGACGATACTCGCCAGATTTACCACCCCACGCAGCCCGAGCGGGTCCCTCCGCGCCCGGCTCACCCACTCTTCCCCCACCCGCTGGAAGAAGTTCCGGACCATGACTTCGGCCACCTCGCGCGGGGACTGGTGATACCGCAGGGCGTAGGTGTCCGGGAAAAGGAATCCCTCGAGGCTCCCCGCGCCCAGCCCCAACTTCACCGCGAGGGAGGTGTCTTCGACACCGAGGAGGAAAGCCGCGCTGTCGCAGACCTGTTCCCTCTGCAGGAGCCCTGCAATCTGCCGCGAAGTCCACCCCTCCGGTATCGTGACCAGTGCCAGCGCTTCACGCCCGCTGACAAGCAGGTTCGCCAGCTCGGCCATCGAAGCCGCTCTCGGCAGGTCGTAGGTGCCGGAGCGCAGGCGGCCGGTCAAGTTCCGCCAACGGAGATGCCAGACGAAACGGCGGGGCGAACGGACCAGCCCCTCCCGCTGCAGGAGGCGTCCGATCTGCCATGCGGAGGCGCCGGGCGGGATGCTCACCCGGACCTCGCCCTCCCGGCCGGGATGCCCCCTCTCGCCCGACACCCAGAAAATCACCGCCACCGCGAGCAGGAGTGTGGCGCCGATGATCCACCAGGCCGGGCGCGGCAGCCCGAGGAATATATTTCTCGCGGTATGATTATTCATAAGCGACTGCCAGGGACGCGGCGAGGAGGTCGCGGATTCCAGGATCTTCCACCACATCCACCCCCACCGGATGCCAGGTGGGCGCAAACCGCCAGCCGCTCCGGGAACGACGCACCCGGATCTCCAGCAGGTCCATCCCGTCCACTCCGCAACGATAGAGGGGAACCGACTCGAGCATCTCCGGCCGCGGGTCGGTGATGTCGCTGTCACCGGCGAGGATCAGGTCGGGATGAGGATACCGATTCAGCCATCCGCGCAGCGTATCCTCGGGAAGATAGGTGATCCAGAGTGTCAGGTCCGCCTTCTCCCCGGCCCTCCCGCCGGAGAACGAGTCTTCCACCAGCTCGTCCTCCCACAGGGGGCTGAAAGCAAGGACGCGGATGGTCACTCCGCCGGTCTCGAACACCCAGGGACCGGGTCCGGTGAAGAACGGCCCCCTGTCCACGGCGTACCGGTACAGCAACGAATCCGGCGTTCCCGGCAGAATCGCCGTATATCCCATCCTCCTGCAGGCTTCGACCACCGCGGGATAACGGCCGGGGTCGGTCAGATCATCCACCAGGCCGCCGGTGTCGAAGGTCAGGCTGTTGGCCGGATCGCGGTATCGGGTCAGCAGGGTCATCCGTTTGGCCAGCCCGCCCAGCGGTCCCACTTCACACTCGCAGGGCTCGAGCACCCCGTTCGTGTTCCCTGAAACCCAAAGCGTGACAGCCCTACCCGGCCCAAGGCTGCAACCGGCCGTGATGAGCGCCGCCGCGAAGGCGAAGGTGAGCAACAGCAGGGAGTATCTCTTCATCGTTTCTGCGTTCAAGCGGAATCATCCTCATCGTAGATCGCCCCCGACAGCCACTCGCGCAACTCCTCCGGCCGCTCCCACCAGAAGAGGCGATCCCCTCCCGCTCCCGGGCTGATCTCCTGGAACAACGGGAGCAAGCGCGCTTTCCAATAGGGTGCGTAGATCGCCAGCGAACGTCCTCCCCTGCGCTGCAACAGGGCGAGCGACATCGTGATTTCCGCCAGGGTGCCGCTGCTCCCGGGCAGGGCCACGGCGAACGGCACGCGCAGGAGATGCGCCATCCGGTCGAGGTAGTCCTGAGCGATGACGTGCTCCTGCACGAAACGGTTCGGCGGGTGGATGTTCGGCGAAGTATGGAGAACGCCGATCGTGTGACCCTCCGCCTGCACCGCCCCTTCGCACACCGCTTCCATCGCGCCGCCGTACCCGCCCGTGACCACATCCGCACCCTCGCGGGCGAGAACGACGCCGACATCGTGCCCGAGACGCCAGAAGGTGCCTTCCTGAGTCCAATCGCCGCCGCCGAACACGGAAACCTTCAGCCGCCTCATCCTTCCCCCTCCCCCCCCTGCACAAGCGCAGAGATCATCGGCCAAAGATAGCGAACCCGCGGCGAAAGTGACAACGGCGACAGGGTCGACCCGCGGCGGGAGAACACAAGGCCCGAAGGCTCCCTTTGGGGGAGACTGGTGGACCGGTCCACCAGGTCTTGTAATTCCTTTCGCACTTTCATATATTTCGTGCATACCAATTGTTTGTAATGGCTAATCGTTTGGAGCGAAGGATGAACGTGGGAAATCGCGGTAGTGAGGATTCCGGGCATGCGGCGCCCGGGTCTTCCGCGGAACATGGCGGCGGGAGTACCGGCCCGCCCGATGCCGCGAAGCTCGGCAGGGAGTTGATCCGCATCGCGGGTTTCCTCCATGTCCTGTTCTCGAGCGGGCTGGGAAAACCGGAGCTGACCCTTCGCCAGAGCGAGGCGCTCGATATCGTCGCGTCGACACCGGGGATCAGGCTCGGCGACCTCGCCGATCACCTCAAGCTCGCCCCCTCCACCGTCTCGGCGCTCGTCAACCGCATGGTGCGGGACGACCTGCTGCAGCGGAACGCCAATCCAGAGAACCGGCGCGAAATCCAGATCACGCTTGGAAAAACCGGGGTCCGCTACCTCAAGAATCGCAGCCGGGTGGTGGAGGAAAACCTCGCTGGACTGCTGGCGATCCTCTCGGCGAAGGACCGTGAACGGTTGACCTTTGCGATTGAAACCCTCGCCGACATCATCGGTTCGGGAGGGCGTCATGAAGCATGAAGCAGGTAACATTCTCTCCCGCGCAGGACTGTTGTTGACGGGTGTGCTGCTGCTCTTTCTACCATGCGCCCCTTCCACGGGCGGCACGGCCTTCGGGGAAGAGCCGATTCCCCTCGCCGCCCTCGTCGACTCCGCGCTCGCGCACAACCCGGACCTTGGCGCCGCGCGCGAAGGGATTCTCGAGGCGGAAACCTCGATCCGCCAGGCGCGTTCCGCCCTCTGGCCTGCGGCGAACCTCTCCGGCAGCTACACCCGCCCTTCTTACGTGCCGACGGTGGAGTTTCCCGGCGGGCCGGGAGGCTCCATGCAGACGATCCGGTTCACCGCGGAGAATCAACTCAACGCCCAACTCCAGACCACCTATCCCTTTTTCACCTGGGGGCGTACGAAAGCGGGCGTCGAACTGGCCCGTCTCGGCGTGGAAAACGCCCGTGACGCCGCCGAACAGGCGGCCCGGGCGCTCACCCTGGCGGTGACACGAGTCTACTTCGGCCTCGCCCTCGCCCACGAATCGCTGCGTTGGGCCGAGGAGAACCGCGACCTCACCCGAGAGCAGCGGGACTGGATCCGTGCGAGGAGCGAAGAGGGATACGCCAGTGATTTCGACCTGATGCGCATGGAGGTCGAGCTGGCGGCGGCCGAGAGCGAGGTGATTCAGCGGCGGACGGCGCTGGAGCGCCTGACCACCTCGCTCAACCGTCTCGCCGGGCGCGACCTTCGCTCCCCCCTGCCGGTGGACACCCTGCTCCCCTCCCCCCCGGGGCGTGCGAATGAGCCATTCGACCTCGAGGCGGCCGTGTCGCGCCACCTGGAATTGAAACGGTTGCGACGCGAATACCGGCGGGTGGAACTGCAGGGAACCATCACCCGGTCGAAACTGCTGCGCCCGATGCCCGCGGCCTTCTTCTCCTACCTCGTGAGGAACGGCCTTCTCCCGGATGTCAACCAGTTCCGGGATTCCTGGGCGGTGGGCGTGAACCTGTCCATTCCCCTGTTCGACGGCTACCGGACCCGGGCGGAGCTGGAGCGGTTGAGCGTTCAGCGCCGGCGGCTGAAGAAGCAGGAGGCCGCCTCCCGGGCGGAAATCGGCGAGCAGATTCTGCAGGCGCGAACCAGCTACACGGATGCGATGAAACAGCTCGAAGTGAGCCGGCAACGGAAACTGCAGGCGGAACGCAGCTACCAGATCGCGCGGGAATCCTTCGAGAACGGGGGCCTGAGCAGCATGGACCTGATCGAGGCGCAACGGGCTCTCCGCAGCGCTTCTCTCGCCCTTCTCGGGTCGAAGTACCAGGCCGTCGTCAGTTGGTGCGCGATGCGAGATGCCCTTTACCTGCCCTATGTGGAAGCCTTCGCGGAGGAGAGATGATGAACGTACCGGACATTTTTCAGCGCCGTCTGGCCCGTTTCCGGAGCCTCATGATCCTGCTGGCGCTCTCGGCGGGCGCCGCGGCGTTCGGCCGACAGGGACAGGCCGCCGTCACCCCTTCCGGCGCCACGCCGGAGCCGGGCTCCACGGGCGGGAAGGCCATTCCCGTCTACGTCGGCCGGGTCGAACGCACCCGGATCAGCGAAACGCTCACCCTGCGCGGGAAACTCGTCTCCCCGGACCGCGTGGACCTCTTCAGCACCTTCGGCGGCGACGTGATCGCACTGACCGTGGACGTCGGCGACCGGGTGCGAAAAGGCGACCTCCTGGTGAAGGTGAAGCGGATCGAGCCGGGGTTCCGCTTCGAGCCGGTGGAGGTCACGGCGCCCCTCTCCGGGCGGGTCGTGCAGCGGAACATCTCGGTCGGGTCGCGGGTCACTCCGCAAACCCCCCTTCTCGCCGTCGCGGCGGACGACACCCTTCTCTTCCGCGCCGACCTGTTGGAGATGGATGCGGCGAAGGTTCGGGTGGGGATGAAAGGGGTCGTGCGGCTGGCGGACGGCACGCGGGTGCAGGGCACTCTCCTCCGCATCGGCCCCACGGCGGAGCCCGGCAAGCGCGTCCTGCCGGCCGACTTCCTCCTGCCCGACCCGGACCACCGCCTGGTCCCGGGCACCACCGGCGGGATCGATCTTCGCCTTGCCTCGCGCGAGTCCCTGACCATCCCGCGGGATGCGCTGATCCGCAAGAGACGGGTGGACGGGGTGTTCAAGGTAGTATCCGGTTCGGCAGCCTGGGTGCCGGTCACGCTTGAAGGGGAGTGGAGTGACCGCCTCGAAGTCGCGGGGGAAAACCTTGCCCCCGGGGATTCCGTTGTCACCTTCGGCCACGAAGCCCTCTCCGACGGCGCGCCTGTCGAGGTGCGGGAGGACCTCCGCCGATGAAACTGAGCCGGGTATGCATCCGAAATCCCGTCGGGACCTCCTTCTTCATGCTCACGGTCGCGGTGCTCGGGTTGCTCGCGATCCGGGAGCTTCCCATCGCCTACTGGCCGAAGGCGAGCCCGCCTTTCCTCGTGCTTCAGACAGCCTATCCGGGCGTCGCGCCCGAGGACATCGAAGAGGAGGTGACCAAGCCGCTCGAGCGGGTCGTCTCCACGGTGGACAACCTCTACGAGGTCGAGTCCTCCTCCATCGAAGGCATGAGCCAACTCATCCTGCGGTTCAACTGGGGCACGGATATCGCGACGGTGAAGCGCGACGTCCGCGAAAAGATCGATGGGGCCCGCCGTCTTCTCCCCCGTGATGCGGAGCCGACCGCGATCCTCGCCCTCGATGTTCTCCTCCCCGCGCCGATGGAAATTGCAGTCTCATCGGACCGGTATTCCCAGGGGGACGTGAGGGCCATCCTCAGGGACAAGATCGCGAACCGCCTGCTGCGGCTTGGGAACGTGGCCGCGGTGGACATCCGCGGCGGCCGGAACAAGGTTGTGCGGATCGAGGCCGATCCCGACAAGCTGTTGTCCCTTGGCATCCCGCTCGCCACCGTGGAACGCGTGGTGGCGGCGGAAAACGTGAACCAGCCGGGCGGCACGCTGCTCTCCGGTTCGAAGGACCTGATCCTCCGGACCTTCAACCAGTACAACAGCCTGCAGGAAATCCGCGATGTCATCGTCGCACGGCGGGGGGAAACGCCCGTTCACGTGGGCGACATCGCCACCGTGCGCCTGGTCGATGACGAGGAGATCGGGATCGCCCGGATCAACGGCGTCCCCGCCCTCGCGATGTCGATCCGGCAGACCTCCGGCGGCAATACGGTGGCCCTCGTCGATGAAGTGAACCATGAACTCGCCCGCATCCGCCATGACTTCCCCGACCTCAGGTTCCAGGTGATCAAGGATGATTCGGACTTCATCCGCAAGGCGATCCGGTCGGTCTCGACCAATGTCCTCCTCGGCGCCCTGGTCGCCTCGTTCCTGATCTACCTCTTCCTCGGCAGCGTACGAAACACCCTGATTATCGTGCTCTCGATCCCCGTCTCCCTCTTCGCCACTTTCATCGCGATGCGGTCGCTCGGGTTGACGATCAACACGATCAGCCTCGGCGGACTGGCGCTGGGGGTGGGGATGATCGTCGATGCGAGCGTGGTCGTCCTCGAGAACATCTTTTACCGCCTGAGCGTTGGCGGCGGGAACGACCGCATCGAGACCACGGCGAACGCGGTAAGCGAAGTGGGCCTGGCGATCACCGCCAGCGTGCTCACCAGCATCGTGGTGTTCCTGCCGCTGGCGTTCACCCGCGGTCTCGTGGTTTTTCTCCTCGGGGAACTGTCGCTCACCGTGGTCTTCGCCCTCACCTTCAGCCTGCTGGTCTCCCTGACCCTGATCCCCATGCTCTCCCACAAGATCATGGCGACGAAACCGCCGCGTTTCTTCCTCCCGCGCCTGTGGTCGGGGATGATCGACCTGCTGGTCCGGGTGTACCGCCCGGTGGTGACCCTGACGGCGAAGACCCCGCTGCGTGCGCTGATCACCCTGGTTCTCGTCACCCTTTCGATGGCGGTGCCGATCCTCCTGGTACGCAACATCGATGTCGAGCTCGTTCCCCCGATGGACCAGGGGGAGTTCCGCCTCGACCTCGAGCTGCCGAGGGGGACGTCGCTCCCGGCCACCTCCGGCATCGCCGCGGACATCGAACAGCGCCTCCTGAGCATGCCCGAGGTGGCGCAGGTCTACAGCGTGGTCGGGTTGACCGCGTTCTACAACCAGCCCCAATCCCACATCGCCTTCATGGATGTGAAGCTGCGGCGGGATGAGCGGGGGCGCCGCATCGATGACACCCAGGCCGTGCTGGCGGAAGCCCGGAGAATGCTGAAGGGCTACCCGGACGCGCAGATTCGCCTGCGCCTGATCAGTGTGACGGAGGGGATGATCAAACAGGCGGTGGATGTGCGCGTTCTCGGCCCGGACCTCGACACCCTGAGAACCCTCGGCGCCGAGTTGGTGGACAGCCTGCGGAGCATGCCCGGCGTGGTCAATGTGCGCGAAAACCTCGGCGGCGGAAAGCCGGAGCTGGTGCTCCGGGTGAACCGCGACGAGGCCTCGGCGTGGGGCCTCTCGCCCGCGGAGATCGCCTCGCGGGTGCGGATCGCGGTGAAGGGCCGCGCCGTCACACGGTACAGCGCGGCGGACGGCAACCTGTACGATGTCGTGGTGACACTGCCCGCGGGCGCGGTACGGCACCGCGACGACTTGAGCAACCTGCCGTTGCAGACACCCTCGGGGACGGTCATCCCGCTGAAGGCGGTCGTGGACTTCCAGGAGCGACCCAGCCCCGCCGAGATCCGGCGCGTCGACCAGGAACGGTTTATCGCCGTGACCGGGGACGTGGCCGGGGGCGCGATTCAGCGCGACGTGCGCAGCCGCATCGAAGAGTTCAAGCGCCGGTTTACCCTTCCACGGGAGTACCGCTGGAAACGCGCCGAGATCTCCCGCGCGATCACCGAATCCTTCCAGTCCCTCGGGGTGGCGCTGCTGCTCGCGGTGTTCCTCGTGTATGTCGTGATGGCGGCGCAGTTCAACAGCGTCTGGCAGCCGCTGGTCATCGCCTCGGCCATCCCCTTCTCCCTGTTCGGCGCGGTCCTAGGGCTGCTGGTCTTCGGCGCGGTGATCAACATCAACAGCTTCCTCGGCTTCATCATGCTCTCTGGGATCGTGGTCAACAACGGAATCCTGCTCGTTGATTTCATCAACAAGGGCCGGCGCGAGATGGGGTTGGGCCGCTTCGACGCCATCCGGGAGGCGGGGGTGCGCCGCCTGAGGCCGATCCTGATGACCTCCCTGACGACCATCGCCGGGATGCTCTTCATCGCTCTCGGGCTGGGCGAGGGAAGCGAGACGCTGGTGCCGTTGAGCGCGGTGGTCATCGGCGGGCTGGCGATGTCGACCGCCCTTACGCTGGTCGTCGTCCCCTCGATTTACACCCTCTTCGATGCGATTCTCGGCGGAATCGGGAGGAGGTTACGGCGAGGAAAATGAACGGGTGGCCGCCGCACTGCTGTCTGCCGAACCACTGGGGCGGGCAAGTCAGGAAAGTCAACAGGAGCACGGGAAATCAGGGAGAAAAACACCACCAGGCTCGCGCCAAGGTGTAACCGTGGGGGGCCGATTACCCGGGCGGCGCGACCTGGTGGTGGGGCAAATATAGGAGACGCGCACCTCGGGTGCAAGCGGAAGTTAAGAACTCCGAACAAGAGGAGACACACCCTCGATCTCTCGTGCGGATCTTGTGCGGATTCCGGAGAGTAAAGCGGCGGCGAACCCGCCTTCGGCACGCTCTGCACGGCCGGAGGGCGGTTCGTCGCCGCAGCGTTCCAGGGAACCGGGAAAACGGGAGGCCGTCAGCGTTTCCAGTCCACGTCCACGCTGCCGAGGCCCACGGAGAGATCGATGACCACCTTCGATTGGGCGGTGTCCCAGTTGTCCGTTTCGTACACTCCCTTGTGAACCTTGTCCAGCCCGGTCAGCGTCACATCGGCCAGGAAACTCTTGTCGTAGTGAATCCGCACCCCCAACCCCTCCGGGAGAATAAGGCGGAGGCTGCCGAGGCCGATGGCAATATCCACGTCCGCTTCGCCCGTGAAGCCGCGCAGGTCCACCTCCATGTCCCCGAGCCCGCCCTCCAGTTTCAAGTGATCGAACTGCAGGTTGCCGAGATGGTCGGACTCGAAACTCCCCAGTCCGGTGGAAATGTTAACCTCCCTGGCCCGAACCGGGTTCGCTTCGTCCACGGCGATAGACATATCGCCGAGGCCCGCATCGAGGGTGAAACGGTGCAGCTTCAACCGGGTCAGATCGAGATCAGCCTTCCCGAGACCGAAATCCATGTTCAGCCAGGTCTCCACGATCGGATTAAGTTCGAAGTTAAACACCTGGCGTTTATTATTCTTCCAATTAAGCTTTTCGTCTTTCTCTTCTCTCGATCCGAAGCTGAAACTGATCTCGGCGCTTTCTTCGTCACGGCGTACGGTGAATTCCGGCTTGTCGTACTCCTCGAAGTAACGCCCGTCAATACGGATCAGTGTCTCTTCATCACCGGCCTTCAAGACCAGACGTGAAAGGCCGATCTCGAGATCCACCCGGCTCTCGCGCGCCCCCTTCAGGGGTTCGGCGGCGGAGTATGTTTCGATCTCCCCGGCGGCGGCGGCCGTGGCGATGAGGAGTGCCGCTGCGAAAACCGTTCCCAGGTGCCTCATGCTCATCGTTCGTTCCCCATCTGGTTGGTGCCGGCCGTCCTCGGCCGGTCGAAGATCACTCTACCGTTTCCGGATGGCGATTTCACCCATGCCCGTTTCCAATTGCACCGGCACTCCTCCGCCGTTCACTTCCCCGGATGCACGGACGGTACCCGATTTCGATTTCTTGATATTCAACGGGAAATCGGACTCGATCGCGCCGTCGTCGAAACCGTTGCGAACCATCGCTTCCAGGTAGGCGCTGAAATCGGCGGGCAGTTGGATTGTGATGTCCCCGATACCCGTGGAAAGATCGATTTTCCCGTTATTGCCGGACGAGGCGAGGATGGAGGCTTCGATGTTTCCCGCCCCGGTTCCGGCCTCGAGGCTCCCGGTGTGATCCCTGACCCTGATATCTCCCGCGGATGTGGTCAGGGTTAGATCGCCGTTGTGGCCCTTCGTCCGGATCATCCCACCGCTGGTGGAAGCGGTGATGGTGCCCTCTGTCCTGCTGAGAAGCACATCGCCGCCGGAGGTGGTGAATTCGCCGCTTTCGGTCACCTTCACCAGGGAAATATCCAGCTCCCCACCCGAGGTGCTCAGCTCGATGCTTCCTCCGGTCAGGTCATTCGCGTCGATATCCCCGCCGGAGGTCGCCGCGCTGATGTCACCCTCCAGCCCGGAGAGGTGAACCCCGCCCCCGCTGGTTACGAGGCTGAAGTTCCCCTTCCCCCCGTCGCAGTTGATATCTCCGCCGGAGGTCGCCGCGGAGATCTCCCCTTCCAGGTCTTCGAGCTTGAGTTCACCCCCGGACGTGGCGAGCGAGATTTCACCCTTCATGGTTCTGGCGATCATGTCCCCGCCGGAGGTGGCGAGTGAAACCTCCCCGCTGATCCCTTCCACCAGGACCTCCCCCCCGGTAGTCCCGGCGTCGATGTTAAACCGGGCCGGCAGGGCGGCATTCAACTCGTAGTTCTGTTCCTTCGACCAGCGCCAGAGCGTTCGTTTCACCCCGACAACGTTCATCTCCCCCGAACCGAGGTCGACATCGGGGCGGGAGGCTTCGAAATCCTGTTCCGCCTCCTCGCGGTCGCGCTCCTTGCTGAAAAACGTAATCGTCACGACGGCATTGCCTTTCTCGCTCCCCGTGAAGGACATGTCGCCGTTAAAACGTTTCACCACCAGCTTGGAACCCGGGCCGAGGTCGGTCTCATAGGACAGAGTCGCGACCCAGTGTCCCCCCTTCTTCGTCCATGTCGGTTGAACCCCATCCCCGGCATGCACCGCCGCGGCGGAGAGGAACAACACGGCCAGGAACAACGGAACGAAACGCGCTCTGATTTGCATAGGGTCTCCCGAACATCAGGTGAATCGGCTCCACTGACACTCGTTTGACGGATCACGCTGCTGAAAGGTTACCAAAAACGGTGCCTTTTCGCGAGAGGCGGAGACTTTTTTTCGCCGGGTTTGAAAGAAATCTCCCTCCCGGAATCGCAATTCGGACTCTTGTACTTTCCCCGCGGGAGGAGTATCTTCGGGCGTTTAAGCACGGTTATCCCACCGGCAGGATGCTTCCACTATCACCGACCCCCCGGGGGCAGTCACGGGTGAAGGCTGGTACGGATTCCGGCAAAGCAGCTTTTCGAGTGAGGCGAGAATGGGGATCTATACGAAACGGCTCGGCATCCTCGTCGGCGGCGGTCCCGCACCGGGGATCAACAGCGTTCTCGGCGCCGCCACGATTCGCAGCATTCTCTACGGCACGGAAGTGGTCGGCATCCTCGACGGGTTCAAATGGATCATGCGAGGGGACATTGCCCACATCCGCGAACTGTCGATCGACGATGTAAGCCGTATCCATTTCCGGGGCGGGAGTTTCATCGGCGTCTCGCGGGACAACCCGACGAAGAATCCGAAGCTCCTCGAAACCACGGTCACCTCACTCCTGCGCCTGAATATCGACAAACTGATCACCGTCGGGGGCGATAACACCTGTTACACAGCGATGAAGCTCGAAGAGATGGCCGACGCACGGATCAGTGTCGTTCACGTGCCGAAGACCATCGACAACGATCTCGATCTGCCCCACGGCATCAGCACCTTCGGATTCCAGACCGCCCGTCACGTGGGGGTGGAGATCATCAAGAACCTGATGGTCGATGCGCAGACGACATCCCGCTGGTTCTTCGTCATTTCCATGGGGCGCAAGGCCGGTCACCTCGCCCTGGGGATCGGCAAGTCCGCCGGCGCGACCCTGACCATCATCCCCGAGGAGTTCGAGCAGACCAAGACCAAGTTGACCCTCAAGCGCATCGTCGACATCCTCGTCGGCGCGATCATCAAGCGGCTGAGCTATGGACGCTCGGACGGCGTCGCCGTACTCGCCGAGGGGCTGGTCGAGCGGATGTCGAAGAAGGAGATCCAGGCGCTGGTCAACGTGGAACGCGACGAGTTCAACAACATCCGGATCGCCGAGATCAGCTTCGGCGAGATTCTGAAGGCCGAGGTGAAGAAACGCCTCGCGGAATTCGGGATCAAGACGACCATCGTGGCGAAGAACATCGGCTATGAACTGCGTTGCGCCGACCCCATCCCCTTCGACATGGAGTACACGCGCGACCTCGGGTTCTGCGCCGCACGGTTCATCCACGAGGGGGGCAACGCCGCGATGGTCTCGATGCAGGACAACCGCTTCGTTCCGATGTATTTCAAGGACATCCTCGACCCGAAGACGGGGAAAACCCGAGTCCGGCTGGTCGATACACAGGCAGAAAACTACGAGATCGGCCGCAGCTACATGATCCGGCTGTGCCGGGAGGACTTCGAGGATCCGCACGAGCTGGCGAAATACGCGGCCACGGCGGGTGTCTCCCTCGAGGAGTTCCGCAAGCAGTTCGAATACCTCGTGGAAAAGGAGCCGGAGTATTTCCGCAGCGAATCGAACGGGGGAACCCATTTCGGCGAGGACAAGACGAACATCCCCGGGAAGTCGATCGACACGAAAGTGGAGACGAAGGAATAGGGTTTCGAACGAAACGCTTCGGATAACGCCGGCTACCAGTCCCAGGAATCGTCGATGACCTCCTCCGGCAGGGGGTCGCCCGGGTGGTAGGGCGCGCCGGGGCGGTACTCGACGAGCCGGCCGACGATGGACCCGACCGGGATCTTGCTGGCCATCATCACCGGGATCCGGAGGTCGTCATCGGTCAGCCAGACCAGCAGCCGGCCCGCCATCTTGAACAGCCCCTCCGATTCGATCACCGGTTCCACCTTCCAGCAGCGGAACGTGCCCGCCGGGACCTTGACTTCCTCGATCCCGTACACCTTGACCGTCAGGGGGTATTGCACCGACTGGTCGTGCAGGGGGACCCGCAGGTCTACCCCCGCTTCGAGGGGCTGGCAGCGAACCCAGTACAGGGCCGAAATGATGTTGTGGCTGAAGGGGGTGAAGCGGACCACTCCCTTGGGGCCGTTCTCGTTGGAGACCGAAGCCCAACCGGTCCGGTGGTTGTAATCGAAGAACTTCCGGCTGCGGTACCCCCCCTCCCGCACGTAGCGGTCATAGCGCCATGAGTAGAGACCGGAGACGTCGAACCAGGCCTCGATGACATCGCGGACCTTGTAGATCAGGTCCACGGTCCGGGTGCTCTTCACGCGGCTGCGGAAGTGGAACGCCGGTCGGCCGAAGGAGCTGTCGACCCCGACGATGCTCATCTCCGAACGCCCCGCTCGCATCACCGAAAATTCCATCGAATAGCGGAGCCGTTCGCCGACGCCGAAAGGCGTCTCTTTCACGGGCGCGGATATGAAACCCGGGGCAAGCCCCGGGCCACCCTCCGCGGAGGCAGAATCAGGGAGGGAGACACCCGGCGAGTCGGTTGCAGCCGTGTCTGAGAGAGCCTCAGCCCGAGGGGAAAGCGCGCTGTCGCCGGCCGCCGCGGTGTCCTGCGCTGTCGAGTCGGTCCTCGCCGCCACAACGCTTGCCGCGAGAGCGGCCGGCAGAAGAAGGCCAGACACCACCCACCCGCCTGCACATCGCACTCGAGCGAGAAACCCGGGCGCACTACTTTCCGAGCCTGGGCACCGCTTCATTTCCGTGTCCATGTCGTCCCGGAGGGGCCGTCGCGCAATTCGATCCCCGCCTCGAGCAGCTCATCCCGGATGGCATCGGCCCGGGCCCAGTCCTTCGCCTCCCTCGCCTCCGCGCGTTCGGCGATCTTCCCCTCGATCCAGGCGACGTCCACCGGTGCCCCCGCCTCCTCGTCCGGGAATGGATGCAGAACCCCGAGGGCGTCATCCCAGCGTCTCCACAAACCGTCGAGCAGCTCCCGGTCGCCGGTGGTGACACCACCCCGTGCCGCGGCGGCGTTGACTTCACGAACGAGGTTGAACACGGCCGCCAGGGCGGGGCTGACGTTCAAGTCGTCATTCATCGCGTCGTCGAAGCCGTTCCCGGCGCGTTCCACCGCCGCGCGGACCTCTTCGCCGGCCGGCCCCTCGGGGTAGTCGTCCCAACTGCGGCGGAACTCATCGAGACGTTCGAGCGCCGCCCTCGCCGCCCCGAGACCCTCGAAGGTGAAGTTCAGCGGGCTGCGATAGTGCGTGCCGATGAGGACATAGCGGATCTCCCGGGCCTTCCACCCCTTGTCGAACAGGTCGCGCAGGGTGTAATAGTTCCCGAGAGACTTGCTCATCTTCCTGCCCTCGACGATGAGATACTCGCAGTGCATCCAGTAGCGGACGAAACGCGCGCCGGTGGCGCAGACGCTCTGGGCGATCTCGTTCTCGTGATGCGGAAAGATGTTGTCCACCCCCCCGGTATGGATGTCGAACTCGTCGCCGAGGTACTCGGTGGACATGGCCGAACATTCGATGTGCCATCCCGGCCGCCCCTTGCCGAGGGGGGTCTCCCAGAAGATGTCGCCGTCCTCCTCGTCCCAGGCTTTCCAGAGGGCGAAGTCGCGTACATCGTCCTTCGATTCGTACTCATCGGACCGTACCCGCCGCCCGATGCGCAGATCCGCGAGCCGCTTGCCGGAGAGCCGGCCATAGTCCGGGAAACCGGCCACGCGGAAATAGAGGGAGCCGTCCTCCGCCCGGTAGGCATACCCCCCCTCGAGGAGGGACTGGATCATCTTCACCATCGATTCGATGTGCTCCGTGGCGGCCGGGTAGTGTTCCGCGCGCTTGATATTGAGCGCCTCGATGTCCTCGAAAAACGCCTGTTTGAACCCGGCGGTGAAGCCGGCGAGCGGGGTGTTCTGTTCGCGGCTGCGCTGGATGGTCTTGTCATCGACATCCGTCAGGTTCATCACCTGGTGAACGGTGTATCCGCTCACCTCCAGCCAGCGCCGGAGCAGGTCGGCGAAGATGTACGCCCGGAAATTGCCGATGTGGGCGTAATCGTACACCGTCGGCCCGCAGTTGTACATCCGGACTTCACCGGGGTGCAGGGGAACGAACTCGACCTTCTCGCGGCGATAGGTGTCGAAAACGTGGAAACTCATGCCTCATCTCCCGTTCGTTTCCTCCACCTGCCGGCGCGCAGCTTGTGGCGGACACTCCAGTATTTCTCGAGGTAATCGACACTCGACAGGGCCAACAGCGAGAGGACGACATAGGGCAGGACGACAATCAGCTTCACGGGGGCATACTCCGGGAGGAGGTAGACCAGCAGGGTCACGGCGATCACGAAGGTGGTCACCTTCCCGGGCCAGGAGCTGGTGAACAGGTGGTGGTCCTCCTTGAGGACGCGCAGGGCGAAAAAGACGATCAGGAGATCCCGAAGCACGATCGCCGCCACGAGGAACAGGGGAAACCGGGGGTCGCGATGCCCGAGGCTGAGGGCGATAGCGGTCGAGATGACGATGATCTTGTCCGCCGCCGGGTCGATCAGCTTGCCGAGGTCGCTGATCACACGAAACGTGCGCGCGATCATACCGTCGAGCGCATCCGTCAGGAACGCGGCGAGCAGCAGCCCCGCGGCGACCTGGTTCGACCCGCCCCGTACGATCAGGACGACGGCCGGGATCGCGAGCATCAACCGCGAAAGAGACAGCAGATTGGGCAGGAGCAGGACATCGGCGAAATGAAAGCCCGGGTGGTTCACCCGTTTCCGTTTCTCCGCCTGGGAAAGCCTGCCGGAACCCTGTTCTCCAGTCATCGATTCCGCCTCACTTGAGTGCAAAGGACGGGTAGTCCATCCCGAACCGCTCGCGATGGTACAACCGCGCCAGTGGGTAGTACAGCACCGCCGCCAGCGGAAGCACCGGGGCGTAGGCGATCCCCACCGAAAGCGCGAGGGCGACCACGCTGAGTTTCATCGCGGCGACGATGCTCTTCCGCCCGCCTCGCAGGCCCGCCAGGAGGAACAGCGGCAGCGTCAGCACCGAAGGGACCAGGAGAACGAGGTCGCGCCTCATGGCGGCGTCCGCGACGGCGACGGCGACCAGCAACGCCGCGAGGCGCGCCGACCATGCCGCGCCGAACCGCACCGCCATCGTCCGCTTGCCCGCGCGGCGGTCCCCCTCAACGTCGAGTGTCATCGCCAGCAGGTTCACCGCGGCGTACGCGGCAACATACCCCGTCATCGCCGCCCAGCGCACCCTTTCCGGCCCGGACACCGCCACCGCGCCGATGGCCCACAGACCCGCACCGACGAGGAGCGAGGCGACGAGGGAGCCATAGGACCGGTCCTTGAGGGTGAGCGGCGGCAGATTGTACACCAGCCCGGGCACGATGAACACCGCCGCGCTGACCAGGAGAAGCGGCGGGTTGCGCAGCAGCGCGATGAGGACGAACCCCGCCACGATGAGAAGCGCGCTCAGCGCCTTGACCGCCGCATCCGTGAACAACCCCTGCGCCAGCCAGGGCAGTTTCCGGTTCTCCCGGTCGCTCTCTTCGTCGCGGAGCAGGTTGACCAGGTTCGCCCCACTCATCACCATGCTGAAGGCGAAAACCGCTTGAAGGCTGATGCTCCCGGCTTCACCGGCCAGGCCGGCGCCCGCGAGGAGAATCGTCCAATAGGCGAAGAGCAGGGTCGGACGGAGCACGAAGAACCAGTCCGCGACCCGAAGAAGCCCGCCGGACCGATGTCGACCGCTCATAGGTCGTATCGCTCCTTGTCGGCGGCACCCTCTTCATCCTCCACCGGGATGGGATACTTCCCGGTGAAGCATGCCGTGCAGTAATCGTGGTCCTCGTCCCGGGGAACGCTGGCGAGCAGGTTCTCCACCGACAGGTATCCCAGGGAATCGACCCCGATGAGTTTCCGGATCTCCTCGACTTCGCGCCCGTTGGCGATCAGCTCCTCGCGGGTGGGGAAATCCATCCCGTAGTGGCAGGGGTGGCGTATCGGCGGGCATGAGACACGGATATGCACCTCCTTCGCCCCCTTCTGACGGAGCATCTCGGCAAGATTGCGCAGGGTGGTCCCGCGAACGATGCTGTCCTCGACGACGACCACCTTCCGGTCCTTCAGGACGCCGCCGACGGCGTTGAACTTCAGCTTCACCCCCATCTCGCGCATCTTCTGCGTCGGCTGGATGAAGGTGCGCCCGATGTAGTGGTTCCGGATGAGCCCGATCTCGAACCGGGTGTCGCAGCGCTGGCTGAACCCGAGGGCGGCGGTGTTCGAGCTGTCCGGCACGGAGATGACGATGTCCGCATCGTCCGCGGGATGCTCGAGGGCGAGGTTTTTTCCCATCTTGCGCCGGAACTTGTCGACGAACTCGCCGTTATGACGGCTGTCCGGCCGCGAAAAATAGACGAGTTCGAAGATGCAATGATGGGTCGTGCGGGCTTCCGCGAATCGATGAGAAACCCAGCCGTCGCCGCTGATGACGATCAGCTCCCCGGGATTGACCTCGCGCACGTACTCATACCCGAGAAGGTCCAGGGCGCAGGATTCGGAAGCGACCGCCGTGCTGCGTCCCTTCACCCCGATGCAAAGCGGACGGATACCATGCGGATCGCGGGCGGCGTAGACCGCCTGGTTGGTCAGCATGACGAGGGAATACGCCCCCTGGATGCGCGCGATCGCCTCGAGCAGCTTGTCACGGAACCGTTTTTTCCGCGAGCGGGCCATCAGGTGAATGATGATCTCGCTGTCGGTGGTACTCTGGAAGATGGCGCCCTGGTCCTGCAACTCCGAGCGGAGCCGGCGCGTGTTCACCAGGTTGCCGTTGTGCCCGATCGCGACCGGGCCGTCCTTCAGCACGGCGGAGAGGGGCTGGATGTTGAACTCCCGCGACGAACCGGTGGTGGAGTACCGGTTGTGCCCGATCGCGGCGCGCCCCTTGAGCTCCGCGAGAATCCGCGGGGAGTGGAAAACCTGTGTCAGGGTTCCCATCCCCAGGCGCCGGTAAAACTTCTCCCCGTCGCTGGAGACGATTCCGGCGGACTCCTGCCCCCGGTGCTGCAACGAGTAGAGACCGTGAAACACCATCTCGGAGGCGTGCTCCACCCCCCAGACAGCCATCACCCCGCAGTGGTGGCGCAGGGTTTCCAGGGCCATATCCCTCTCACCTCCAGCCTTCGGCGCAGCGGCACACTCTACGGTTTCGTCTTCTCCTGTCGAAGAGTGGGAAATATACGTCGATTCGCGAGAGGTGACAACGAAGGAAAAACGGGGAGAACCGAGCCCGGCGCGCGCGCGGGAAAGTC
>CAYOKT010000002.1:30240-81591 GCA_964404605.1 uncultured bacterium
ACCGAGCCCGGCGCGCGCGCGGGAAAGTCACCGTCCCGCTCCCGGGAAGGGCACATGCCACGGACCTTGAGGAGGAAGGTTCAGGAACGCTGATGCTCAGAGACTGGGATTGTCGTAGATGCCGACTCGCCCCGAGTCCGCTTCCACGGTGGGTTTGCCCGCCCGGTCGAGGGCGATTCGCTCGAGGAGAAACTCCTCGATGTCGGACAGGTTGACCTCCGGGTCGCGCCGCAGGTTCAACCGCAAGAGCTCCCGCAGGTTCAGGAAGACGGAATCGGTCTGTGTGTCGCGGACTCGATTCAACGCGCCAAGGTCTTCCAGCTCCTCGATGGCGGGGTGAAACGGGTCCAGCGCCCCCTCACCACCCTGCTGGTTGTACGCCCGGGTCAACGCGTCATAGGTGAGGTGGACCTGCGATTTTTCCGGGTTCACCAGCTTCGGCAGCAGGTCGGGGCGGACGAGCAGTCCATCGACGAGCAGCCCGGTCTCCTGCTTGATCTCCTGCGACTCCATCGCCTGGTTGTTGTCGTACAGGCCCGAAGGCAGATTCGCGTCGTTTTGCATCAGGACGAGGAAAGCGCGGAAGAGTTCAGGGTCCGGGAGAATCAGGCTGACCCGGGGCGGTTCCGCCTCGCGCAGGTCGATCAGCCCGACGTGGGACAAGCCGCCGAGGATGGTGGGGAGAAGCCCGTGCGCCTCGTGCAGGGTTTTCCGGATTTCCTCCACCAACCGCCCGTAGGGGGCGGTCCAGGGCTCGACGCCGTTTCCCGTGTTGACGGCCCGCATCAGGATGTACAGCAGGCTGCTGACGCCGTACAGCAGGTGCAGGTCGGAATTCGCCTTGCAGGCGAAGATCGTCCGGAATTCCTCCCGCAGCCACTCCGCGAACCAGTCGGGAAGGCTGGAGAAAAGGAGCTGGAGCTGGGCGCCGGTGATGCCGAGAGCACGCACGGTGGTCACGGCATGGGCGGAAAACGGCTTGGTTCCGCCCTGCAGGAGGGAATCCAGGTACAGGAACTCCCCGGGGCCCGCGAACCCCCGGGGAACGGTCCGCCCGCCCTGTGACACCTCCAACTGCACCCGGCCCTCGAGGATCAGGAACGCGATGGCGGTATCGCTGCCCTGGCGGGCGATCACTCCGCCGGGGCTGAATGTCAGCTCCTGGGGTTTCATCGAACCACCGTTCATGCCTTCCATCGCCGCACGGGGATCGGGGCGACGAGTTTCTCGCTGGGCTCTACCCTGCCGGGCTGTCCGAGGGCGGCCAACCGCTCGAGGACACTCTCCCAGCCACCCGGCCGCCCCAGTTCGAGGACGGAGTCGACGACGATATGGGCCTCACCGAGCAGCTCCCGCGGCATGGTGCTCGCCACGGCGATGCACCAGGCGCCCGCCGCCCGCGCCGAACGGATGCCGAGGGGGGCGTTCTCGATGACGACCGCCTCCGCCGGCCTTACGCCAAGCCGCTCCGCAGCGGTAAGGTACGGCTCCGGCCGCGGTTTGCTCTCCGCCACGCTCCCCGCCCAGAGGATGACATCGAAGATTTTCTGCTGCTCGCGTGTCACGATGTGGTCGAGATTGTCCCGCGAGGTGCTGGTGACGAGGGCGAGTTTCAGGCCTCGGTCGCGAAGTCCCCGGATGACCTCGACGACATCGTTTTCAATCGCGACCTGGCCGACGATCTCCCTGTAATAGGCGCGTTTCCGGTCGATTATCTCTTCCAGTTCATCATCAGAAAGTTTCATTCCCGGCTCATAACCGGCGGATTCAAAGGCAAGCCTTGCGATTCTCCGGCTGTGGAGCCCCTCCGTGAGGGGGGCGATGAAGGGATCGACCTCGAGGCCGAGGGTGTTCATGATCCAGGCCCAGGCGCGGCCATGCGCCTCGATACTGTTGACGAGCACGCCATCCAGGTCGAATAGTACCGCGCGGATTTTCACACGACTCACCCCGCTTCACTCCCCTGCCCGGCCGCGGAAAAAGGCGAACAGCGCCGGGCCGCCCTCTCGCTCGGATGCTGAACGTATCAACTTGAGCCCAACCGGCCGCTCCTCGCCGGTTCAGCCGATCAGCGTTGCCGGCCGCTCGCGATCCTTCTCGATTTCGGCGCGGATGTCCTCGTACCCGGCGCGTCCGAGAAGGGCATAGGTCGCGATTTTCCCCGCCTCGACACCCGGCTGATCGAGGGGATTCACCTCGTAGAGACCGCCCGCGACGAGGGTCGCCGCCTCGAGAAGATACATCAACCCGCCGACGGTATCCGGGGCGATCTCTTCCATGTGGAAGGCCATGTTCGGCCGGTGGGCGGCGGTCAACGCCCGCTGGGTCGCCTCTGCCTCGATCCGCAACAGGTCCCCGATGTCCTCCCCCGCGAGAAAATCGATCCCCTCGATGTCGGGATAATGCTTGCCCGCGCGCAGACTGCGCCGGTACTTCCCCGGGATGACGAAAGTGACGGTCTTGTCCGGCGGTCCCTCGACATAGAGCTGCACCTGGCTGTGCTGATCCGTCGCACCGAGGGCGGCGACGGGGGTCGGCCCGGTGTGCACCGTCTCGCCGCGCAGATTGACCTTCTTCCCCAACGACTCCGCCCAGAGCTGGCGGAACCAGTCCGCCGTGCGGAACAGGGCGTTTGCATAGGGCATCATCACCTGGATCGGCTGCTTGCGAACCGTGTGGGCGAGAAACTGGAGCAGCGCGAAGGCGGCGGAGGGATTCTCTTCGAACTTGCGCTTGAACACCGTTTCCCGTTGTTCCGCCGCCCCGGCGAGCAGCTCGCGGATGTCGATTCCGACAAGGGCCGCCGGGAGCAGTCCCACGGGGGTGAGCACGGAGAACCGGCCGCCCACGCCGGGCGGGATCGAGAAGGTCGTAATCCCCTCGTTGCGGGCGATCTGCCGCAGGTTCCCCTTCGCCGGGTCGGTGGTGAAGACAAGATGGTCGTGATACTCCTCGCCGAGCTGCTCCCTGACCTGGTTGAGGACGACGAGGAACGCGGACACGGTTTCCGCCGTGCCGCCCGACTTGGTGATCACGTTGTAGAGAGTTTCGGCGGGTTCGCAGATGTCGAGCACCGCGCCGAGGAATTCCGGGTCCGGGTTGTCCGGGACGAAAAGGCGGGGACCATCACGCAGTTCATCCGGCCGGCTGTTCCACTCCAGGGGTTTCAACGCATCCCGCAGCGCGATGGGTCCGAGGGCGCTGCCGCCGATGCCGAGCACGACCACGTTGCGGAACTTGCCGTGTACCTTGGAAGCGTACTCCTCGATCTTCTCGACCGATTCCCGGTTGTCCGGGAGGTCGTAGAACGGCAATTCCCCCGCTTTCCGCTTCGCTTCGAGTCCCTGCAGCATGGCGCTTACCCGTGGCCAGGCCTTTTCGATCTCCTGCCGGGTCGCGCCGTAATCGGGCCCCACCGCATCCGCCATCATGCGGGTCACATCGAGTTGCAAACGCTTGCTCATGGTTCAACCCTCGCGCTGCGGAATCATCCTGGAGCGGGGAGGGTGCCTCCTCACCCCTCCTCGCTGCAGGCGCTTACCTCATGTCCGACGCCGATTCCGAGCATTTTCGCCGCGCTGCCGCCGTTCACGATGATCTCCACGGTGCCCTTGCTGCCCACGATCCACACCGGGTCGGAGGAGTTCCCCTCGGCGATGAAACGCGCCGGGGAGATCCGCCGCCGCCCGATACGGATGGTCAGTCCTTCCACCTCGCCGGCAGGCAGGTTGGTGATCAGGTTCCCGAACCGATCCACCCAGTACACCTTGCCTTTTAATTGCTCCTCTTCCCGGATCGGTTCCAGCGAATCTCCGCTCTTCCAGGTGTAGACAACCGGGCCAAGCTCCTCGAACGGTGTTCCGCCGGCGACTTTCGCCGCCGTGGGACAGAAGATGTCCCGCCCGTGGAAGCTGTTGGAAATTTCCGGCGCGAACAGCTCCCGGTTGTTCAGCAGGCGGACCTCGAAGGTTTCCGCCTTTCGGAGCAGTGGATCGAGCAAACCGTTATCAGGGGCAAGATACACACAGCCGGACAGTCTCGCAGCGAGGATGGCCCGCTCGCTCCCCACCCCCGGGTCCACGACCGCGACATGCACCGTGCCGGCGGGGAGATGGCGGGCATCATGCTTGAGGAGAAACGCCGCCGAATCGATATCCCCGGGAAGCACTGCATGGCACAGGTCGATGATCCGCAAGCCGGGGTTGACCGCGAGCAGGGCGGCGTGCATCTGGCCGACATAGTCATCCTGCCAACCGAAATCGGTCAGCAGGCTGACGAGGCCGTTAGGGGTGAATTCCGTCATCTCAGAATTCTACCTTCGGGGCCTCCCCGGCGGTTTCCGGCGCCTTGAAGAACGGCTTGGGCTCGAAGGAGAAGATCCTGGCGACCAGGTTCTGGGGGAACTGGCGCACCATGACATTGTATACCCGCACGGCATCATTGTACCGTTTCCGGGCGACGGCGAGGCGGTTTTCCGTGCCGGCGAGTTCATCCTGCAACGCCCGGAAGTTCGCATCCGATTTCAGTTGCGGGTAGTTCTCCACCACCAGCAGCAGGCGCGAGAGCGCACCGGTGAGCTGGTTCTCCGCGTCCATCCGTTCCCCGACATTCGTCGCGCCGCCCACCTTGGCCCGTGCTTCCGTCACCCCGAGGAAAACCTCCTTTTCCTGGGACGCGTATCCCTTCACCGTGTTCACCAGGTTGGGGATCAGGTCGTACCGGCGCTGCAGGTTGTTCTCCACCTCCGCCCAGGCGCCCGACACGGTCTCATCCATCGTGACCAGCGAATTGTAGGTACCCTTGACGAAGGAATAAAACGAGAGACCCCCGATTACCACCACACCGATTACGACCAGCAGAATAATCGTTCCGCGCTTCACATGGCCCCCTGACTGTTTCCCTGTTGTTCTCCTGGCTGCTCGTATTGCCCGACATCCGATACCGGCATCCGCCCGGGCGTCATTATGCTTCGCCCGGCGGCTCGTTCGGCGATTCCGGTTCCTGCCCGCCCCCGGAACCGCCGCCTTCCACATCCACCCATCGGGCCAGCCGGTCGAGCTGCTCCAGCGCCCGTTTCAGAAGCTTCCAGGCCCCGGCCCGGTTCAGCCCCTTTTTCTCCCGGCGGATCTCCGCCAGCTCGAGGAAAAGGGATGCATCCACGCCGGTAAGTTCGGCGCCCCGGCCCAGGACAGCCACCTTCTCCCGCGGCACTTCGCGCCCCTCGATGAACAGCAGCGCCTGGAAGACGCTCACCCAGGTGGGAACGGAGGCGACGAGCAGGTTGCGCATCGCCGCGGTGTTACCCCCGGTCTCCATCGCCGCCTGCCGGAGCTGCACCCACTTGCCCTTGACTTCGCGCTCGGCTTGCAGCCGCAGGTGTTCCTTCCGGATTTCGATCCCGGCGAAGAGGTCTTCCCCGTGCAACACCTCGCGGAACAGCTTGATGTCGAGGAACTCCATCGGGTAGACATCCAGCGAACTGAGGATGTAGTCCCGCGAGAGAACCAGTGGCAGGGCGAACCCCTTCCGGTTCAGGCGGCGGGCGACCGCGGCGGCGCCCGGCCAGCGGCTGTAGTCGTGCGTGTTCACCTGCAGGAGCAGGTTGATGTCACTCGATTTCGCCGACCAGTCCCCGCGCGCGGCGGATCCGTAGAGGTAGACCGCCTCGAGGTCCTCGCCCCAGTATTCCCTCCACTGCGCCAGTGCAAGGTCGAGTTTTTTCTGTGGTTTATCGTCCATTCTACCCTCTCTCAGAAGGAGCGCCCCGCGCCGCCGCCGCCGAATCCGCCGCCCCCGAATCCGCCGAATCCTCCTCCGAACCCGCCGCCGCCGAATCCTCCTCCGCCCCAGGAACCGCGGCCGCCCAACATCGAACCGAGCAGCAGGCCGAAGAGAATCGACCTCCCGAACCGGGAACTCATCAGGGCGAGAAAGATAAAGAGCATGAAGAGGGTGCCGAGGAGGCCGCCGCCCTTACCCCTCCGTCCGCGCACAGGACGGGGGCCGCGAGGCAGCTCCCCCGTGATCTGCGCGTCCGGCGCGACAATCCGGGTCACCTGGAGCACCGTGGCCGCGAGCCCCTCGAACACGCGCCCTTCGCGCAGGTAGGGGATGGTCACCCGGTCAAGGATTTGCCCGGCGCGCGCATCGGGAATGTCCCCCTCCAGCCCGTACCCGGTGGCGAGATACACCCGCCTTCCGCCGCCCGCCCTGCCGGTGTTGAACAGCAGCAGCGCCCCGCGGTCCGTGCCCTTCCTGCCCACTCCCCACTTGTGGCCCAGCTCCACCGCGTACAGCGAGATGTCCTGCCCCTCGGGGATGCTGTCCATGGTGACGAGGGCGATCTCGATCTTCGCCTTCTCCGCCACTTCGCGGCACAGGCTCTCGAGGCGAGCCCTCTCTGCGGGTGTAAGAAGATTGGCATAATCGTTCACGAAACCGACAGGCTTCGGGTAGGGATCCTGGGCGAAGGCGTTGCAGCATGGGAGGAGAAGAACGGCGAGAAAGAGCGCCGCGAACAGGCCTCGTGGCAGCTTCCCGTTCACGGCTTGGGATCCTCGACGAGAGGGGAAGTTCGTTCTCCCGTCTCATCCGAACCGTCACCGGCCGCCGTTACCGGGCCGGGGTTCTCCGCCCGCGGGACAGCGAGACGCTGAGCGGCCACGGCGGCCTCCCCGGCAGCGGCCTCGACGTCCGCTGCGAGTTCCTCCGCCACTCCCTCCCGCTCCCCGGCGGGACCGGGCCGGAACAGCAACAGGAGGATGAGAACGGTGATTCCCACCGAAACCGCCGCATCGGCGATGTTGAACACCGGCCAGCGCTCCATCAGCCAGTTGGGCAGATCGACATCCACATAGTCGATCACGTACCCGTACGCCAGGCGGTCGATGGTGTTTCCAATGGCGCCGCCGAGCACCCCCGCGAGCACCCAGCGAACCCCTTTCGGATCATTATGCATCTTGAGGAGCAGGTAGAATACGGCGATCGCCGCGATCAGCGAGACGACGCCGTGGGCGATCAACCAACCGAGTAACTTCGAGGAGGGTATATCGATCCCGAACACCAACCCATCGTTGTGAATATAGGTCAGGCGGACGACATCGCCGAGAACGGGGATGGACTGGTGAAGCTGCATCGTGGAGACCACGATGCGTTTCACCACCTGGTCGGCGATGACGACCGCGAGGCAGAGCAGCCAGGGACCGATGCGGGGTTTCCCGGGGTTCAAAGACCCTGTTCCTCTCGTTTCTTCTTCGCGGCGATGCTCAGGGTCGCATGGGGCACGGCTTCCAGGCGGGCATACTCGATGGGAATACCCGTGTCCATGCAATAGCCGTACGTGCCCTTCTCCATGCGATCGAGCGCGGCGTACAGGTGCTTGAGGAACTTGTGTTCGCGCTGGGCGAAGAGGAAGGCTTTCTCACGTTCCTGCGCGTCCGTGCCCTGGTCGGCCATGTGGAGCGAGTAGGTCGAATTGTCCCCGGAGTACTCCTCCACGGTACGAAGGGAGGTCTCCTCCAGGTAGCCGAGTTCTTTCTTGATCTTCTCGATCTTCTCCTCGATGATCTTTCTGAAGTGCGGCATATCCTCGGGCCGATAACGTCTAACCCCGTCGTCGTAATCCACCAGCGGCTTCCAGGGGGTATACTGCTCTTCGCTGTCATCGATTTTCTTCTTCACGGCACTCATGGTTCGGCTCCTTTCCTCCTCAACCGTTCGCCGGTTGAACGTCGAACCAGACGTATCTATCGTTGAGTTTGACTTTATCGTTTCCCGCCTCCAGCGGGACCAGGTCCAGCCCGGTGGCCAGCACTTCCCGCATGATCAGGTCGCGGTGAACCCCCACCGCCCGGCGGATTCGTTCATCGCAGCCCACTTGCAGCATGATGCGCCGGGTGACCTCGAGATCCATCTCCTTCCTCCGGTTCTGGATCTTGTTGATCAGCTCGCGGGCGTAGCCCTCGTCCAGCAGTCCCTCATCCAGCCTGAGGTCGAGCGCGACGAGGAGGTCGCCCTCCTGCTTCACGCTGAGGTCTTCCGACTGCTTCTGCTCGAGAATGATGTCTTCCGCGGTGAAGGTTTCCCCATCGAGGAGCACTTCCCCGGCGCGCTGGAGCTCACCGATCTCCCCCGCGCTCATCTCACCGACGCGCTGTGCCCAGCGCTTCATCTCCCCCCCGAAGCGCGGTCCGAGGGTCTTGAAATTCGGCTTCGCAACCCACGAAATCAACTCGTCGGCGCTGTCCGCATACTCCAGGCGCTTCACATTCAGTTCGTCGAGGAGCAGTCCGGCCAGCTCATCGAGCCCTTCCCTCAGAGCGGGCTCGAGGACGACGATCAGGCGCCTCAGCGGTTGGCGCACCTTAATCTTCGCATCGTTCCTCGCCGCCCTCCCGAGGGTGACCAGGGTGCGGACCAGGTCCATCTTCCGCTTGAGGTCATCATCCTGCCACTCCGGCCGCGGCTCGGGCCAGGACTCAAGATGGACCGAATCCCTCGCCTCAGGCAAATGCCCGTACGCCAGATTCCGCCAGATCTCGTCGGAGATGAACGGCGCGAAGGGTGCGATCACCCGGCTCGTGCCGACGAGGACTTCGTACAAGGTACGATAGGCGCGCTCCTTATCCGCCGGTTCGTCGCTCTTCCAGAACCGCCTGCGGCTGCGGCGGATGTACCAGTTGGTCAGGCGGTCGATGAAGTCCTGCACCGCGGCGGCCGCGGGCATCACATCGTAGGCTTCGAGGTTTCCGGTCACCGAGCGAAGGAAGTCGTTGTACGCCGTCAGAATCCAGCGATCGAGGGGTGTCGGCGGCCCCGGCTCCACGGACGAATCCGGCGTCCATCCATCCACGTTCGCATAGGTGACGAAAAAGCTGTACGCGTTCCACAGAGGGATGAACACCTGGCGCAGGCAGTCCCGGAGGGACTCTTCGCCGAAGCGCAGCGGCAACCAGGGGTTGTTCCGGTAGAAGGACCAGCGGACCGCGTCCGCGCCGTACTTGTCCATCATCGGGACCGGCGAGACGACGTTCCCCTTCGATTTCGACATCTTCTCGCCCGTCTCGTCCAGGACGAGGTCGGTGCAGATCACGGTCTTGTAGCTGGACCAGCGGCTCTTGTCCTTTTCCCCCCGGGCGATGGCGAGCAGGGTGCTCGTGGCGAGCAGGCTGTAAAACCAGCCGCGTGTCTGGTCGAGCCCCTCGCAGATGAAATCCGCCGGGTACTGGCGCTCGAGATACTCTACCGATCCCTCGGCCGCGGGGTATCCCACCTGCCCCCAGGGCATGATCCCGGCGTTGAACCAGGAATCGAGGACGAAGTTCTCCCGCCGCAGCTCGGCGCCGTCTTCGCCGCGGAGAACGACTTCATCGATCCACGGCTTGTGCAGGTCTCCATCGGGCGGGATCGGCTTGCCACCGCTGCGGATGATATGCTCGTTCAGCTCCGCCAGCGACCCGACGCAGACCGCTTCGCCGTTCCCTTCCCGGCTCCAGACCGGCAGCGGGCTTCCCCAGTATCGCTCCCGGGTGATGTTCCAGTCGATCACGTTCTCCAGCCACTTGCCGAAGCGACCTTCGCGGACGCGCGGTGGAACCCAGTTGATCAGGCGGTTGGCTTCGAGCATCTCCTCGCGCATCGCCGTCGCCCGGATGAACCATCCCGGGCGGGGGAAGAACATCAGCGGAGTACCGGTCTTGTAGTGATGGGGGTAGGTGTGCTCGTGCTTTTCCCGGCCGATCAGGCGCCCGCGCGCGGCGAGATCCTTCACGATGTCCACTTCGAGGTCCGAATCCTTGAACCAGCGGCCGCCGAACCCATCGAGCCGGTCATCGACCTTGCCGTGCTCGTTGACGAGGAGCGGAGCCGTCAGGCGGTGAGCCTTGATCAGCCGGAAGTCGTCCTCGCCGTAGGGCGCGATGTGGACGACACCCGTGCCCTCGTCCGCGGCGACGAACTCCTCGGCGAAGACCTCGTGCCCGCGCTGCCCGGCCCGCAGCTTCTGGAAATCCCAGAGAGGATCGTACTTGAGCCCCTGCAACTCGCGCCCGGGGAACTCCCCTTCGATTTCGTAGGCGCCGATGAAGCGTTCGACATCGTGCAGACGGCTGCGGGCGACGATCAGGCGTTCCCCCGCTCTCGCCCCCTTCACCTCTTCGGTGAGCCTGAGCTTCACATAGGGCAGATCCGGACCGACGGCGACGGCGATATTGGAAAGCAGCGTCCAGGCGGTCGTCGTCCAGGCGAGAAGGTGGGTGTTCTCCTCGCCGATGAGGGGAAACTTCACATACAGGGCGAGGTCCGTGACCTCGAGGTAACCCTGGGCGACCTCGAAGTTCGAAAGGGTCGTTCCCTGCTTCGGGTCCCAGGCGCTGATGCGATAATCCTTGTACAGGAACCGGTCGCCGCCGAGCAGGTTGCCGGGATCGGCGAACTCCGGCCGGACACGGGTCTCCCAGGCCTGCTTCAGCACCCACCAGTCCGACTGGATATACTCCGTGGTGTAGGTCGCATAGAAGTGTTCGAGGTCGAGGAACCGCCCGATCCGCCAGATGGCTTCTTCCCAGGCCTCCTTGAAACGGAACACCGTCTCCCGGCAGTAGGAGATGTACTTCTCCACTCCGTATTCCTCGATCTCCCGCTTGCTCTCGAGACCGAGGTCGCGATCCGCCGTGAGCTCGATGGGCAGCCCGTGCGTGTCCCATCCCGCCTTGCGGAGCACCCGCTTGCCGCGCATCGTTTCGAAACGCGGCCACAGGTCCTTCAGGGCGGATTGCATCATGTGGCCGATGTGCGGGGGGGCGTTGGTTCCGGGGGGGCCATCATAGAAAACATAGTCCGGAGCGCCGGAACGCTCCTCGATGGAACGCTGGAAGACACGGTCGCGCTCCCAACGCGCCAGTGTTTCGCGGTCGATCGCGGGAAAATCCGGAGGATTGGGTACAGGGTTGAACATGTCGTCGGTTATCTATGTTCGGGTCTCTTTCACCGGAGCGGACAGCGATGACCGGCCGTCCAACCGGGGAAACCGTCAGGCTGTTCCCCTGAGTGGGGATCAGAATTCTTCTCTCGGATCGTGTTCGATGCTGCCCGGCTCCTCGGGCGACTCCTGTTCGAGGATCTCGATCAGTTCGATCTGTCCCCGCAGGATCTGCTTCATTTTCAACAGGTAGGCGCGGCGCTGCCCCTCGAGGCGATGGATGTCGTCGAGGAGGCGCTGGTGCCTCTTCCGCGCGTCCTGCAACATCCGTTCTGCATCCAGCTCCGCCTGCTGAAGGATCAGCTCCGCGCGCTTGGTCGATTCGCTCTCGGCGGCTTTCCCGGCCTTCTGGGCGTTCATCATGGCGTCCTGAAGGCTGGATTCCATCTCCTGGTACTCCTTCAGCTTCGCCTCGTGGAATTCCGCCTGCTTCGCGAGCTCTTCCCGTTCGGCCAGCAGCGCCTCATATTCATCGGCGACCATTTCGAGGAAGCTCCGCACCTCCTCGGCGTCGTAGCCGCGCATCTGCTTGCCGAACTCCTGCTTGCGGATGTCCAGGGGAGTGAGTTTCATGACACCCCCTACCTTTCTCTTGGGCCGAAGATGGCCGTCCCAATGCGTACGAGCGTCGAGCCCTCTTCGATCGCCGGTTCAAAGTCGCCGCTCATCCCGAGCGACAGGGTCTCCATTGTCACACCGTCGAAACCGCGTTGCGCAAGCTCCTCCGCCCGCCGGCGGACATCCCGGAAAGCAGCGCGGATCACTTTCTCATCCGTCGTATTCGGCCCGATCGCCATCAAGCCTTCGATGCGCAGGTGCGGGCAGCGAGCGGCCGCTTCCGCCGCTTCCTCCAGCTTCTCCGGCGGAAACCCGTATTGCGTCGGGGCGCCGCTGCAATTGACCTGCAACAGTCCGCGAGCGGTGATTCCGAGGTCCGCCGCGACATGCTCCACGCGCCGGATCAGGTCGAGGCTGTCCAGGCTCTGCACGCAGTCGAAGGTTTGCAGCACCTTGCGCACCTTGTTCGACTGCAGGTGGCCGATGAAGTGCCACTGGAGGGGCGGCGCATCGGCCCCCCGGAGTTCCCGGACCCGCGCGAGTTTTTCCGCCGACCCCTGGAACCGGTTCTCCCCGAACAGGGTTTGCCCCGCCTCGGCGGCTTCGACGACCCTCTCCGCGGGCACGAGCTTGCTGACCGCGAGCAGGCGGACCGCCGACGGATCCCTCCCGGCCCGCCGGGCGGCGGCCTCCATGCGCTCGCGCACACGGCTCAACCGTTCCGCAATCTCGCCCGCCATGACCGCCCCGTTTCAAGTAGAACGCACTATTGGACCGATTCACCTGAATCGATGTGTTCTGAACGCCCCGCATCGTCCAATGCAAAGCGCGCCGCCCGGAATAGCGGAGTTATTTCGAGATGGCGCAACGCAGCAGTCTGATGCGGGGCGCTCCCGAAGGGCTTGACGTTAACCTGCCGTCTTCCGCGTTCTGTCTGCTTGCTGCAGCTCCGGCTGCACCTGCGCAGACACGCCTTGAATACAGCCCTCTAACGACAAGCAGAACCACACGATTCAGCTGAACCGGACCAATATAGACCCCTGCCCAACACGAGGCAAGAAACATGCGGCGTCCGCGCCCCTGCTCCCGTGCGCATGAAGATGGATTCCGGCCGCCCCCGGGTCGGCCGTGGCTCTCCGTTTCACCCTGCCTTAAGGCGGGCGCCCACACGTTCCAGTGGGATGACACCGGCAATGCTTCTGGAGTGTATATCGTTCGGATCAGCGGTTCGGGCCGGATGCGATCATGGCGGGTGACCCTGCTGAAATGAGCGGCGGCGGGGGCCGGCCCTCCGCCTTTTCACGCCGGGCGACCGGACCAACCTCTCCCGTCCGGCGTCAACCCGACCCCGGCAGGTAGCGTTTCACCCACAATTCAATCACCCCGGCTACCAGGCGGGCATCCTTCCCGTCGCTCAGCAGGTGGTCGGCGCCGGGCAGGCTGATGAACGATTTCGGATGGGACGCCGCCTGGAACAGCTCCTCGCCGCTGCCCGCCCTCACGAGCCGGTCGACGGGCGACTGGAACACCAGCAGCGGCTTTCCGAGTGTCCGCAGGACCGCTTTCAGACTCGTCTCATCCAGGTCCACGAAAAAGTTCTTCTTCAGCCGATAGGCTCGCCCGGCGACGTGCAACTCCCCTTCCCCTTCCAGCATCGCCCGCGCGCGGGCGCGCAACAACGCTTCGCCGATCCGCCCCGGGTTAATGGGGGTGGCGATGGACGCCACGAGGCGGATGGAGTCCAGCCGCTTCGCGGCGAGGAGGGCGGCCGCACCGCCCATGGAGTGGCCGATGAGGATCGAGGGGGGGTCGTATTCATCGGTGAGGAACTCCGCGGCGCTGACGATGTCGGAGACGTTCCCGGTCAGGGTGGTTTCGGCGAATTCGCCCCCGCTCTCGCCGAGGCCGGTGAAGTCGAAGCGGAGGGTCGCGATCCCCCTGCGGGCCAGCTCACGGCTGACGAACACCGGAGCCTTGTACTCCTTGGTGCAGGTGAAACAGTGGGAGAAGATCGCCCAGGCGAAGGGCCGGTCATCCTCGGGCAGTGTGAGGATGCCGGACAATGCCTGGCCGTCCAGGTTGGGAAACGTGACCTTCTTCAGCGTCATGGCATGCGCTTCTATTAACCGGCATCGCAGGGGTCCGGCACCCATTCGGTGCCAGAGGCTGCGCCGCGGCGAATGTCAGGCTCCTACGGAAACCCTTATGAAACCCGGGACTGCCTGCCTGCGCCTGCGGCTACGGCCGGCGAGAAATCCCGGGCCACCCCTACCGCTCCCTGCCACTCCCGCTTGCATTGTAGGGGCACGGCGCGCCGTGCCCCTACTACACTCGAGATGCAGTCCCGGCTTCTCCCGAAGTGTCGGGACTTGTCACACCGAAGCGGCTCAAAGGCTGCTACGCCGTGAAATAACACTCCCCGTCTGCCGGTGGATAGAATAGTGCGCGCATAACTCCGCGCGCATGGCGGGAGTGTCTGGGAATCGAACCCAGCCGGGACGGTCAGGTCCCACAACGGCTTTGAAGGCCGCGGCGTCCACCAGGCACACATCCACTCCCGGAACGGAACCCTCAGGGTTCCGGCGAACCCTCCTCCTGCCCGAACAGGGTGTCGAGCAGCCCCTCCACGGCCTTGTCCAGCGCGTCATAGGGCCGTTCGGAGTCCTCGATCCGGCTGTATCCCAGCCCGACGATCGGGTGCGAGTCGCCGCCTGACGAAAAACGATTCCCCGCGGCCGATTCCTGGTTTTCACGCACCTCCTGCAGGCAGGTCTTGCAATAGACCGGGCGGCCATGGACCGGCTTGAAGGGGACGGTGGTCTGCGCTCCGCAACGGTCGCAGGTGACCTCGTAGAACTCTTTCCACTCCCGGCTCCTGTTGGTACCGTTTCGTTTCCTCGCCTTGCGGCAGGCCGGACAATAGCGCGGGGTCACAAACCCCATCTCGGCGAAGAAACGCTGCTCATGTTCGCTGAATAGGAATTCCCCCCCGCACGACTGGCAGGTGATCATCCGGTCACCGCCGCTCTGCAGCTCCTCTCCTTCAGCCATCGTTCCTCTCCAGGGCTTCACGAAACTTGCGATACATGTCGCCGAAAGAGCCGTTGGACAAGATAAGAACGATATCCCCCTCCCGCGCTTCACCGAGGACTCCCGCGACGATGGCATCCACCTCGTCCTCGACGTGCGCAGGAACACCCTTCCTCTCAAGGGTTGCGGCGACCTGTTCCCGCTGGAGGCGCTCGCTGGCGGGAATGCGTTCCGCGCGGTGGATGGGACCGATCCAGACCTCGTCCGCGCCGCCCAGCGCCCCGGCGAGTTCCTCCTGGAAGACCTTGCGGACCATCGTGTTCGAGCGCGGTTCGAGCAGCACTCGAAGCCGCCCGTTCCAGCGCCGCCTCGCCGCCGCGATGGTCTCGCGGACGGCTGTCGGGTGGTGAGCGAAGTCATCGATGAAGGTCAGCCCCCGCGCCCGGAGGAAGACCTCCATCCGCCGCCGCACGCCGCGGTACTCCGGCAGCGCCCGCCGGAGGGAGTCCGGCTCCGCGCCGAGGTGAGCCGCGACCACAACCGCCGCCAACGTGTTCCGCAGGTTATGTTCCCCGGCGAGGGGCACCGCGAGCCCGGCCCAGCGCCTGCCGTGACGATAGACGACGAACTCCTGGCGCTCCCCGGATTCGCCCGTCGCCTCCCCGCGCCAGTCCGCGCCCTCCCCCAGCCCGTAGGTGACCACTTCGCAGAAGGCGTGCCCGGCGAGGGCGGCCGCGCCGGGGTCATCGGCGCAGAGAACCAACCGGCCGTCAGCCGGGATCTGCCGCAGCATGAGGCGGAAGGCGCGCTCGATCTCGCCCACGTCCCGGTAGATGTCCGCGTGGTCGAACTCGAGCGAGGTCACCACCGCGATCTCCGGCAGGTAGTGGAAGAACTTCGCCCGCTTGTCGAAAAAGGCGGTGTCGTACTCGTCCCCCTCGATGACGAAGGGCTCCCCTTCGCCGCCGAGGCGGGAGGAGTGGGGGAAGTCCAGCGGCCGCCCGCCGATGAGGAACCCCCCGCCGAGGCCGCAACGGTCCAGCAGAAAGGCAAGCAGCGAAGTGGTCGTCGTCTTCCCGTGGGTGCCGCAGACGGCAACCGGGCGACGGCGGCGGAGAACCACCTCTTTCAGCCACTCCGGCAGGCTGATATACGTCAGGCGGCGGGAAAGCATCGCCTCGACTTCCGGGTTGCCGCGGCTGAGGGCGTTGCCGACCACCACCAGGTCCGGGTTCCAGTCCAGGTTCGCGGGGTCGTAGCCCTCGGCGACCGGCACGCTGAGCTCGCGCACCATCTCCGACGTCGGCGGGTAGAGAGGGTTGTCGCTGCCGCGCACCTCCCAGCCGGCATCGAGGGCGAGCCGCGCCCCGGCGACCATCGCCGTGCCGCCGATGCCGATGAAGTGGACGCGGGGAGCACGGTCGGGTGGAACTGGGAAAATCACTCGCCCTCCGGTTGTCAGGGGGTTCGCAGGTCCGGTGCCAGGGTCACGGTGAAGGTGATTCTACGCAGGTAATCCGCCGCCGTCCAACGGGCGGGAGCGCTTCCTTCTCCCCCGCCCGAGCCGTCCTCGACCCGATACCAGGGCGCCAGACGGAGGGAGAAGCCCGCGCCGTACAGCTCCTCGAGGCGCAGTTCGCCCCCGGCCTCGAGTAATCTGCCGGTCGTGGAACCTCCGGCCCCTTCGGGGTGGAACACCGCCCCGCCGTGGTAGAGGCCGATTCGCACCTTCTCGAGGAGGCGGTTCGCCGGCAGGAAACCGGAGCGGAGAAAGCCCGCCGGCAACGGCCGCAGCAACGCTATGCGCCACGCCGCGAACCGATCCGCCGCTCCGGCGTTGGGGACGGTCAGGGTCGCGGGACCGCCGGGCAGCGGTGAGGCCGGGCTCCGACCCGCACCCGTCCAGCTCCCCCCGAAGAGGGGCTCGCCGCGCAGCTCATGCGGCCAGTTCCCCGCCGGGGTGGGCCGGAACTGAGCCGGTGTCTCCGGGTTCATGTATGTTGCGCGCCCCTCGAGCACGAGGCGAAGGGAGCGGTACAGGCGCCTGCCGGTGATCCCGGTCCACTGGGCGGCGAAGAACCCCTCGCTCCCCCCTCCCTGCACCAGTTGCACCTCCTGGGTCCAGGGGAGACGCGCATTGGCGTCCTGCAGGCGGAAGCCCGCCCGGACATAGGCGGCGCTTCCGCCCGCGGGGACGGTGACCGGACCCGCCGTGCCCCCCGGGTCGCCGGTACGTTCCCAGGTGCCGACGCGGAGGGCCGCCCGCAGGTTCCGCAGCCTGGGCCACCAGGTCCGCCATGCCCTCTGCAGGCCCGCCTCCGCCCAACGGTCGCCGTGCATCCGTCCGAGGGAGAGCACGCCCTCGACCGGCCGCACCCCTCGCCCCAGGGGGTGGGCGAAACCGAAACGGAATCGTGGCCCTTCCTGCCCGCCGCGAGTGGGGGTGAGCAGGTCCAGCCGGAAACGCTCCTCCCGGTCCAGGAACGACCCGCGCAGCCTCAGGCCGGGCTGTACTCCATCGCGGACATCGTACCCGGCCGCCGGGGCGAGGGAGACCCGGTACCGGTCCACGGGTGGCGGGCGAAGCGGAGTCAGGCCGTCATCGAACACCACCTCGGGCCACCCTCGCGGCAGAGTGTTGTCCAGCGGGTTCCGGTCCCAGTACCTCCCCTCCGGGTCCAGCAGGACCCCCTCCGGGCGGCAGGCGCAACGCACCGTGAAGCTCCCCTCCCACCTCCTGCCGGGCCTGTGCGGCTGATCCCAGCTTCCCCACCGCCGGAAGCCGGGCAGCGCGGGATCGGTGGGCAGAAACGGGATCTCGCCGAACAGCGTGTCCCCGGACTCGCACACGACCGCCAGCCGCAGCGGCAGCCTCACCTCGCCGCGCCGCTCGAGCCCGAGTGTGACCCGCCACGCCCCGTCCCCCGCCGGAGCGACGTCGAAACGCCGCACTCCATAGTCGATGTCGCCGCTCTGCCGCCAGAACTGCTCGAAGAACCACCCGAGGGGACGCCCCGCGGCCTCCTCGAAGGAAGCCTGCACATCGCGTTCGTCCACGTGGGTCAGCGCATGACGGCGGTAATAGACCCGGAACCCCCGCCAGAACGCCTCCTCGCCGATCACACTCCGCAGGGCGTTGAGCAGCGCCGGGGTCTTGTAATAGGTCGAGACGCGGTAGAGGGGGTAGTCCTCGGCGATATCCGCCCCGCGCAGCATGGGCAGGTCCTCGCCCGAAAGCACCGCCTCCAGGTAGGGACGGCGGCCCCGGATGACGCTGTCGCTCAGCCACACGGTGCGGGTGAACAGCCCGCGCCGGAGCACGCGCTCCCGGTTTTCCCCCCTGCCCCACCAGCGCTTCACCAGCTCCTGCTCGATGAAGGTGGTGAAGCCCTCGTCCAGCGCCCCGGCATCGACCGAGTTGGAGTGGAGGATCATCGGGGTATAGTTGTGCGTCACCTCGTGGATCATCACGTGGGTGTACGTCGGCTCCGACCCGCTCATCATCGTGAGCATCGGGTATTCCATCCCGCTCCAGGAATCGGTGGCGACCACCCTCGGCCAGGGATAAGGCCCGTAGATCGATTCGAGCTGCCGGATGGTCCACCCGGCCAGCTCCGCGGCGTTTCCCCAAGCCTTTTGCCGCCCGCGGCGGACGAACGCCCACGCCTCGTAGTTCCCGTAATCCTGCCGGTCGATGAGGAAACGGGGATCGGCGGCGAAGGCCACATCGGGCACGTTTTCGGCGCGATACACCCACCTCACCGGGCGCTCGCCTTCCTCCCCCGACGGGATCGGGTCGGGATTCGGATTGTCCAGGGCCAGTCCGCGCAGCCGTTCCGGCGGGAGCACCTCGTCCTGGTTGACCAGCAGGCCGGTCGAGGCGACGATGAAGCGCGCGGGAACGGTGTAGCGCACTTCGAAGGTGCCGAACTCGCCGTAGGCCTCCGCCGTGCCGAAGTAGCGATTCACCGTCCAGCCGTAACGCGGGGTGTACGGACAGATGGAGGGATACCAGTACGCTCCCCGGTACTGGCCGTCGATGCAGGCGATGCGGGACCGCGCCGCGCCTGTCGGGAAACGGGTGGTGAAGGCGAGGGTGAAGCGGGTGCTGTCTCCCGGGGCGAGGGGCGGGGAGAGCAACGCCCGCCCGATGCTCCCCTCCTGGATAAAACGCACCTCGCGGTCCACTCCCCGGGCCGAATCCACGCGAAGGTCGCCCCACTGCTCCTCCGGGACACTCTCGTAGCGGTCACGGCGGCCCCGCTGCCAGGAACGCGAGACCACGCTGCCCTTCCGCAGGGCGGCCGGGGGAAGGCGGAACCAGAGCGCGGAAAGGGTGTCGGGCGAATTGTTGTGGTAGGTGATTGTCGCGGTGCCGGCGAGGCTGCGGAGGCTGTCCAGGAGGGTGACATCGATGAGATAATCCACACGCTGCTGCCAGCGTTCAGCCGCGACCGGGCGGGTGATTGTCAGGGTCAGGCAGAGAACGAGGAGGAGTGCCGGCAAGGGTTTTCGCAGGATACAGTCAACGTTCAACGGAGATCGATTCATCATGCCTGGCGATAGTGTTCCGAGAACATGTCTCCCTGCCGCAATTCACTGGACCGCTTAACGGTTGTCAGGTAATACTGGTCGGAGAGCTCGATCATGCAATAGGCGCGCTCCATCTCGATGGCGGCGTGCATCGTCGAGCCGGAGCCGGAGAAGGGATCGAGAACAAGCTCGCCCGGCCGGGTGCTCTTTCCGATCAGGTATTTCAGCAGCGAAACCGGCTTTTCGGTGGAATGGGTCAGCTTCCGGCTGGGTAGACGGGAGTGGCCGAGGATCACGTTCGAGTCGCGCTTGCCGAACAGCTCCCGCCGCCCCTTGTGAGCGTAGATGATCCACTCATCCTGGGGGGCGTAATCGCCCTTCAGGTCCCCGCTGCCATGATTGTTCTTCACCCAGATCAGGGTGCGCTTCAGCTTGAAGCCGGCCCGCTTGAAGGCCTCGATGAAGACCGGGTAGGTGTCGTGCCGGCAGAAGCAGTACAGGTGGCGGTTCCGCTTCAGCACGCGGTATGCCTCGACGGCGAAGCGGTCGATCCAATCACCCTGGTGGTCGTTGGCGAGGTGCTTGAATTTCTCCTGCTTCACCCGGCGGTTGGAGCGGTAGTTGATCGCGTAAGGGGGGTCGGTGAGGATCAGGTCCACGGTACCCTCGGGCATCCTCCGGAGGGTATCCATGTTGTTGCCGTAATGGATGGTGTTGTGCCACGGGCCGGTGTACCGTGTTGCCGGATGCCACTTCCGCAGTTCGAGTTCCGGGACGAGTTCCGGCGGGACCTCGGCCTCGGCGCCGCCCTGCCCCGACTCGACACGGGCACGCTTTCCGTTCCCGTTCTCCGGTTCCGGCTCGAAACCGGGCAGGAAAGGCTCCTCGATCTCTCTAGTCGTCTTTCTGCGCATCCGGGCTGCCGTTCTCTACTGTTTCCCCGTGCCTGCGGAGCAGGTCCGCAACCTCTTCGGCGCCGGCCAGCTTCCCCCGGCCGCCGAGCGCCCTCACCGCGAGCGAGGCGGCCGCGGAGGCCCAGCGCACCGTGGCTTCGTGCGGCCAACCGTTCAGGAGACCGTGCAGCAGGCCGGCATGAAAGATGTCCCCCGCGCCGGTGGTGTCCACGACCTCCGCCGGGTAGGCGGGCATCCAGAGGACCTCGTCCCCCCAGGCCGCCACGCATCCGCCCGCGCCGTTCGTGACGACAGCAAATTCCGCGCCACGGCCGCGCAGATCGCGGGCGACATCGAACAGATCCCGCGAACCGTAGTAGGTGCGTGCGAATGCGACCGGCACCGCGATCACGTCCGCGACGGCGAGCTGCTCATCCGTGCGGGGGCGAATGTTGCCTGCATCGAGAACAACCAGCCCCCCCGCGGCTCGCACGGCCCGGGCCGCCGCCAGCGCGGCGTCCGCCTCCCAGCCGTCGATCAGCAGCGCGCGGCACCGTTCCAGTTCGGCCAAAGGTAGGTCGGCGGGAGAGAGCGGCGCAATGTCCCGGTCCAGCACCACCGTTCGCCGCCCGCTTCCCTGTTCCACCCACAAGTATGCGCGCGGGGTCCGACGCCCGGGGAGGCGGCGGACATCGGCGACATCCACCCCGAGGGAAGCGTTATCCTCGACGACACGCTCTCCCTCCGCGTCGTCCCCGATATGGGCGACCAGTTTCGTCCGCCGGCCCCAGACGGCGAGCTGGGCGAGGGCGTTCGGGACCGGGCTTCCCGCACCCTCGAAACGGTCCACCGCCTCGGTCTTTTCATCCGCCTCGGGGTACTTCGGGAGGAGGACGGCGCGGTCATACACCGCCCGTCCCACACCGATGACATCCCACCGCCGCTTCATGGCTGCGCCCCCGTGGGAATCTCGCCCGGCTCGAACTGGGCGATGTAGTACTCCTGGATGACCCCGGCGGCCACCAGGGAGTCGGCGAACGCCCTCGCCTGCGCGGTGGCGGAGAACCGGCCCACCCGGATGCGGTACCAGCGCGGGCTCGGTTCGCCGGAGGCGACATAGTAGGCATCCACCCCCCGCGACCGCAGCAGGGAGAGGTGGCGGATCGCGGCGTCACGGTCGCGGTGCGCGGCCACCTGGACCGTGTACGGCTCCTGAGAACGCACCGCTCCCGGCGGCGAGAGCCCCGGGGACGGAGCGGCCTCCCTGGAGGGGGCGAACCCGCGGAGGGCGAGGACCACGAGGATGACGGCGGCCAGCCCGCCCGCGACATATAGCAGGGGGCGCGCTCCGACTCGGGGCAGGGTTCGCCGCGCAGCCGGCCGCTCCCGTTTCCGTCCTGCGGACCGCATAGCGGCGAAGAGGTCGCGCAGCCGGCCGGGCAGCGCCCACCGCTCCCGTCGAAGCGAGGAGATCGGCACCGCGGTATAGGTTCTTCTCCGCGCCTTCTCCCCGGGTAGAGTCACCCCCTCGTCCGCCGCCGCCGCTGGAACGGGCTCGCCCGCCTCTTCCCCGCCCGCAGCCCCGGTTTCCGTCTCGACGGGCGTTTCCGCCAGCGTGCTGCGCCAGCCTCCGGGAGGGCGCTCGATGACACGTCCCGGGACGGCCGGCGCCGCCTCGAGTCCCCCGGCGAGCGAGACCAGGTGTTCGGCCAGGTCGAGGTTCTCCCCCCGCCGGCGGAGCGCCTCCGCCACCGCGCGCATCTCCTCGCGCAGCCTCAGCGGCCGCAATCCCGCGGCATGGGCGTCCGCATAGACCATCCCCGCCGTCTCGTCCCGCCGCTGCCGCTCGAGGAAACGGCGGACCAGCCGCTGGAGAATCTCCCGGTCTGGCGTCTCCTCCCGCCGGTAGGCTTCGACCCACGCCCGCTCGACGGCGGCGGCCTCCTCCGCTCTCAACTCCTCGTCATCAAATCGAAGCGACTCGTGCGCCACCCAGAGCGCCAGGGGATCTCCCTCGACGTTGGCGGGCAACAATTCGAGGGCGAGGCGGAGTGCATCGAGGGGCAACCCCTCCCCCGCGAGGAGCAGCGCGCGAACCGCGTCCACCATCTCGCGCTCGCCGCGCAGGTGCGGCCACGCGAGCCGGAGCAGCGGCCAGACCCACTCCTCCCGCCACCCCGCGTGGAGAGCCGTGCGCGCCCAGGCCGCCAGGTATTCACTCAGCCGTTCGGAGGCCCGGCGGGGAGGATGCAGCGGGCCGGTCAACTCACGCAGCCCGCGGAGAAACTCGGCTTCGCGGGCGAACTCGGGGACGCGGCGAACCCCCTCCGCTTCGGGGAGCCAGCGGCGCTCGAAGCGCCGCCTCGCAACCGCGCCGGGCAGGGAAATCCCCGCGAGAACGCCGAGAGTCAACGGGGCAAGGAGGACGAAACGCACGACAAAGACCGACCTCGAGCCTGCTTCCGGCAGCAGGAACGCGACGATCAGCACCAGCAGCGCCCCGCCGATCCCCCCGAGGCCGAGGCGCAGCGCAAACGATCCCGTTTTCATCGCGCCTCCTCCCCGCCGCCGGCGGGAGGCTCCGTCGCCCCGGATTCCGCCGCCAGTACTTGTATTTCGGAGGCCGCTTCTTGTGTCAGCGCCACGCGGAGCCCGCCCACTTCCGGCCCGGACACGATCCGGCCCGTCGCGGGGTCCACGTAGCGGAACACGATGCCCGGCGGGACGGTGAAGTCGCGGGGCGGCTCCCCCTCCGTCGCCCGGTTCATGAACTTCGCCCAGACCGGCAGCGCCCCGCCCGCGCCGGTCACACCGCGCCCGTCGGGCAGGCGCATCGGGCGATTGTCGTCGTACCCGACCCACGCCGCGGCCGAGAGCCGGGGTGTTGCGCCGAGGAACCAGGAATCGCGGTAATCGTTCGTCGTGCCGGTCTTCCCGATCGCGGGCAGGTGGAACCCGTAGTTCCCGACCCCCGCGCCGGTCCCCTCCTCGATCACCCCTTTCATCATGTCCACCAGCTGGTAGACGGTCTCGGCGTCGAAGGCGGGGCGGGGCGCGATCAGGGTCTCCTCGAGAACCCGCCCGCGGGCATCTTCGACACGGCGGATGAGGGTGGGACGGACCACTTCTCCCAGGTTGGCGAGGGAGGCGCCGATACCCGCCATCTCCACCGCGGAAACCGGTCCGGCGCCGAGGGCGAGGCTGTAGTTCGGCTGTAGGGGCGAGCTTACCCCCAGGCGGTGCAGGGTCTCGATCATCGATTCCGGGCCGACGCGGAGAATGAGGCGCGCGGCGACCGAGTTGATCGACTTCTCCAGCGCCAGTTTCAGGACCACCGGGCCGCGGAAGAAGGGGTCGAAGTTCACCGGCTTCCAGTCCTTCGAGCCCTTGATCTGCACGACGATGGGGCTGTCGACGACCACCGTCGCCGGGGTATATCCCAACTTCTCGAACGCGGCCAGGTAGAGCGCGGGCTTCAGCGAGGAGCCCATGTTCCGCCGGTTCTGGGTCGCGCGGTTGAACTGGCTCGCCTGCCAGTCACGGCCGCCGATCAGCGCCTTGACCTCGCCGGTGGCCGCTTCGACGGCGACCAGCGCGGCCTGGGGGTAATTACCGCGCTCGGCCGCCTCGACGCCGGCGTAGGGCGGGAGGCCGAACCGGCCGTCCAGGTCCGCCAGAGCGGAACGCACTGCTTCGATGGCATAGCCCTGAAGGGCGGGATCGAGGGTGGTGTAGATCTTCAGGCCCCCGTGGTAGAGGACGGTCTTGCCGTACTTCTCCTCGAGGTCCCGCAGCACCGCGTCGAGGAAGTAGCTCCCCTCGTCGGCGTCGCGGTACATCTGCCGGAAAACGAGTTCCTCCTCGATGGCGGCGCGGTGCTCTTCCGGGGTGATCCAGCCGAGCTTCAGCATCCGGTCGAGGATCCACCGCTGGCGGGCGAGGGCGCGTTCCGGGTGGCTGTACGGGTTGTACCGGCTAGGGCTCTGCGGCAGACCGGCGAGGAGGGCCGCCTGGGCGAGGGTCAGGTTGGAGGCGTGCTCCCCGAAATAGGTCTCCGCCGCCTCCTCGACACCGTAGGCGAAATTGCCGAAATAGATGCCGTTGCAGTAGGCGGCGAGGATCTCTTCCTTGCTGAACCGCCGCTCGATCTCGAAGGCGGCCAGGATTTCGCGGAACTTCCGGCTCCAGGTCTTGCGGAAGCTGAAGAAGAGGTTGCGGGCGAGCTGCATCGTAATGGTGCTGCCCCCGCGGCTCCGGCTCCCGAGCAGCGCGCCGAGGGTCGCGCGCGTCAGGGCGGGTTTGTCCACCCCGGAATGGTGGAAGAAGCGGTCGTCCTCGGCGGCGAGCACCGCCTTCCGGTACAGGGGCGAGATCCGCTCCAGCGGCACCGCGCGGCGCCCTCCCACCCGTGTCAGCAGGCTGCCGTCCGAGGCGTAAACCTCCGTCGGCGGCACGGCGATCAGGCGGTTCAGATCTCCCGGCACGCGGGGGATGCCCGGCACATCGACCGTGACGAGAAGCACGGCGAGGATCATCCCCACGCCGACCAGGGCGACGAGGAGCCACCCCAGCGCCTCGATCCATTTCAGCAGCCGGCTCACCAGTGGTCTCCCCCGAGGGCTCGATCCATCATCTCCTGGAAGAGAGCCTGGGCCTCGTCATTCTCGATCCAGGTGCGCCAGACCTCCAGCTTGCCGCCGGTGGCAGTCTCGAACGCGATCTCCCGGAGGTTCCCTTCCGGGCGGGCCGCGACGGCGACCCGCCGGAGCTGCCCCTTCAAGGAGGCGATCCAGCGCGGATCGAGGCTGAAGAGTTCGACCGGTCCCGCGGGCGCGATGGACTGGAAGAACTGCTCGGCGGGAAAGCTTCGCCCGAGGAACTGCTCGAGGGAATCCAAGTTGGCCGCCAGGGGCGATTTCTGCTCCGTCCAACGGCGGAAAAATCCCTCGCCGAGGCGGGCCTGGGCGAGGACCACGTTGTGCGGGTCCACGAGGTACACCCGCGCCTTCTTTTCGCTCTCCTCGACGAAGAACACCCTCTGCCAGCGTCCCCCGGTGCGAACGCGGAGCACCTCCAGCGGCGGAATCAACTCCCGCTGCATCGCGGGCGAAAGCATGGTGTAGAGGGTGAGGAAACGCGCGGGCGAGACGGAGAACTGGTGGAAGCGCGCGAGCAGCTCCGGCACCTTGCTCCAGTCGGCGAGGGTGGCCACCTCCACCCGGCGCTGTTCGCTCTTCTCCACGATCCGGCCGAGCCTGCGCCCGGCCTCCGCCCCTTCGCGGTTCAGCTCCCAGCCGCGGCCCGCCTCCGGGCGCACGGGTTGGGACCAGACCATCAGGCGGCCGAGCGCCGTCTCCAACGGCGAAGCGACCCATTCCACCCCGGCGAGCAGGCCGAGAGCGAAGAGGATCGCCCAGGGACGCCACCATCCGGCGGCGCCGGGCCGCGCGAGACGGCGGGCTGCGGCGCGGACCCGTGCTTCGTTCACTCCTCCGGCGGCCATGGCACCCGTTCCCCCGGTTCCCGGCGGCGCGCCTCGCGGAACGCCGCGGCCGCTTCATGTTCGCCCTTCGCCCGGAGCATGACCCAGTAGGCGAAATCCGCCGCCGGGCCGAGGACGACCTGCACCGGTCTCCACCAGCGGGGTGTCCAGCGCCGGAAGAAGAGCCGCCCGGCGAGGGTGCGGTAAGTCATCTTGAACCCGCTGCGCCCGCCGCCGGAACTCTGGCTGAGGCGGTGGACGAGGAACGCGTGCGGCACCACTTCGAGACGGAATCCCTTCCTCCGCGCGCGTACGGACCAGTCGATGTCCTCGGCGTACATCCCGTAAGCGTCGTCCAGCGGCCCCACCCGCCGCCAGGCTTCCGCCCCCGCCAGCCAGCAGCAGCCCGTGAGCCCTGCCGTCCGTCCGCCGAACAGGCCGGCGAGCTTCCGGTCGCGCCCCTGCCCGCGATGGGTGATCCAGCCCAGCGGCCACCAGATCCGCGAACCGGCGTACCAGATCCTGTCGGGAGGTTCCTCGTAGAGAATCACCGGGCTCACGGCGCCCACGCCCCGGCCCGACCCGGCCCGCAGACGGCGGAAGAGTTGGTCGGTCATCCCCGTCTCGACCCGTACATCGGGGTTGACCAGGCCGACCGCGGCGAACCCCGCCTTCAACGCCCAGCGCACACCGCGGTTGCACGCCGCCGCGAACGGGCGGTTCTCCGGGTGGGAGAGCAGGATGACACGGTTCCTCCCGGCCGCCACCCGTTCGCCCGAACCATCCCCGCTGCCGTTGTCCACGAGGATCAGGCGATCCTCCTCCCCGAGATCGGCGAGGAGCGAACGCGCGGAAGCGAGGACCTCCTCGCCGCCGTCGTGGTTGACCATCACGAAGGCGATCCGGTTCACAGCATCACCCCCGACTCCCTCGGCTTTGCTTCATGCGAAATCGCCCGTGACCCGTTCCGCCACGGCCCGCCAACTGTACTTTTCCCGCGCCTCGCGGGCGAGGGCCTCCCTGTCCAACCGCGCGGCGGCCCGGTGCGGATCGTAGAATCGCTCCAGCGCCCGGGTGAGGGAATCGACATCTCCCGGCCGGGCGAGCTCGCCGTACCTGCCCGGCTCGATCACCTCGGGCAACGAACCCACTTTCGTCGCGATGACCGGCGTTCCGCAGGCGAGCGCCGCCATCGCCACACCGCTCTGCGTCCCGTGACGATAGGGCAGGACGACGGCATCGGCGGCCCGCAGCCGCACCGCCATCTCCTCGTCGCTCAGGTAGCGGTTCACCAGCCGCACCCGGTCGCCCAGGTGGAGACGCTCCACCTGTTCCCGGTACCGGGCCTCGTCGTCGTAGAATTCCCCGGCCACATCGAGGCGGATCTCCCTGCGTCCGAACCGCGCGAAGGCCTCCAGCAGGATGTCTACTCCCTTGTAGCGCCGCACCAGCCCGAGATGAACAAGAAGAGGCGTCGAAGGGCCATAGTCAAGGCGTTCTCTTGCCTCCGCCGGATCGAGAGACTCGCAGACTTCGCAGAAACGATCGTACACCGGGTGATGGGCGACATGCCAGCGGCGGCCCGGAAGCAATTGTTCGAACAGCTCTCCCTCCCGCCGCGATCCGACGAGGACCAGGTCCGCCTCGCGAAACAACCTCGGGTTGAGGAGCGCCCCGAGGCGGCGGTGTTCATGGGGCAGGATATTGTGAGCGATGACCACCACGCCCCGCGGCGGCTTCATCCTCGCGAGGCTGCGCAACACCGGGACGAAGAAGGGGTGCCAGTGGTGGAGAACGATCCGGTCGATCCGCCGCGCGGCGAGCGAGCGCCGCGCACGCCGCCAGGTTCGCGGATCCCAGGCGAGAAGGATGTCCTCGCCGCCTGGGAACGGGACGGAATCGGGGTCCTTCTCCGAGGTTCCGGGAAAGAGCAGGGGCGGGTAGAGCCGGCGGAACCCGACCGGGTGGACCGTGTGGCCGAGTTCCCGCAGGGCGTGGACCAGGGAGGCGTTGTAGTGGGCGATGCCCCCCCGGAGCGGCGGCAGGGGACCGGCGAGGCCGAGATTCATCGTCCTCCGCCCCGCTCCACGTCCTCCTTCTCCCCATCGACCGGCGGCCCGAGCATCCGCGTGTGGTTGATCAACTCCCCGATCAGGCCGACGCCGAAGAATTGCAGCCCGACGAGCATCAGCAGGATCCCGAGGAAGAAGAGCGGACGGTTCCCGATGGGAACACCCATGTACCACTGCACGGACAGGTAGAGCAGGATGGCGAAACCGGCCAGCGTCGAGAGGATGCCGAAACTGCCGAAGAGGTGCATCGGCCGGGTGTTGAACCGGGTCAGGAAAACCACCGAGAGCAGGTCGAGGAAGCCGTAGAGCAGCCGCCATGCCCCGAACTTCGTCTTCCCCCAGCGCCGCGGGTGATGCTGCACCACCATCTCGCCGACCCGCCACCCCTGCGCGGCGACGAGGATCGGGATGAAACGGTGCAGCTCGCCGTACACCCGGATCGTCGGCAGCACCTCCCGCCGGTACGCCTTCAACCCGCAGTTGATGTCGTGCAGCTTCACCCCGCTGACCTTCCGGGCGACGAGGTTGAACAGGCGCGAAGGGAGGGTCTTCGTCAGCGGATCATGCCGCTTCCGCTTCCACCCGCTGACGAGATCGTATCCCTCCTCGAGTCGGGCGATGAGGTTCGGGATCTCGGCGGGGTCATCCTGCAGGTCCGCATCCATGGTGATGACAACCTCGCCGCGTGCGAGCCGGAACCCCGTGTCCAGCGCGGGGGATTTCCCCCGGTTCCGCCGGAAATGCACCACCCGGACCCGTGGATCCTCCGCGGCGAAACGATCGAGGAGGGCCGGGCTCTCGTCGAAGCTGCCGTCATCGATGAACAGGATTTCGGCTTCGAGCGACTCCCGGTCGAGCACCTCGTCGAGGGCCTCCTTCAGATGGGGAAGCGCCTCGGCCTCGTTGTACAAGGGAATGACGATGCTCAGCCGGGGCGACCCCCGCCCTGCTTCCCGTCCAGCTTGAATCGGAAGGGATTCTCCACCCATCTTGGATTCACCCTGTAATCGTCCAGGCGGACCACAACCTCGAACGGCGTCCTGCCGGGCACCATGAGGCGCATCTCGTGGGGAATGTACAACCCCGAGCTGCGGGAAAACCCGGCGAAGTGCTTTTCCAGGATCATCGCGCCGTTCTCCCCGAACCACCTCTGGCGGAGGGAGACCGGGCGGCGCGGATCGAGAAGCAGGTCCATTCCCCCACCCGGGGTCATCAGCTCCCAGAACCAGAGAGAATCCTCCCCCTGCACGGCGAAATCGACCGTCCTCGCATCCTCCGGAATGTAGGCAATCGGGGCGAACAGCAGCATCAAGTCGTCGACGGGAAACGGGATTCCCGTGATCCGCTCGAGATCGAGAGAATCGAGCCTTCCCCGGACCACCCCGCCCCGCCCCGCATCCACTTCGTAGCGTCCCCCCTCGACGACGAGGCGCCCCGCCTTCATCCCGAAGGGGCCTCGGAAGGTGGCCGCGAGGGCATCCGGCGGGCGCAGCCGGTAGCGGCCGGCGAGGGTTCCGCGCACCAGGCCGGCATCGAAGCTGATCGTGCAGGTCGCCTGGAAACGCTGGAGACGGCCGGCCGTTTCGCGCACGATCCTCCGGGCGGCGTCCGGCGAGGGAGGGGGCGGCGCGGCGCGGCGGCCGGGCAGCGCGCACCCGGCGGACAGCAGCGCGGCAAGAAACACCAGCCGGTTCAGCGGTTTCCCGACCACTCTCATCCGCCGGCGCCTTCCCTCATCGGTCCAGTTTCGGCAGGATGCTCTCCTCGTCCCCGCCCTGCTCGAGGGCGCGGGTCCACATCGTCCTCGCCCGCTCCTCCTCGCCGAGGGCGCGGTACAGATCGCCGAGGTGATCGAGGAGCACCGGGTTGCCCGGTTCCAGCAGCGCCGCCTTCTCCAGCGGTTCACGGGCTTCAGGGTAGCGATGGAGCAGGTAGAGCAGCCAGCCCCGCGTGTCGAGATACGAGGCGTTCTCCGGCTCCGCCTCCAGCGCCCCCTCCGAGTACTCCAGCGCTTCCTCGTAGCGCTCCGTCCAGCCCGCCTCGGCGATCATGTAGGCGAAGTTGTTCAGCACCTGGGGGTCATCGGGATCGATCTCCATCGCCCGCCGGTAGACCCGTTCGGCTTCCTCCCACCGGTGCAACTCGTGATAGAGATAGCCGAGATTGATCAGCGGCTCCGCGGTCGAGGTATCCCGGTCCGCGGCCTGGAGGAGAACCCTCTCGGCCTGGGGATAGAGCTTGTACTGCATGTACAGGGCGCCGGCGAGGGAGAGCAGCGAGGAGTCGTCGCCGGCCCTGTCGAGGGCCAGGTTGATGAGGTCCAGCGCCTTCACCGTGTCCGCTTGGAGCGCCGCGAGACGGATGCGCAGGGCCCATACGCGGGTGTCACCCGGCTGCAACATGAGCGAGGCGGCGAAGGCGGAATCCGCCCTCGTGGAATCCCCCATGTCGAGATACAGGGTGCCGATGGTAAAGGGCAGGCGCGGGTCGTCCGGGCGAAGGCGGACCATCTTCTTGTAGGCTTCGATCGCCCGCTCGTCCTCGCCGGAGAGGCTCAGGAGGGTCGCCTGGCGGACGAGAATGTCCAGGTCCGGCCCGCTCAAGGCGAGTATCCTGTCGTAGCAGTCCACCGCCTTCATCTGCTCGCCGGTGCGGACGTACAGGCTGGCGAGGTTGAACCAGCCGTCCCGGTCGTCCGGGTACAGGTCGGTCAGTCTCTTGAAGGTCTTCAGCGCCTCCTCGTACTCCTCGAGGTCGAACTGCAACTCGCCGATGTGGCGCAGCATCTCCCGGTTCGGCCCGGTGTAGGGCAGCCCGCGCTGGAGGATGCGCTTCGCGCTCTCGAGTTCGCCCATCCGCTGGTAATTCTCCGCGATGCTGCGGTACAGGCTGGTGCTGGTGCTGTCGTAGAGAAGCGCCTGGTTGTACTCGTTGATCGCCCGGACATAGTCGCCCTGGGTCTCATAGACCGAGGCGAGAATGACATGGTCGATGGCCTTGGCGGAGTATTTCCGCTGCAGGTTCCTCTGCTCCGTGGCGGGCGGCTTCTCCGCCGCGCCGGGAGGGGGAAGCGCCGTGCGCACCGCCGCGCAGCCCGCGAGCAGCAAACCCGCCGCGAGGAGCGGCAGGAGAGGTTTAACGTACGAGGAAACGGAAGATGTCATGATAGGTGACCACGACGACCAATAGAAGCAGCAGGGCCATCCCGACCTGCTGCAGGACCAGTTTCACCCGGGCCGGAATCGGCTTGCGGATCATCGCTTCGATCAGGATGTAGACAAGATACCCGCCATCCAGCACCGGGAAGGGAAGGATGTTGAGGAAGCCGATGCTGACGCTGATCAGGCCGATGAACCCGAGGAAGCTCACCCACCCCTGCCGCGCCGTCTCCCCGGAGAGGGCGAGAATCCCCACCGGGCCTGTCAGCTCCTTGATCGAGGCGCGCCCCGTGATCAGCATCGCCAGCGACTGGGCGCTGAGTTTCAGGTACATGTAAGTCAGCGCCCCTCCGCGCTCCACGGCGCGGAACAGGCCCGCCGGGATCATCTCGACCTTGGGACCCACGCCGATCATCCCGACCTCGCGGGAAGCCCCTTCGAAAAAGATCTTCTCCGTTCGCGTCGGGATCAGGGCGCTGAGGGTGTCCGCCCCGCGCCGCCAACGCACCAGCAGGGTGTCGCCGGGGCGGGAGTGCACCGCTTCGGTCAGGTCTTCCCAGTTGCCGATGCGGGTCTCATCGATCGCGATGATGCGATCGCCCGGCAGCAGCCCCGCCCGCCCGGCCGGATACTCCTCCGCCACGCTGCCGATGGTCGCCGTCTCGACCAGCTTCGGCTCGCCCTCGATCAGGGTGATCCCGGAGTAGATCAGGAACCCGAGCAGGAGGTTCATCATCACCCCGGCGGTGATGATGAACGCCTTCGCCGGGGTGCTCTTCGACATGAACTCATCCGGGGCGCCGGTGATGGACTCTTCCCCCTCGAGGGATTCATCGACCATCCCGGCGATCTTCACATAGCCGCCAAGCGGTATCCACCCGATGCGGTATTCGGTTTCGCCACGCTTGATCCCGGCGAGTTTCGGCGGGAAACCGAGGGAGAATACCTCCACCCTCGCGCCGGCGGCCTTGGCGGCGAGAAAATGCCCCAGCTCGTGGACGAAAACCACGACTCCGAGCACGATGATAAAGCTGATCAGGGTAACGATCATCCGTATTCCTCGAGGAGACCGGCAACAGGAACCTTCGGCGCCGATGCACCACCTTGTCAAGGCGGTTCGCCGCTCCCGGGGAGCCCGCTGCAGACAGTGACGGCCGGGTGTGCCCGGCGTAGCACGCCCGACCGTACACGTTGGTTCCAAATGCACCGGCGCGGCGGCCGCCGGCGGACCGACTTATCTTCACCCGCCGATGAGAATCCCCGCCTGCACGGTGAGGAAACTGTCCGGAACGTCGGTTTCCTGGCCGCTGATGATGTAGTACTTGCCGAGGACCCGGAAGGCGAACGGGAAGGCCGGGGGTTTGATCTTCACCCCACCCGCGAGATGATAGGCGAATTTCAGGTTGGCCTTGACATAGTCTTCCGGCTTCACCTCTTCATTCGCCGACTTGATGTTCTCCTTGAGGAGATCGGGTGTGACCACCGGTCCGAAAGCGTACAGCCCCACTCCGCCTCCCACCTGGAAGTGCAGGGTGCCGACCAGCGGCGGGAACTTGAACACATCCACCAGCGCCGTGGCATCCGCCCCCGCCCTCAGGTAGGGGATGGTCTCGGAGACATTCGGCTGGCCGGATCCGGCCGCGGGGATGAAAACGATGTCATAGCTGCTGAAGGCGCCCTCGATGCTGACCTGCAGGTCGACGACCGGCAACATGTTGAAGGTCAGATCCACGCCGATATTCAACGGCTGTCCCGATTCGGCGCGCGTCAATGTCGAGAGCCCGAACCCGCTCGCGGCGTCCTGTTCGAACTGGAAGCTGGCGGCGTTCAGCTCGGGGATGGTGGTCATGTCATACCCCACATGAACGCCGACACCCGCCATCACCGGGGTGGCCGAAAACGCAATAAACAACACCGCTACCGCCGTTTTCCTGTACCGCATCCGTTCCTCCCTGCCTGAAGTTCAGCGTGTGATACTGCCGGATACTATCCTCTACACGACAAGCCCGTCAAGGGACTCGGTTTCCATCCGTTCCAGCGGCGCGAACACCTCCTCGAAGGCCTCCGCCAGGATCTCACGTATTTCCTCAAGTGAACCACGGTACCCCGCCTCATGCAAGCAGATCGTCCGCTTATGCAGTGCGTCACGCAGGGCTCCTCTCCGCTCGCTCGTCACCCCCGACAGCACATCGACGATCTCGAGATGGTCTTCGCCCGCGAGGATCGAGCCGTGCTGCAACACCACGCCGCGCAAGCGGCGCTGCGCGCTGCCGACCAGCTTCTTCCCCCGCACCTGGACTTCGTGCCGCGTGGCGCTGGAGAAGCAGAGACGCGGCAGGTCGCCTTTCGGCGCCGCGAGGAGCGCCGGGTCCGCCGCCGGGTCCGCCTGCACGCCCAACCGGCGCAAGCCCTGTACGAGGGCGAGGCTCACCAGGTTGTAGACCCCCCGGTGCAGGGGAGCGTCCTCCTCAAGCCCCTTCTCGGCGACGGTAATGCTGTACACCAGGTCGCCCTTGTGCAGCACCGCCCGGCCGCCGGTCGGCCGGCGGACGATGTCGAACCCCCGCCCGCGGCAGGCCGCCCGGTCGATGTCCCCCTCGCGCTGGTGGTAGCCGAGGGAGACCGCGGGCGGGAGAAAGCGGTACAGCCTGATGCGCGTGCGCCCGTCCCAGGCCGTCGCGGCCGCCATCCGGCGATCGATTTCCATCTGCACGGCGCCCGGGCCGTCCGGACCGAGCGCCAGCCAGCCGGGTTTCACTTCATGATCCCCCGGTCGCCGCGCGTCTCGAAGAACTCGAGGATCAGCTTCACCTCGGGGGTGTCTTCCACCTCCTCCTTCACCCGTTCCAGCGCTTGAGAAATGTTCAACCCGCTGCGATACAACAGTTTGTACGTGTGATGCAGGGGAGCGATCTGTTCCCTGGTGAAGCCGCGCCGCTGGAGGCCGACGACATTGAGCCCCTTGTAGGTCATCGGGTCGCCCGCCGCGCGGACGAAGGGGGGAACATCGGAGGGCACGCGCCACCCGCCGCCGACGAAGGCGTGAGGCCCGATGCGGACGAACTGGTGGATCGGCACCATCCCGCCGATGATCGCCCAGTCCGCGATCTCCACGTGCCCGCCCATGTTCACCGCGTTCGCCAGGATGACATGCTCCCCGATGATACAGTCGTGGGCGACATGGGCGTAGGCCATGATGAGGCAGTCGCTCCCGATTTCGGTCCTGCCGTGTGCGGCGGTTCCCCGGTTCAGGGTGGCGAACTCGCGGATCGTCGTCCGGTCCCCGACCTCGAGGGTGGTCTCCTCCCCGCCGAACTTGAGGTCCTGGGGGTCGCTGCCGACCACCGCGCCCTTGTGCACCTTCACCCCTTTACCGAGACGGGCCCAGCGGGTGATGTAGGCCTGCGGGCCGACCCGGCATCCCTCGCCGAGCACGGCGCCGGGTTCGATCACGGCGAACGGACCGACTTCGACATCCTCGCCGAGATCGGCGCCGGAATCCACGCTCGCCAGGGGATGAATCGTCGCCATCGGAGTCACCTCTCTCGAATCACGGCCTGCATTTCGGCCTGGGCGGCCATCTCCTCGCCCACGTAGGCGGTTCCCTTCATCTTGCAGATGCCGCGCCGGAAGTAGATCATCTCCACGCGGATGAACAACTGGTCGCCGGGGACGACCGGCCGGCGCCACTTCACATTGTCCAGCCCCGTGAAGTAGACGAGGTGCTTCTCCGGGTCCTTGTCCATGTTGAGCAGCAGAACGCCCCCGACCTGCCCCATCGCCTCGATGATCAGCACCCCGGGCATGATCGGGTGCTCGGGGAAATGCCCCTGGAAGAAGGGCTCGTTGATCGTCACATTCTTGATCCCGGTGACCAGCTCCCCGGGGACGAGTTCGAGGATCCGGTCGACGAGGAGGAAGGGGTAACGATGGGGGAGAATCCTCTCGATGGCGGTGATGTCGAAGACGAAGCCGGAAACCTCCCGCCGCTGATATTTTTTCGTCAACTGGCGGGTGTTGTAGATCTTCCGCATCTTGCGGACCATCTCGACATGGGCGCCGTGCCCCGCCCGCGCCGCGAGGACATGGCCACGGATGGAGAAACCGAGCAGGGCGAAATCGCCGATCAGGTCCACCACCTTGTGGCGCACCGGCTCGTTGTAGAAGCGCAGCGGCCGGTCATCCAGGATTCCCGTGCTCCCCAGCTTCGGCTTCCGCTCCGTCTCGAACAGCTTCTGCAGCCGGTCGAGTTCGTCGGCATCCAGGTCGCGGTCCACGATGACCAGTCCGCTGTCGAGGGAGGCGCCCTTGATCAGGCCGGCCAACTTGAGCTGCTCCACCTCGCTCAAGAAGGCGAACGTGCGGGCCGGGGCGAACTCGGTGACATACTCCTCTTCCAGGTTGTACATCGAGGTGTACTGGGTGCCCAGCGCCGGGTTGCGGTAATCCACCATGTAGGTGATGCGGAACTCGTCGGATGGAACGACCACCAGGTCGATCCCCTGTTCCTCGTTGTGGTAGATGAGGGTCTGGTTGATCTCGAGATACTCTTTCGGCGCCTCCTGTTCGACGAAGCCGACGGAGAGCAGGGCATCGACGAAGGGTTTCGCGCTGCCATCGGTCACCGGCGGCTCGACGTTGTCGAGGGAGACGATGCAGTTGTCGATCGCGAGGCCCGCCAGCGCGGAGAGCACGTGTTCGATGGTGTGCACCTTCACATCGCCCTGGGCGATGGTCGTGCCGCGGGTGATGTCGATGACGTGGTCGATGTCCGCCTTGATCAGGGGCCCGCCGTTCAGGTCTTCCCGCTGGAAGGCGTAACCCGTTCCCACCGGGGCGGGCTTGAAGGTCATCCGGGTCTTCACGCCGGTGTGGAGACCGACTCCCTCAAGACTGACCGCCTTGGCGATCGTCCGTTGATTCTCGAGCAAACTACTCCCTCCCTTCAGTCTTTACTCCCCTCGAGGTTCCGGACGCGCTTGAACAGGTCCGGCAAGCGGCTGAGGGCCGCCTCGATACGGTGCCAGGCATTGATTTCCCGGGCCGGGTACCCGGCTACGACGGTGTTCTCTTCGAAATCTCGATGCAGGCCGGTCTTCGCCGCCGCCTTGATCCCGTCGCTGAGACGCAGGTGGCCGTTGATGCCCACCTGCCCGCCGAACATGCTCCTCCGCCCGATGGTTGTGCTGCCGGCGACACCCGATTGCGCGGCGATCACCGTATCCGCGCCGACGACGACGTTGTGGGCGATCTGTACCAGGTTGTCGAGCTTCACCCCGCGCTCGATACGCGTCTCGCCGAGGGTGGCGCGGTCTATGGTGGTGTTGGCGCCCAGTTCGACATCATCCTCGATGACGACGATTCCCACCTGCGGAATTTTCAGGTAGCCTTCCTCGCCCGGCGCGAAGCCGAAACCATCGGACCCGACGACTGCGCCGTCCTGCAGGATGACGCGGTCCCCGATCCGGCACCCTTCCCGGATGCTGACGCGGGAGTGGAAAAGGCACTGCGCCCCGACGCTCACATTCCGCCCGACGAAGCACTGGGAGCGGAGCACGGTTCCCTCGCCGATGGTGACCCCCTCCTCGAGGACGCAGAGTGGGCCGATGCTGACGTTTTCCCCGAGATGAACCGTTTCGGCGACGACGGCGGAAGGATGCACTCCGGGGGCGGGCGGCGGAGGCTCGGGGTGGAAGATGCGCAGGGCGCCCATGAAAGCCCCGTAGGGGTCCTCGGTGAGCAGCCAGGTGGTCCCACCCTCCCCCGGCTCCCCCGCGAGGATCACCGCCCCGGCGCGTGTCTTCGCGAGGTATTTCCGGTACGCGGGATTGGCGACGAAGGTGACCTCGCGCGGTCCGGCCTCTTCGATCTTGGCCACACCATCGAGCTCGAGGGATTCATCGCCGAGGACCCGTGCACCGATCCGCTCCGCGAGTTGCCCGGCGGTGATACTCATTGCTTCTTCAGCTCTTCGAGGACAAGGTCCGTGATGTCGAGGGATGGATCGGCGTAGGCGATGTTGGTCCCCACCGCATCCAGGATGAGGTCGAAGCCCTCCTCGGCGGCGATCTTGTCGATCACCTTCTGGATCTTGTCGTTGATCGGCTGGAAGAGTTCCTGGTTCCGCTGCATCGCGCGAGTCTCGATCTGGTTCTGGAAGTCGCGGTATTCGGCGAGTTTGCGCTGGAACTCGTCCTGCTTCTCCGCTTTCTTCTCCTCGGAGTAGAACATCATCGCCTGCTGGTTGAGTTCATCGCTCAGCGACTGCAACTCGTCCTGCTTCTCCTGCGCCTGGCGCTGCCATTCCTGTATCTCGTCGCTGAGTGTGCGCTGGGCGTCCTGGGCCTCCGGGTACTCCTCGAGAATGCGGGAGGAGACGATGATGCCGATTTTCGCCTCTTTCGCCGTCGCCGCGGCGGCCAGAACCAGAAGCAGGAAGAGCGCCTTTGCCATCGTCTTCATGGAACGTCTCCTATGGTGAAACTATTAAAAAGTTCTGCCGAATTGGAAAGCCGGCACCCATCTGCCGCTTCTTCGCCCGCTGGAATCGACGTAATCGAAGCCGTAACCGTAATCCAGACCGATGAGACCGATGAACGGCATGAACAGCCGCACCCCGACCCCCATGGAACGGCGGAGGTCGCTGAGGTCCATTTCGCTCCGTGTCAGCCAGGTGTTGCCCGCCTCGGCGAACACGAGGCCGAATACGGTCGGATTGGGAATGAGCGGAACACGCAGCTCGATCGACTGCTTGAAAAGGCTGGTCCCGCCGACCGCATAGCCCCCGACGACGGTCTGCGGACCGACACTCCGCTCCTCGTACCCGCGCAGGGACTCCCCGAAGCTGATCCCGCTGCCGCCCATGAAGAAGTAGTCGATGTACGGGATCGCCGAGGGGTCGCTGGAAAGGCTGAACAGCAGCCCGGTGCGGGTCTGGCTGTACAGCACCAGTTTCCGGTTGATCGGGAAGTACCACTCCATGCTGAGGGAATGCTTGTGGTACTGGTCGTCTCCCCCGAACACGCTGCCCGCGAGCTCCACCGAATAGCTGAAAACGCTTCCCCGGGACGGGAACTCCGGGTTGTCGCGGCTGTCGCGGGTGATGATCTGGGTGAGGGAGCTGCTCCAGCGGGGCACGCCCTCCTGAAGCTCGCGCGGGTTGGTCTCCTTGAAGGACTGGGAGAAATTGGAGTACAACGCCCGCTCGAGCTTGTAAATCCAGTCCCCGCGGGTGTAATCGTCCGGCCACTTGAAACGGCGGCCGATGCGGATGCTGCCGCCGGTGACATTCTCATCGAACCCGTAAAACGTCCCGCCACGGCGCAGGTCGAAGAAGCTGACCCCGCCGAGGGTGGGCGTGTTGAACATCCAGGGCTCGGTGAAGCTGATCGAGAAGCTGCGGTAGATCTGCCCGAAATTCCAGTCGAGGCTGAATCGCTGCCCGTTGCCGAGGAAGTTCGGCATCGCGAACCCGACCGCCCCGATGATCCCGTCCCGCTCGCTGTACCCCGCCGACAGGCTCGCCTGGTCGGTGGGCTTCTCCTCGACATCCACGAGGAGATCGACCTCGTCCTCGCTCACCGGAATGACATCCGGCGTGATGTTCGAGAAGTAGTTCAGAATGGTCAGCTCACGGACGCTGCGGCGGAGTTTGGACACATCGAAGGTCTCCCCGGGATAGAGGACGATCTCCCGGCGAATGACCTTTTCCTTGGTCTTGGAATTGCCGATTACGTTGATTTTACGAACCTTGAACTGGTTCCCTTCGCTGATCTGGAAGTGCACGTCGAGGGTGTCCGTCCCTCGCGGGACGAGCAGGGGGTTGATGCGGGAGTAGATATACCCGCGATCATAATAGAGGTCCCCCAACCGCTGCGCGGTGGTCAGGGTCAGCTTCTCCTCGCTGTATTCATCCCCGGGCTTGAAGGCGAGCTGGGCGAGCAGCTCCTCCGTGGTGAACAGGCGGTTCCCCTCGAAGCTGACTTCTCCGAACTTGTAGAGGTTCCCTTCGTTGATATCGATCCGGAGGATCATCCGCTTCCGATCCTCGGTGTAGTAGATGCTGTCACCGAGCACCTCGGCGTCACGGTAACCGTGATTCCGGTAGAAGGCGACCAGGTTGTCGAGATCGGCCTCATATTCGATGGGATCGAACGAGCCGCTGCGCAGGAAACCGCGCTGCTTGGTCTTCTTCAACTGCTTGCGAAGGATCCGGTCCTTGAACGCCGTGTTGCCGCTGAACTCGATTCGCTTGATCCGGACCTTCTTGTTCTCGTGGACCTTCACCTCGAGCACCTTTTTCATCGGGTCATCGGTGTCGAGGACATTCATCTCGACTTCGGCGAGCAGGTATCCCTTCTCATGGTAGGTGTCGAGCAGCTTCTGCTTCGCACGCTGCACGCGCGCGGGGCGAAGGACCTGGCCCTTGTACAGGTTGAGAAGCTCCTCGATTTCGTCATCCTTGACCTTCTTGTTCCCGCTCAGTTCGATCCTCTCCAGCCGGGGATACTCCTGCACCTGGATGAGGAAGAAGCCCCCGTCCGCGACCTCGCGTTCCAGCAGGATCTCGACGTTGCTGAAGAGGTTCAAGCCCCAGATGCGGCGTATCGCCTTTTGAATATCCTCGCCCTTCACCTCCTTGCCGACGACAAGGCCGGAGTTGGCGATGATCAAACCCGGATCGGCGGTCACGGCCCCCGTGACACGCACCCCCAGCACCTTGATACCCCGCTGGGGCTGGGCCTGATTCTGCGCGCCCGCGGGGACGGTGAGGACGGGAAATCCAATCAGCAGCAGGAAGAAAACGACCAGTAGAGTGCGACGAAAAAGAGTCATGATCCACCGTGATGAGTTGAACCTTCAAAGGTAGCGGATACGTACCGGAAAGAAAAGAGCACTTTCCGATTGACCGGCTCCGACAGTGGTCCGCCCGTTCCGCGCCGGTCAAGCCGCCCCGCCGCCCGTTCCCGCCTGCTCGAACCCGTGAAACGTTCAGAACACGAAAGCATACTTCAGACGGATCGAACGGTTGTTAATATCCTCGACATTGTCGTACTGCCACTCCCCCTCGACGAGGAAGTTGGGAGAGATGGCTGAGATACGGTACTCGAGGTTCCAGGTCTGCAGCAGGCCCACCCGTCCCGGTTCCGCGCCGGTGAGGGTCGTGTACCGGGGATCCCCGCCGAGCCGCCCGGTGTAGCTGAAGAACAGGTCCCGGTTGATGTATTTCCCCACCGTGACCGAACTCGCCATGAAGTAGCGCGCCGCGAGGCTCGTGCCCTCCACCTGCTGCTGCTCGGTGGGATCCTCGCTGACCCGGCTCCTGAGAACATTCTGCGCGAACGTCGGATTGATCCTCACGATGTCGAGGCCAAGCAGCCGCGCGACATCACGCTCGATCGGTCTGAGCAGCCGTCGCGTCACCGCACGGTTGACGGCTTCGGCACCGATGCTGGTGAACCGTTCGTTCAATTTCCCCTGCTGGTACCCGAGGGCGGCGAGCAGCTCCTCCTGGCCGAGAGTCGGGTCCTGGGGATCCTCGAGGACGAAGGTGAACTCCCCCCACCGCCCCTTCGTGCTGCGCTGGCCGGTTGTCGGATCGATCACGTAGAGGGTGAGATCGATTTTCCGCGTGAACCCCGTCTCCGGGTCGAGCACCCCCGCCTCCGCTCTCCCGCTGGCCACCGGGAGAATGGAGGTCTGGTCGAAAACCAGATCCGCATGTTGCATCTGGAACTGGAGATCGAGAAAATCGATCGTGCCCCGTGTCGAAACCAGTTCTCCGACGAGACGGAAGGAATTGTCGGAGAGGCGGCCCCGCAGCTCCAGCGGCCTGTCCGGATCCTGCGGTTCGATCTCGATGTCCACGTCGATCTGATCGAACAGGCCGGAGAAGGTTTCGAAAAACGGCGCGTTCTCCAGGCCCCGGATGCTCTTCTGGAAGCGGACATCCTGCGCGACCACGAGGCTGCTGTTCCAGCGCGCGTTTCTCAGCAGGCGAACGAAGGGGGAGGGCTTCTTCTTTTCGGTCGCGACGGGCGGATACGAGATCCGGGCGCGGGAGAGCGACATCCTGCCGCTCAGCAGCAGGCTGTCCGGCGGGCCGGAGATGAGGAACCAGTCTCCCCCATCCCGTCCGTGCATCGTCAACCGGGCATATTCGTTCGGCGGCATCACGCCCGGGATGCGGAACGGCAGGCCGCCGGCGCTCTTCGTCCGCAGCTTCAGGACGCCGAGATCCAGGCCGATGCCGCGGATCAGTATGGGCAGCCGCCCGGGATCGGAGGCATCGCCGCGTTCGTTCCGTATCTCCACCGGCGCGTCCCGGCCGATGACCCCGTCGAAGCGGTGGATCATGGCGTTTCCGTCGGCATCCACCTCCGCATCGACCATCACGTGGTCGAGCCCCGGAAGAACATCCGCAAACGTGAGGGAACCGTTGTTCAGGCGGATCGAACCACGGGTGGCGGCGAGCTTTCCGGCGACGATGGTGAACGTCCAGTTCACCTCTCCGCTCCCCGTCGGATCTCGGAAAAACGGGTTTATCTGCGGGAACAGGTCGAACAGGGCACCGCTCATCCGGGTCGTGATTTCACCGGCGCCCCGTTTCAGCGGCGCCGCGCCTTCGGCGTGCAACGTATACCGGCCCACGCGGTTCATGTCGAACCGGCGGATGTAAACCACGAGCCCCAGTCGTTTCGAGGTGATTCCTTCCAGGTCGACGGCGACGTCATCGAAGGCGATCCCGGCGACCTTCGCCTGGATGAGACGGAGATTCGCCGACCAGCGCGGAAGAAGGAGTTTCCCCGTCACCCGCCCGGACAGCGCCATTTCGCCTAGCAGCAGATTCGGTTTCCCGGTGAGCGCCCCGGCGAGAATGCCGGCATCGGTTCCGGGCGAGATGATCGCGATGTCCAGCTTATCCTCGGGAATGCCGTACTCCCCCGTCAGCCGGAGCAGGATCGACTCCGACCGCCCGAAGGAGCCTTCCTTGATGACGAGGTTGTGCTGGATGTCGGTTTCGAGGGTGAGCAGACCCCAATAGGCCTGTTGGTCGCCGTACCAACCGTCGAACAGCTCGAAATGGGAGGTGATTTCCGGCCGGCGGAACGGCCCCGACAGGTCGATACGACCGTTGATCTTCCCCCCCACGCTGCCCTGCGGGAGCGATGTGATACGGTGGACGATGTCGTCCAGGTCGAGATCCTCAACCACCAGTTCCACCTTCTCGAACCGGCCGCCGGCGAAATCGAAGGCGCCGGCGAGCTGCAGGTAGTCCTTGAAGGTGAACCGGTTGACCTCCAACTGTTTCTCCCGGTAGAGGAAATCCACATCGCCGTTGCCGATCATCTCGTCCGCCCGCCAGAGGGAATAGCTGTACGTCCCCTCGAACTTTTCCCCGGCCTTCGCCAACAGCAGGCTGCCGCTGATGTCGAGGTTGAAATCGGTCTCCGGGTCATGCAGGCTGGCGGCGCCGGCGGCGGAACCATCGGCCAGGTCCACCTCGACACTCGTCTCGATCCGTTCGAGGCGTTCCCCGAAAGCCCAGTCGGGATTCCACCACGCCGCGAGGATGTGTGGCTCTTTCACCGAGAAATGGGTGGGATGGCCGACGGTGGAGGACAACTCGAAGGAGGCGTCGCGCTTTCGCGGCGAATAGAGATTCAAGCCCAGCCGGTACCCCTTCCCCGCGTAGTAGCCGGTTAACTCAGCGAGTGATGGGTCGCCCTCGGCCCTCGCGCGCCCCTGCGCTTCCACCTGCCATCCCCACTTCTTCCGATGGGTGATGGAGAGGTCGAAGTCCGCGCTTTTCGTCTCCACTCCGGCGGCCCATAGGGGCAGGTCTTCCGCCGATGCATCGCCCCCGGCATGGAGGTTCAGCGAGAAACCGCGCTTCGCCCCCGGCTTGAACCATCCGCTTCCGTCCACGGCAAGGCCATACCAGCGCGCATCCACCTCGTCGAAGGAGAGGAAGGAACGATCCCGGCTCCAGCTCATGCCCACCCGGACATCGCGGAACGGGCCGACCGGGGTCAGCAGGCTCTCCGCCGAAGCCGTCGCCTCCGCGCGCCACCTCCCCGCCGCCGGTCGCCAGTCGAAACGGGCATTCACCTCGATCGTCCCCCGGGGAGCCAGCTTTCGTTTCAACCGGGTAAAGCGGACCAGGTGTTCGCCCAGGCGGCCCCGGGAGATGTGGGCTTTCGCGCGGAAAACCGGCGGGCCGTCGAGGGTCAGCCTGGCGGTGACATCCGTCGAATCCCCCTCGAGCAGGGTCACCCCGGCGAAGGTGACCGCCTTTTCGCTGATCCCGCCCCGCAGGTCGATGGCCTCCAACCGGGGTCCCTTGCGGATCTGAACCGCCCCCTCCCGAAGGCTCCACTCCCCCTTGGCCCGAAAACCGGACGAATCGTACTCCAGTGCAAGAGCGAGATTCAGCAGCCCGCCGATGCCGGAGACCGGCGCCGGGTCGGGCAGAAGAAAGCCGGAAAGCTTCGTGTCTTCGAGGGCGATTTCGCTCTTCACACTCCGGCGTTTGAGGTTCGCCGTACCTTGAACCCGCAGGGTCGCGAGGCTGTCCTCGAAGAACGCCCCGTCCATCCGGAACTCGGACTCCCCCGTGGCGGGCGAATTCAGCCAGCCGGAGAGACTCCCCAGCGCCAGCCAGACCCTTCCCTTCCTGTCCACCAGGGAAAACCGCCCGTCGCGCAGCGCCACCTGGTGAAGATTCCGGAAACGACCGGCGTCGAAGTCCGGCGCGCGCGGGACGGGGGATCTCGCCCCTCTCGCTTTCCTGCCGGGAGTCAGCCGGACCACGGGTTCGAGCAGGGTAATGTCACTGATCAGCCGCTCCGGGCCGCCCGAGAGGACGAGATTGGTGAGGGAAAAACGAAAACGAGCCTGCCGGATGGACACCCGCAGACTGGAATCTTCCGAGGTATAATGGAATCCGCTCAGCCGAATACTCGCCGGCAGGAGATCGACGCGTTCGATCGTGATGCTCCCGGGCACATGGGTCAATTCCGCGAGGAGTCGGCTGCGCAGCACCTGGGAGCGGTTCACATAACGGAACAGCACGAGGAAGATGAAGCCAAGCGCGAGCACCCCGAGTGCGAGGGTCAGAATCCACGGTCGCCGCCGCATGAGGGCCTCCTCACACGAGCGGCTTCAGGAAAACATCATCGGGGTCGAGAGAACGGCACACCCTGAGCGCGAGATCCTCGAACGCCCCTGAAGTGGTCCGGGTTTCATTGAGGGCACGGCCGATCTCCGGTGCGCCCAGCGGTGTCAGGCGGAGATAGGCGCGATCGAGCCACCCGATGGCGCCGCGGCTGCCGGGGAAAAGACCGGCGATATCGAAACCGGAAACATCCTTGCGCACCCGCCCGCCGAAACGAAGGCTGCGCCCCCGGCCATCCACGATGTCCACGCCGAGGACGAGGGGACGCAGGCGAATGCCCTTCGGGCCGCAGAGCAGCCCGCCGACGGTTCCGGCGTAGTCCTCCGGCCAGCCGTCCAGGCGGAAGCCCTCCTCGTGCACGTGTTGAGCCACCGCCGATGCAGGGGCGCCCGATTCCACCTCGACGACGAGGTCCCCGGGGTCCGGGGAGGAGACACCGTCACGGGCGAGGGAGAGCACCGTGAGCACCCCTCCCGGCACCTTGAAGGAATCACCGAAGGAGTGACCCCTCCCCACCGGCAGAAGACGCCAGCCGGAGCCGCGCGCCCAGGCGACGACCCGCATCACATCCATCGTCGTCTTCGGGAGCACGGCGGGGTAGGCGGCCTCGTCCACCCAGATATCCTGGAACTTCTCCCGGACATCCGCCAGGGTTTGCATGGACTCGCTCACGAGGGGGCCAACTGCTCGCTGATCCGGCCGAAACGGCGTTCGCGATGCTGATAATCGAGGAGGGCCGTGTAGAGCTCGGCCGTGCGGAAATCCGGCCAGAGGATGTCCGTGATGTACAACTCCGTGTAGGCGCACTGCCAGAGGAGGAAATTGCTCAGCCGGTGCTCGCCCGAAGTCCGGATGAGGAAATCGGGGTCCGGGAGGCCGGCGGTGTCCAGCGCCTCCGCGAATTCCTCCTCGCCGATGTGCCTCGAGCCCTTGTCCATCAGCCGGTTGACGGCGCGGACGATCTCGCTCCTGCCGCTGTAGGAGAGGGCCAGGTTCAGCCATAACCCGTCATTCTTCGCCAGCCGCTCGATGGCGTGCAACAGCTCCTTCCGCGGGAGGTCGGGCAGGTCCTCCATGCGCCCGATGGTGCGAAGCCGGACATTGTTCTTGTCGAGGTCCTGCACTTCCTTGCGGATCGTGGAGACGAGCAGTTGCATCAGGCCGGTGACTTCCTGCGGGGGGCGCTTCCAGTTCTCCGTGGAAAAGGTGTAGAAGGTCATCGCCTCGATTCCGAGATCGACACCCGCCTCGACCATTTCGCGGACGGAGTTCACCCCCTCATGATGACCGAGAAGGCGCGGCAGCCCGCGCTTTTTCGCCCACCGGCCGTTGCCGTCCATGATGAAGGCGATGTGCCGCGGAAGGTTTCCCCCCGAGAGAACCGCCTCCTTCATCTTGTCAAGTTGCTTTTTCGCCATCTCCACATCCGTCTCAGCGAAACGGCGAAGCGGATCGTTCTCCGCTCCGCCGCCGCCGCGAAGTGAGGGAGTGAACTCACGAACCGCTTTCCGCCTTCTGCAAGTTAATCAGAATCTTGTTGACTACCTGCACTTTATCCTTTTCCCCGAGGTTCTCGTAGGCGGCCCGGAGAATCAGCCAGGGGTCCATATCCGTGATGTCCGTCTCATGTACCTCGACCTCTCCCCCCGGGAAAAGGTAGGGTTCAAGCACTTCCTCCAGTGTGTCCCAATGCTGGAGCGCGAGGAGCGCCCGGGCCACGTTCATCCGCGCTTCGACGTCATCCGGGTTGATCTCCAGCACCTTCAAGTAATCCTTCGCCGCCTCGTCGTACCGTTCCTGCCCGTGCAGCAGGATCGCCCGGTTGTAGTAGAAGTCGGCGTTGCCCGGGAACTGGGCGATGGCATCGGTCCACGCCTGGATCGAGTCGTCCACGCGGTCGAGCTGCTGGTAGGAGAGCGCCTTCTTCTGAATGGTGTCGAGACGCTTGCGGTCATCCAGCTTGTCCGATTCCATCGCGAGGATCTCATCGGCGACCCTGATGACATCCTCGTACCGCTTCTGGCGCCAGTACAACTGCATCAGGTTGAAGCGGCTGGCGACATCCGTCGTGTCGGTGTCGAGTGCGATCGTACGTTTAAGGTACTCCTCAGCCTTGTCGAAGTTCTCCAGTTCGATGTAACAGAGCCCGATCCGCTTCAGCGTCTCCGGATCATCCGGGATGACCGAGAGGGCTCCCTCGAATAGTTTGAGGGCTTCCTCGTACTTCTTCTCGTTGAACGGTTTGACGGCGGCATTGAACTGCAGCCGCCACGCCTCGAACCGCGTGATCTTGATGTCGCCGGCAAACTGGTCCGAAAGCTCGAGCGATTTGCTGAAGGCATCGTTCATCGCGGGAAATTCACGCAGATCGAAGTACACCTTGCCGAGGATGTACCACAGCTCCGGATCCTGGGGCGTGACTTCAGTGCCCTGAAGCAACACCTCCTTTGCGTTCTCCGGATCGTTCTGCTGGAGATAGATTTTCGCCGAACGCACATACGTGCTCTGGCAACCGAGCAGCAGCGCTGCGAAAAGAATAACACTCCCGAAAATGACGAAACGGCTCCTGACGCGGATCATGATCCCCCTCGCGTTTGCTCGCCCTGATGGGCGCAGTCCCCCTTTCTCCCCTGATGCTGCAAGATATTGAATATACCGGCATCCCGAAAATGTGTCAAGAGCACATTTTCCCGAAATCGTGGGGCCGCCGGTAGATTCCGTCTTCACGAACGAAAGCGTGGATCAGCCCGCCGGGCGTGATATCGAACGCGGGATTGTAAGCGGCCGACCCGACCGGGGCGATCCTGCACCCCTGGTACTCGAGGACCTCCCCGGCCGCCCGCATTTCGACAGGGATGTCCTCACCCGTCTCCGCGCGGGGATCGAACGTGCTCGAAGGAGCGGCGATGTAAAACGGGATGCCGAATCGCTCCGCGAGGACCGCGATCTGCAACGTCCCGACCTTGTTGGCGGTGTCGCCGTTCCTCGCGATACGGTCCGCCCCGACGATGATGAAGTCCACCCTTCTCTCCTGCATCAGCCGCCCGGCGGCGCTGTCGCAGAGGAGAGTCGCCGGAACGCCGAGCCTGCCCAACTCCCACATGGTCAGGCGCGCGCCCTGCCCGAGGGGCCGGGCCTCGCAGGCATAGATTTCCTTCAGGCGGCCGGCCTCGTGGGCCCTTCGCAGCACGCCGAGAGCCGTCCCGATGCCGCAGGTGACCAGCGCGCCCGTGTTGCAGTGTGTCAGCGCGACAGAACCTTCCGGCACGAGCTCGAGGCCGTGACGGGCGATCGCTTCGCACATCGCGGCGTCCTCGGCGGCGATCCGTCCGGCTTCCCGTTCGACGGCGCTCTCCAGCGCCCGGCCGGACTTCCCGTCTGCCGCGGCCCGGATCCGCTCGACGGCACGACCCAGGTTGACCGCCGTCGGGCGCGCCCCTTCGATCTCGCCCAGGGCCGCTTCCCACGCGGTTCGCTCCCCTCCCGTTTCGCGCAACGCGAGCAGCGCCGCGTACGCCCCCGCGACCCCGATCGCCGGCGCTCCGCGGATCGCGAGGCGGCGGACGGCCTCCACCACAACGCGCCACTCCCGCGTGCGGACGACCCGGTCTTCACGGGGAAGGAGAGTCTGGTCGCGGAAGGCGAGAGCACCTTCCTCCCACCAGAGACCGCGCAGGTCCGGCTCGCAAACGCTCAAAACCTCGTCATCTCCCGGAAATCCTCCACGCGCCGCTCGACCTCGGCCAGGGTCAGGTCACGCGTGCGCCTCAGGGAGAAATCCTCCACGAGGAAGGAGGCGACCACGGAACCATGAACGACCGCCCTGCGCCAGGCGAGGGAGTCGTCCAGGTCCTGCGAAGCGAGATAGCCGAGGAATCCCCCGGCGAAGGTATCCCCCGCCCCCGTGGGATCGCGGACCTCGGCGACCGGGTAGGCTGGCGCGAAAAACAGGTCGCCGTCCCCCTGGATCAACACCGCGCCGTGCTGCCCCTTCTTGACGATGACCGCCCTCGGACCGCGAGCCATCAACTCTTCCGCCGCGCGGTAGATGTCGGCGCGGCCCGTGAGCTGAAGCGCCTCCTCGTCGTTGACGATGAGAACATGGCTGCGGCGGATCACCTCCGCGAGTTCGTCCGGCGTCCCCTGGATCCAGAAATTCATCGTGTCGAGGACCACCAGCTCCGGGCCGACGAGCTGATCGAGGACCCGTAATTGCAGGCCGGGATGAATGTTCCCGAGGAACAGGACGGGGGAATCGCGGAAATGGTCCGGGATCTTCGGTTCGAAGTTCTCGAAGACCCCGAGGCTGGTGAACAGGGTGTCGCGCTTGTTGGGGTCCGCCGTGTCGTAGCGTCCGCCCCAGCGGAAGGTCTCCCCTTCCGCCACCTCCAGGCCGCTGAGGTCCACGGGGCGGTCCCGGAGAAACTCGATGTGCTCCATCGGGAAGTCGCTGCCGACCACCGCGACGAGTCTCACCGGGGCGAACAGGCTCGCCGCGGTGGAGAAGAAGAAGGAGGACCCGCCGAGAATGTCCTCCTCGCGGCCGGCGCTCGACTCGACCGTGTCCAGGGCCGCCGAACCGACGACAAGGATCGGTTTACCGTTCATCACCCCTCACATTCGTTCCGGCGCCTCCACGCCCAGCAGGCGCAGCCCTTCCGCGAGCACGATTTGCGACGCCTTGACCAGCGCCGCCCGCGCCGTCGAAACCTTCGCCTCCACCCCGACGACCCGGTGGGCGGTGTAGAACTTGTGGAAGGTGGCCGCCAGGTCGTGCAGGTACCCGACCAGTTTCTGCGGTTCACGCGTCTCCGCCGCCCGGGCGATCACGTCCCCGAAGCGCTCGAGGTGCTTGACCAGGGCGATCTCCTCGGCGGCTCCCAGCGGCGAAAGGTCCGCCTCCGGCGCAGGGACCGGGCACCCCTCCTGCCGCAGGATGCCGCAGATTCTCGTGTGGGCGTACTGGACATAATAGACCGGGTTCCGTTCGCTCTGTTCCTTCGCCAGGTCGAGGTCGAAATCGAGGGGGGTCGAGGTGCGGCGCTGGAGGAAAAAGTAGCGGGTGACATCCCGGCCGACCTCGTCCACCAGCTCCTGCAGGGTGACGAGACGGCCCGCCCGCTTGGACATCTTCACCTTCTCGCCGCCCGAGAGCAGGTTGACCTGCTGGACGATGATCACCTCGAGGAAGCCTTCGTGCCCGAGCGCCTTGAGCGCCGCCTGCATCCGGCCGACGTAGTCATGGTGATCCGGGCCGAGCAGGTCGACGGCTTCGGTGAAACCGCGTCCGGCCTTGTTCAGGTGGTAGGCGATGTCCGGCAGGAGGTAGGTCGGGCGGCCCTCGCGGGTGACGAGCACCCGGTCCTGGTCGTCGCCGAATCGTGTCCCGGCGAACCAGACCGCGCCCTCCTTCTCGTACACCGCATCCGCGCGGCGCAGGGCTTCGAGCACCTTTTCCGGGCCGTCCCCGCCATGCAGCTCGCTCTCCCGGAACCAGCGGTCGAAGACGACGCCGTACGCCTCCAGCACCGCCCTCTGCGCCTCGACGTTCAACGCGGCCGCGCGGCGGCCAACTTCGTCCGGGTCGGCATCGGCCGGGGGCGGTCCCTCCGGGAAGAGACGGCGGGCGAGATCGATGATGTCCTCGCCGTGGTAACCATCCTCGGGGACCTCCTCGCCGCGCGCCCGGGCGATCACCGAGCTCCCCAGGCGGCGCACCTGCCGGCCGGCATCGTTGACATAGAACTCCGCGAAGGCATGGTAGCCCGCCTTGCGGAGCACCCGGACGAGGCTGTCCCCGATCGCGGCGGCGCGCGCGCTGACGACATTCAACGGCCCGGTGGGGTTGGCGCTGACGAACTCGACGATGACTCTCCGCCCCGCGCCGAACTCCCCGCCGCCGTACTCCGCTCCGCGGACGAGGATCTCGCGGACGACGCCCCGGTAATGCTCCACGCCGAGCCAGAGGTTGATGAACCCCGGTCCGGCGATCTCCGCCCTCTCGATCTCCGCGGAACCCGCCCGCTTCACGACTTCCAGGATCTCCCCGGCGACGGTTCGCGGGTTCTCCTTCCGCCGGCCGGCGAAGAGCAGGGCGACGTTGGTCGAGAGATCCCCTTGGTCGGGCCGTTTCGGCACCGACCAGACGACCCCGGGGCAGTCCCCGCCGACCGCCTCGCGAATCGCGTTCGCAAGGCGATTCCTTATGTCGTTTTCAGCCATGTCTCAGGAGGAGGAAAGGGTTGTGGGGCTCGCCTCGAGCCGCTCGACAGGCGCATCTCCCCAGAGCTTCTCGAGCTTGTAATACTCGCGCACCTGCGGCTGGAACACGTGGGCGACGACATCCCCGTAATCCAGCAGCACCCAGCGGAGATGGGTGTACCCTTCAAGATGATTCGCCCTCATCGCCTCATCGATCGAGCGCAACGATCGTTCGACGTGATCGACGATCGCTTTAAGATGCACATCCACCGTCCCGGTGGCAATGACGAAGTAATCGGCCAGCGTGGTCAGGTCGCGGAGATCGAGGATGAGAACATCTTCCGCCTGCTTGTCCGACATGAACTTCGCGATTTTACGAGCGAGCTGGAGGGAAGTCAAAGGGCAGCCTCGAAGGGTCACGGTTGCAGGTTTAGGGTTGAGTAATCCTTGCCGAGAACCAGGGTCAGGTCGATGTCGACCAGGTCCGGGTCGGCACGGGAGATGACACGGTGAGAGGGTATCCCGAGCAGCCCGGCAAGACGCTTCGCCTGCCCGGGGAGAGAACTGCGATCGTAGATGACCGAACTGGGGTAATCCAGGCGGTCGGCGTTCCGGGTGTCGCGGATGTCATACCCCCGTGTACGAAGAAGGTTCGCATACTTCGCCGCGAGACCGGAGACTCCGCAACCGTTCAGGATTTCGATCCTGACCGCGCGCTCGAGGGGCACTTCCGGGGGGAGTTCGCCGGTCTCCGGGAGATCGACCACCGGTTGCGTGTTCTCGGGCACCGCGGCCTGGCCGGCTGTCGCTTTTCCCTGTTCGGCAAGCTGGGCGCCGCGCCTCGCGGCGGGTTTCACACCCGCGATATTCCCACGGAAGGGGACGAGGAGAAAAATGAGGACGACAGCGAGCAACAACACCTGGAGGGCGACAAGCACCGTGAGCAGGTTCAACCTGCGCTCGAGTCCGCCTGACATGTGACGCCCCGTGTCACGGGGCGGTACACGGGTCATCCGGCCTACTCCCTCCGTTTAGAGTCTCTTTCCAACCCTCCCCCGCGCCCGGGGTCGCTTGAAACCCTGTCATCGAAGCTGACAGGGCCGCCCCTCGAATTGACAGGGCCACCCCCGAAGCTGGGCAGCGTGGCCCGGGACTTCAGTCCCGGGTTTCATTCCCAACCTTCCCGCGCCAGGGGTGGTGTGAAACCCTGTCATCGGAGCTGACAGGGCCACCCCCGCCGGGGCGGGTTACCTCCTCGAAGTGCGGTAC
>CAYOKT010000002.1:81691-102471 GCA_964404605.1 uncultured bacterium
CGGAGCTGACAGGGCCACCCCCGCCGGGGCGGGTTACCTCCTCGAAGTGCGGTACGGGTCAGCCCACCAGAATTGATCGTAACGGTAGCCCCCCCAAGGAAACTCGCTGCCATATCTCCCGTACCGGGAGGAGATCATCCCCGCCGGAAGACGGTCCACCGAGAAACGGAGAAAGACGTTGTCCCGCGGCCGCCAATCCAGGTCCGCGCCTCCGAAAAACTGCGCCTCGTTGAACAGGTTCGTGAGTGCCGACTGTCCCGGCAGCGCGTTCGAGCCCGTCGCGAAGGGATCGTTCGCCACACCGAGCCGCAGGCGGAAGAGCACGGGAGCATCGAAACGGTAGGTCATCGTGTTCAGGTAGTACCCCTGGGTGAACCCTTCGCCCCCGAAGCTGGCGTAGGTCATCCCCATCTGGTGGCTCATGGCGATCCGGGATGGATCCAGAATACCGTAAAAGACACTCCCAAGATCGACCGGCCGGGAGATGTACTCTTTCGGCGAGGGATCATGGGTTTCGCGGTAAGGAGTCTGCCCGAACGCCAAGCCCGCCAACAGCAGGACGGCGATCAGCGGGATGAGAACCCTGAACCTGTTCATGCCTGCCTCCTTCACCAGCGAAAGGTAGCGGGGGAACGAGCGATAAATCAAGCCATCTTCCGTTCCGCCCAGATGCTGTTCGCGCGCGCCAGGTCCTCGGGCGTGTTGATCCCGTGAACCTCTTCGAAACGCCCCGGCAGGGCCGCAACGTGCAAACCGCGGTCGAAAAAACGCCGGAACACGTCAGGCAGGTAGTACTCCCCCTGCGCGTTGTCGTTGTCGAGGGTCTCCAGCGCCTCGAACAGGGGAGCGACGCGGAAGATGTAGATCCCGGAGTTGATCTCGGTGACCTCGAGTTCGCCGGGGGTGCAGTCCCTGTCCTCGCGGATGGCGATCACCCGGCCGTCCTCTCCGCGAAGGACACGGCCATACCCCGACGGGTCCGGCGCCTCCGCGGTGATCATCGTCGCCACCGCTCCCTGCCTTCGGTGGTACGCGATGACCGACCGCAAGGTTTCCACGGAGAGCAGCGGGACATCGCCGGATAGGACGACGACATCCCCCCCGCCGCCTTCAAGATACTCCCTCGCCGCGAGGACGGCGTGCCCGGTGCCGAGCTGCCGTTCCTGCACGGCATATTGCACCCCCTCGCGGCGCACCACGGGGATCACCCGCTCCCGGCCATGACCGACGACGACGACGACCGGGTCCGCTCCGCACCCCCGGGCCTGCCGGATCACATGCAGAATCAGCGGCTCTCCGCCGACTTCGTGCAGCACCTTCGGCAGCTCCGATTTCATCCGCTTGCCGTGTCCGGCGGCGAGGATGACGGCGGCAAGGGATTGTGTCCCGCTCATGGTTCCCCGTCCGAGAAGAAGATGTTGTCGATGAGACGCACGCCCCCGAAACGGACGGCGAGGGCGAGCAGGCAACTCTCGTCCGCCCGCTGCACCGGGTGCATCGTCTCCCAGCTCACAAGCTCGATATAGTCGATTTCGCCGTCCGGGGCCTGCTCCTCGAGCATCCGGCGCACCTGGGCCACAAGCCTGCCCGGGTCGCGCTCCCCCTCGTCGAACGCCCGCCGCGCGGCGGACAGCGCCCTGAACAGCGCCGGCGCCTGCGCGCGATGCTCCGGCGCCAGGCGCACGTTCCGGCTGGAGAGGGCGAGACCGTCCTCCTCGCGAACGATGGGCGCGACGACGATGCGGACCCCGAGATGCAGGTCCTCGCTCATCTGCCGGATGATGCGCGCCTGCTGGGCGTCCTTGCGGCCGAACACCGCCACATGGGGGCGGACGACGTTGAACAGCTTCGCCACGATGGTGCAGACGCCGCGGAAATGGCCCGGCCGGCTGGCGCCGCAGAGGGTCTCCCCGAGGCGCTCGACCTCGACGAAGCTGTCGTAGCCCGGCGGGTACATCTCCGCCGAGGCCGGCAGCCAGACGACATCCACACCCCGCTCCCCGCAGAGCCGGAGGTCGCGCTCCTCGTCACGCGGGTAGGTCTCGAAATCCTCGTTGGGGCCGAACTGGGTGGGGTTGACATAGATGCTGACGACGACGTGGCCGGCTTCCCTCTTCGCGCGGTCGACCAGCGCGAGATGTCCCTCGTGCAGGTATCCCATCGTCGGGACGAAGGCGATCGTCCCGCCCGCGGCGATTCGCCCGGCGGACCAGGATCGCATCTCCCCGACACCGCGCAGGATCTTCATTTCGCGGAAAAGCTCTCGTTCTCGCCGGGAAAATCGCCCTTCCGGATGTCCTCGATGTACCGGCTGACGGCCTCCCTGACCAGCTTGCCGCCCTCGAGGTAGCGCCGGACGAAGCGGAACTTCATCCCGGAGAGGCCGAAGAGGTCGTAATTGACCAGGATCTGCCCGTCGCAGTGCGGTCCGGACGCGATGCCGATGGTCGGGATCGCCAGCCGGGCCGTCACCTCGCGGGCGAGTTCCAGCGGAATCTTCTCGAGGACGAGGGAGAAAGCGCCCGCCTCCTGCAGGGCGACGGCATCGCGCTTGATCCGCTCCGCTTCCAGCTCCTCCACCCCGCGGAGTTCGTGCCCCCCGAACGCATGAATCGACTGCGGGGTCAGCCCGAGGTGCCCCATCACCGGCACCCCGACGCGGGTGAGGCGGTCGATGCTCTCCAGCATGGGCGCGCCGCCTTCGATCTTCACCGCTTCCGCGTGCCCCTCCTTCACCAGCCTGAGGGCGGCCTCGATCGTCTTCTCCGGGGTCACCTGGAAGGAGCCGAAGGGCATGTCGGCGACGAGGAGCGCGTGCTTCACCCCGCGCGAGACGCTCTTCGTGAGGAAGACCATCTCATCGAGGGTGACGGAGAGGGTGTTCGGGTCGCCGGCGATGACCATCCCGGCGGAGTCCCCGACGAGGATGATGTCGATCCCGGCGGCGTCCTCGAGCGCGGCGAAGGAGGCATCGTACGCCGTGAGGGCGGCGATCTTCCGCCCCTCCCGCTTCATCGCCCGGATTCCGGGCACGGTGATCTTGCGGTCGCTTTTCATCACGCACCTCCCCGCCCAACGGGCGTTTCCCGCAGCTTATCCCTTCAGCGCCCGGGAGATGATCCCTCCCCCCCAGACGGTATCCCCGTGATACCACACCGCCGACTGCCCGGGTGTCACCGCGCGCTGCGGCGACTCGAAACGGACGGCGACCGACCCGTCCGGTGCGGGCGGGTCGATCACCGCCGGCACTCCCGGGTCGTTGTAGCGGATCTTCACCCGGCAGGGGCGCGGCTCCTCCGGCGGGTCCAGCGAAACCCAGTTCACCCCGCGGGCGAGGAGACCGGGCCGCTTCAACTCCTCCCCGCGCCCGACGACCACCTGGTTCGTCTCCGGCCGAAGTTCGGTCACATAATACGGCCCCCGGCCATCCCGGATGTTCAGCCCCTTCCGCTGGCCGATGGTGAAGGAGAAGAAGCCGGTGTGCCGGCCCAGTTCACGCCCTTCTCCGTCCACGATCGCTCCCTCGCCGAGGGTGTCGACCTCGCCGGGGTATTTTTCGCGCAGGTAGTCGTCGTACCGCGCCGGGATGAAGCATACCTCCTGGCTCTCCGCCTTCCGCGCGGTGCGGAGATCGAGCTGTCCGGCGAGCCGGCGCACCTCGCGCTTGGTGTAGTCGCCGTTGGGGAGCAGGGTGCGGCGCAACGCCTCGAGGGGCACCTGCCAGAGGGCGTAGCTCTGGTCCTTTGCCGGGTCGCGCCCCTTCAGCAGCAGCGGGCGGCCGTTGCCGCTCTCGATCCGGGCGTAGTGGCCGGTCGCGATGAGGTCGCACTCGAGGGCGTCCGCCTTCGCGATCACGCTGCCCCACTTGATCCGGCTGTTGCAGAGCACGCAGGGATTCGGGGTCTCGCCCTCCAGGTAGGTCCGCTCGTAGGGTTCGACCACGTCGCGGAGAAACGCTTCTCTCAGGTCGAGCACCACATGGGGGATTCCGAGCTGCCGGCAGACGTAACGCGCGTCCATCTGGTGCGAAATATCGCAGCAGCCCCGCTGCCCGCCGGGGCGGACAGCGACGGAATCATAGTCCCAGAGCTGGAGGGTGACGCCGATGACCTCATGGCCCTCCCGCCGGAGCAGCGCGGCGGCGACGGAGCTGTCCACCCCCCCGCTCATCAGGACCGCGACCCGCTTCTTTCCGGCGCTCATGGTATCGTTTCCACGGTTGAAGGGTGTCTTATGTGCCGGCGCAATTTACCACGCCATGGCGCGGAGACGGTTGACATGGTACGCCACCCGCTCCGCGGCGTACTTCAGGCCCTGCTCATCGTTCGAGCGGCCGAGAGTGAACCGTATTGAGGAGTGGGCCTCCGCCTCGCTGAGCCCGATGGCGAGCAGCACGTGGGACGGCTCGGTGCTCGAGGAGCTGCACGCAGACCCGGTGGAGACAGCGATGCCGTCGAGGTCCAGCGCCAACATCAACGACTCTCCCTCGACGCCGGGAAAGCGGAGGTTCAGGTTGCCCGGGAGGCGCCTCTCCAGGCTGCCGTTGACGATCACCTCCCCCTCGACCCCTTCCCGCACCCAGCCGAGGAACCGATCGCGCAAGCCGCTCAGCCTGGTCGCCTCGCCGGCCATCTCCCTGCCGCAGATCTCGGCCGCCGCGCCGAACCCGGCGATGCCGGGCGTGTTCTCCGTGCCGGTGCGGACGCCCTTCTCCTGGCCTCCGCCGTGCTGCACCGGGAGCAGCTCCACCCCCGGGCGGACATACAGCGCGCCGACGCCCTTGGGACCGTAGATCTTGTGGCTCGACACGCTGACCAGGTCCAGCGGCATCGCGCGGACATCCAGCGGCACCTTGCCGTAGGATTGCACCGCATCGGTGTGGAAGAGCACCCCCCGCTCACGGCAGAGACCGCCGAGCAACTCGATGGGCTGGATGCTGCCTATCTCGTTGTTCACGTGCATCACGCTGACAAGAACGGTGTCCTTTTCGATCGCCGAGGCGAGGGCATCCACCTCGACGAATCCCTCGCCGTTGACCGGCAGGATGGTCAGGCGGAATCCTTCTTCTTCAAGCGCCTTTGCAGCCTTCAGCACCGCGCTGTGCTCGATGGCGCTGACGACCAGGTGCCTCCCCCGCCCCTCGCGGGCGGCGAGGCGCATCACGCCCTTGAGGGCGAGGTTGTCCGCCTCTGTTCCGCCGGAGGTGAAGAAGACATCCTTCGGCTCGGCGTTCATCACCCCGGCGACCTGCTCCCGGGCGGTCTCGAGGATGAGCTTCGCCTCGCCCGCCTTGTGATACCGGCTCGAGGGGTTCCCCCATCCATCGAGCATCGTACGGTAGACGACGTCGGCCACGCGCGGGTCCACCGGGGTGGTCGCGCTGTGGTCAAGATAGACGAACGGCGTATCGCCGCTGTTCGATTCACCCCGCATTTTCACCAAACCTTGTGCTTCTCCCGACTCAACCTTCATCACCGCCCCGATGCTGCTCCCGCCACCACGCGAGAAACGCCCGCAGCGCCCGGCCGCGATGGCTGATGGCGTTCTTCTCGTCGGCGCTCATCTCCGCGAGGGTGCGGGTTTCGCCTTCGGGGAGGAAGACAGGGTCATACCCGAAACCGCTCTCCCCGCGCCGCACCTCGAGGATGCTGCCCTCGAGCACGCCGTCGAAGCGCTTCGTGCGCCGACCATCAACATACGCGATCACCGTGCGGAAACGCGCGGTCCGGCGCGGCGGTTCGACACCCCTCAAGTCCTCGAGCAGCTTGCGAACGTTGTCCTCGTAGCTCGCATTCTCCCCCGCATAGCGCGAGGAACGCACCCCGGGCGCGCCCCCGAGGGCATCCACCTCGAGCCCCGTGTCATCGGCGATCGTCGGGAGCCCGCTTCGAAGGTGCCCCTCGCGCGCCTTCAACAGGGCGTTCTCCCACAAGGTATCCCCGGTCTCCTCGACCTCGCCCTCGCCGTTCGGGTGGCGGAGGATGACATCCTCGCCGAGGAGGCGGTGGAGCTCGCGCAGTTTGTCAGGGTTGCGGGTGCCGACGAACAGGGTTTCAGGCATGACGCTCCGCCTCCACACCGCCCCTGACCTGTTCGAGGAAGGAGACCCCGGGACCCGTCCAGCCCACCCCGAAATGTTCCGCGAGGGTCGCCGCCACGTCGCAGAACCCCTCCCGCAGCCCGAGATCGACCCCCTCCCCGCCGCGGCCCCACAGGGCGAGCAGGGGAACATGCTCGCGGGAATGGTCCGTGCTCGGGGTGGTCGGATCGTTGCCATGATCCGCGGTGAGGATCACCAGGTCGCCGGGGCGCATCGCTTCCAGCCAAGCGGGGAGTTTCGCATCCAGTTCGACCAGGCCGCGGTGGAACCCCTTCACGTCATTCCGGTGGCCCCACTGCATGTCGAAATCGAGCAGGTTGGCGAAGACGAGGCCGCGCTCGAACTGTTCCAGGTACCGCCGGATACGCGCGATGCCCTCCGTGTTGTTCTTCGTCTTCTCGCGGCCCGAAAAACCGCGCCCGGCGAACAGGGTGTCCACCTTGCCGATGCCCTGCACCGGGAAGCCCGCCTCGGCCAGGGCGTCCAGCACGGTCCGCCCCTGCGGCTCAACGGCGTAGTCCCGGCGGTTCGGCGTGCGGACAAAAGCCCCCTCCTCCCCGCGGAAAGGCCGGGCGATCACCCTCGCCACCCGGTGCTCCTGCGGAAGCCTGCGGCGGATTTCGGCGCAGACCCGGTAGAGTTCTTCGAGAGGGACGACCTCCTCGTGCGCGAGGAGCTGGAGCACCGAATCGGCGGAGGTGTAGAGAATCAGCCTGCCGGTCTTGACATGCTCCGCGCCGAGGCGGTCCATGATCTCGGTGCCGGAGGCGACCTCGTTTCCCAGCACCGGGCGTCCGCTGACCTCCTCGACGAGTTGGACGACCTCGGGCGGGAAACCCTGCGGATAGGTGGGAAAAGGCGTGCGTGTCACCAGCCCGCAGATCTCCCAGTGCCCGGCGACCGAATCCTTGCCGGCGCTGCGCTCCTCCATGCGGCCGAAGGAGGCGATCGGCCGGGCGACGGGCGCCATGCCCTCGATCCGCGCCAGGTTGCCCAGCCCGAGACGCCGGAAGTTGGGCAGTTCGAGCCCGCCGACCTCCCGGGAGAGGTTGCCGAGAGTGTCGCTTCCTTCATCCCCGTACGAGGAGGCGTCGGGGGCACCACCCACCCCGACGCCGTCCAGGATCACGAGAAAGGCTCGCTTGCCTTTAGTCGCCAAAGAGTTCCTTCTCCATCGAGGGAGTGACATCCGTCATCACGGCACGGTAACGAAAGACACCGGGCTTGCCGGGCACTTCCATCGGTTTGAGAACACGCACCGTGGTGATCTCCTCACCCTTCTCGTTGACGCGCTTCGAGGCGCCCTTGCCCTTTGCCAGTTTGGCCGCAAAGGTTTTTCCCTTCGCCATCGGATACTCCTATTGCCGGCGTTCACTATTCAACCCAAGCGCATGAAGGTAATTCCCGCCGGAGGCGCCGTGCAAGACGGCGTCGTTTCGACGGGAGCGAAGAGTCGACAAAAAAACGCCGCACCCGTTTCGATGCGGCGACACCTTCCGCGGTCCCCGGAAGAGCCGGTGGGCGCTCCTGCGAGCCGCCCCTCAATGCTCGGAGCTGACCGTCCGCTGGAGCCGACGGGTCGTGCTCTCAATACGATCCCGGCTCAGACTGTCCGTCCCGGATTGGGTGGAATCCACGAACTCTTCCGCGAGCCGGTTCGAAGCGGCATCCGCCTGGTAGGCGGCACTCCCCGCGTTCATCCCGGGATCGGACCCGGACAGGCCCGCCGCGGGCACTCCGGGCGGGGAATTCCCCGGCGCCATCACCCCGGTGTTGAGGAGGATCAGCATCGCGCCGGCCACAACTCCCGCCGAGACTGTGCCCCAGCGCAACCAGGGGCGGTCCAGCCAGGGACGATCCACCCGGACATGATTCCGGGCGTAGACCCCCATGCGGTAGGCGAAATTCGCCGGGGCTTCCACCGCTTCCATCTCGGCGAGAAGGGATCGGATCGTGTCGCCCCCATCCGCGAAGGCACGACAGAGGGGATCCTCGTTCTTCGCTTCCTCCAGCACGTTGCGCAGATCCTCGTTGAGAGAATCCCGCTGCGGCCAGAGCCGTTCAAACTCACTCAGCTCCATGTCCACTCACTCTGCTCAATCGTTGGCGCCGATCCCCTCTCGTTCAACCTCCCGGTGCTCCTCCGCCGGTCGGCCTCCTCCGGCGAAGTATGACAAGCTCCCGCCTGCCATGCGGCCACCCTTTCGAATGACCGCCTCGCAGGATATACGGTCCGCCGCGCGCTTTGGTTCCCCGCTGTCTCCCGCAGGAGAGCCTAACTTCGGCGCAAATGCCTTTTTCTACCCTCTTCCCCCGTATTTCTTCGCCGAGGGGTCGGGGGAAAAACCGGCCTGGCCGGGGTCACGCAGGATCCCGAGTTTTTTCTGCAGGCGGGCGCGGCCACGGTTGACACGTGATTTCACCGTGCCCACGGGAACCCGCAGTATTTCGGCGATCTCCTCGTACGGCTTGTCCTGGATGTCGCGGAGGATCACGGCGGCCCGGTAGGCCGTCGGCAGACGCTGCATCTCGCGGGCGACCATGTGGCGGATCTCTTCGCGCTCCACCCTCTCCTCGGGCAGGGCGGATTCATCCACCACGTCCACCCCCTCCTCCTCGCGCGGTTCGCCCCCGGTGCGGATGTACACCGTCCGGCGGATCTTCTGCCGCCGCAACTCCGTCTTCGCCAGGTTGCCCGCGATCGTGTAGACCCAGGTGGAGAACTTCGCCACGGTCTTGTAATGGCTGCGGTGCTTCCACACCCGGATGAACGTCTCCTGCAAGGTGTCCTCGACATGGGCTCCCGGACCGAGGTAGCGGGCGATGAAGGTGCTCAACGCATGCTGGTAGCGGTTGACCAGTTCCTCGAAGGCGTCCGGGTCGTTCCCCTGCACCAGCGCCATCAGCTCCTCGTCGCTGCGCCCCTGGAAGTCCTCCCGGCTCGGGCTCATGACTCTCCCCCGCGGTCGAGTGCGGTCCGGTGGATGAGACGGGCGAAAAGCACGGACGCCTCCGTCGTGCGGGTCTTCCGGTTCCGATCCAGGTCGAGCAGGCGCTCCAGCGAACGGCGGGCGACGCCGAGGGGCAGGGATTTCAGGTGCGGCGAGGCGAACTGCCACTGCCTGCGCGTGTTGCCCGACCACAGCCGTTTCGCGGGAGGAACACGCCGATTGTCGTACTCCCGCTCCTTCTCCGCCGTCCGCCAGACGCGGGCGATCTGCGAGAGGATGAACCCGGCGGTCTGGTCCTTGTCGAAGGATTCGCGCAGCCGGTCGAATTCCCTCAGCGCCACCAGCCGGCGCCCCGAGGCGACATGATCGAAGAACCGCCAGATGTTGATTTCGGGCTCCAGTCCCCAGACCTGCTGGAGCACCTCCACCCCGACCTCGCCTCCCTCCCCGGCGAGGAGCGCCGCCTTTTCCAGCTCTCCGGCGATTTCGATCAGCCGAAGTCCCCGCCCTTCGGTGACCAGGTCCATCGCCTCGTCGGCAAGGTGGATGCCGAGCGCCTCCGCACGGCCCTTCACCCAGCGGCGCAGCTCGCCTCTACGGGGCGTTTCGCAGGGGATCACGACCACCTTCGGCGCCAGCTTCTGCACCCACTTCGCCTTCCCCTCCCCCTCGAAGGCGAGGAGCAGAAGCGAGCCGGCCACCGGCCGCTCGATGTAATCCGTGACGTAGGTTTGCAGGGACGGGGGCAGGGATTGGGCGCGGCGGATGAGAACCACCCGGCGATCCGCCATCATCGGCATGGAGGAAAGGGAAGCGGCGAGACGCTGGGAGTCGATATCGTCGCCGTAGAAGACATCCAGGTTGAAATCCCGTGTCGCAGGGTCGACGAGCTCCTCACGGGCGATCCTGACCACCTCGTCGAGGAGCAGCGGCTCCCCCCCGACCGCGAGATACACCGGCGCGGCATCCTGTCCGGACGCATGTTCAGCGAACTGATCGACGCGGATGGACCCGTCCATCCTTCCTCCCCGTTTGCGCGGCTCTCCCCAATTGTACAGCCTGTCACGCCATCTTCGCCAGAAGAACGACCGCTCTATGCCGCTCGGACAAATTGCAACCGGTACAGCCGCCAGTAGATGCCCCGCCCGGCGAGAAGCTCATCATGGGAACCCTGCTCCCGCAACTCCCCCTTGTGAAGAACGAGGATTCGATCCGCCCGCCGCACGGTGGAGAGACGGTGGGCGACGAGGATCGAGGTGCGCCCTTTCATCAGGCGCTCCATGGCTTCCTGGATCAGGCGCTCCGTCTCCGGGTCGATCGCGCTGGTCGCTTCGTCGAGGATCAGGATGCGCGGGTTGCGGATGAGCGCCCGGGCGAAGGAGAGGAGCTGCCGCTGGCCCGAGGAGAGGGTGCTGCCGCGCTCCATCACCGGCTCGTCGTACCCCCCGGGGAGCCGCTCGATGAAACGGTGGGCGTTCACCGTCTCGGCCGCGCGGCGGATCTCCTCCTCCGTGAACTCATCGCCGAGGGCGATGTTGTCGCGGATCGTCCCGTGGAAGAGAAAGACCTCCTGCGGAACGTAGGCGATATGACGCAGCAGCTCATTCCGGCACCAGTTGCGCACATCCACCCCGTCGATCTTCACCGAGCCGCGTGTCACATCGTAGGAACGGTTGACCAGGTGGGTGATCGTGCTCTTGCCCGCGCCCGTCGCGCCGACGAGGGCCACCGTCTCCCCGGGCTCCACGCGGAAGGTGATGTCGCGGAGAACCTCCTCGCCGGTATTGTAGGCGAAGTGCACGTGGTCGAACTCGACCTCGCCGCGAACCTGTTCGCAGGCGGCCGGCGAGGAGGGGTCCATGATGGAGGGCTCGGTGTCGAGAACGGCGAACACCCGCTCGGTGGAAGCCATGCCGGCCTGGAAGATGTTCCACTTCTCCGCGAGATCCCGGATCGGGCGGAAGAAGCGCTCGCCGTACTGGAAGAAGGCGACCAGTCCGCCGAGGGTCAGTGTGTCATCGAGGATCAGGTAGCCCCCGCGCAGCAGGATCAGGGCGATGGAGAGCGCGCTGATCAGCTCGAGCAGGGGGAAGAACAGGCTGAAGAGGGCGACCGTCCGCAGGTGCGCCCCGCGCAGGTCGCTGTTGACCCGGCTGAAGTTGCGCGAGGTGGCCGCCTGGTGGTTGAAGAGCTGGACGATGCGAATCCCCGACAGGTGCTCCTGCAGGAAGGAATTGATCGCGGCGACCTGCAGGCGGACCTGCCGGAAGGCCTCCCGCAGGCGGCTGCGGAAGAAGAATGTCACCACCAACAGCGGAGGGATGACCACGAACGCGACCAGCGCCAGCCGCCAGTTGAGCAGCAGCATGGCGGTGATGATGCCGACAAGGGTGAGCAGGTCCCCGAAGATGACCACGATGCCGCTGGAGAAGATCTCGCTCAGGGTCTGCACATCGCTGGTCAGCCGGGTTACGAGACGCCCCACCGGGTTGCGGTCGAAGAAGGCGAGGGACTGCTTCTGCACGTGGGCGAACAGTTGGCGGCGCAGGTCATACATCACCTTCTCGCCGATCCAGCCGGTGATCAGGGCCTGGATCACCTTCGCCACGGTGAGGAACAGGTAAAGCCCGATGAACAGGAGGACGATGCGCAGCAGGCCGGGGAAGTCCTTCTTCAGGATGTGGTCGTCAATCGCCAGCTTCGTCAGGTACGGGCCGATCTGCTCCAGCCCGGCGATGAGCAGGAGGAGGAACACCGCGACGGCGACGCGTGCGCCGTAGGGCTTCACGTAGGAGAGCAGGCGGCGGATCAGGGCGGGCTCGTACACCACCCCGAGGACCTCCTCCTCGTGGATGCCGGTGCGGTTGCGCGCCTCGCTCATGCCGCCTCCAGCTCCTTCGCCATCTCCTGCCGGTGGAAGAGCTCCCGGTAGACCCCGCCCGCCTTCATCAGGTCGGCGTGCAGCCCGCGCTCGACGATCTCCCCCTCCTCGAGGACGATGATCTCGTCCGCCTTGACCACGCTGGAGATCCGGTGGGTGATGATGATCGCCGTGCGGCCCTCGAGGTAGCGGTCGAGGTTGCCGAGGATCGCCTCCTCGGTCGCGGCGTCCACCGCGCTCAGGGCGTCGTCGAGAATGATCACCCGGGGTTTGCGGATGACCGCGCGGGCGATGGCGACCCGCTGCTTCTGGCCGCCGGACAGGGTGATCCCCCGCTCTCCGACCTCGGTCTCCAGCCCATCCGGGAAGTCGGGGAGATCCTGCACCAACCGGCTGATTTCGAGGGCCTGCTCGATCTCCTCCCCGCTGTACTCCCGCCCGAGGGTGATGTTCTCCCGGATCGTCGTGCTGAAGAGGAGCGGCTCCTGGGGAACCACGGCGAGGCTGTCGCGCAGCTCCCCGAGGCGCATACGCCTGATCGGAGTGTTGTCGAGGCGGATTTCGCCCTCCTGAACATCGTACAGGCGGGCGAGCAGACCGGCGATGGTGCTCTTTCCCGACCCCACGCGCCCGACCACGCCGAACGTCCAACCGGGCCGGATGTCGAACTCCACCCCGCGAAGGGCGGGGCGATCCGCGGAAGGATAGGTGAAGGTGACGCGGTCGAAGGTGACCCGCCCCTCTGTCTTGCCCGGCGAAACCGGGTCCGGCGGATCGGCGATCTCCGGCCGGCGGTCGAACAGCTCCCACAGCCGGTCGAGGGAAGCGTTCCCGCGCTGGAAGAGGCTCACGACCCATCCGAGGGCGATCATCGGCCAGATGAGCAGACCGAGATAACTGACGAAGGCGACGAAATCCCCGACCTGCATCACCCCCTGGATGATCAGGTAGCCGCCATAGAGGAGGATGGCCGCCAGGGCTCCGCCGAAGAGGAGCATGATGGAGGGGATGAAGACGCCTTGTATCAGGATCAGCCGCATGTTGCGCCGGAAAAAGGTCCGGCTGTGGAGATCCCAGAGCGCCTCCTGCGCCTTCTCCTGCAGGAACGCCTTGACGATCCGGATCCCGGAGAGGTTCTGCTGCGCGGTGTTCGAGAGTTCCGAGAACGCCGCCTGGCTCGCGGTGGAAGCCTTGTGCACCTGGCGGCCAAGGAGAAAAACCGTCCCCGAGATGAACGGTCCGACGGCGATGATAAGAAGGGTCAGCTTCACATTGATCATCGCCATCAGGCTGAAGGAGAAGACGAGGCCGGAGATCGTGTTCACGGTGTACATCAGCGCCGGGCCGACGACCATCCGCACCTGCTCGATGTCCGAGGTGCTCCGGGTCATCAGGTCCCCGGTCCGCCAGCGGTCATAGAACCCCGGGTCGAGGGTCAGGAGGTGGTTCAGCAGGCTCTGCCGGAGGTCATATTCGATGTGGCGGCTGACCCCGATCACGGTCCGTCGCATCAGGAAACGGAACGTGCCGGACCCGGCCGCCACGGCGAGGATCAGGAGAGCGTAGTTCCACAACGCCGCGTGGGTGATCTCCGTCTCGAGGGAATTGATCGCCCCGCGTATCACCCACGGGCCGGCCGCCTGGAAGCCGTTGGCGAGGAGAACGAACCCCAGGCCCGCCAGGACTTTAGTCCGGTACGGGCGGAAATAGGGGAGTATTCGTTGCCAGAAACGCATGGTCCTCCGGTGGATCGAGCGCCGGGACCGCCGAGCCTCGACGGGGAGATGGTCCGCTTCGTGCAGGCATGATGCAACTTCCCGCCCCGGCGAGTGAAACGAGTAGAAAGAATACGAACTATCCCCACGCGGCGCAAAAGGCACTTCGGCATCTTGGAGGGTTTCGGAGTGTGCGCTATATTACGTGGCTACTGGGCAAAACGCGGGGGTTCCGGGCTTGATTCAATTCTTTACAGCGGTTTACGTCCTGTTGTCGGGGTTCATGATCTACGGGCTGACCCGGGTGCGGCGGAGGGTGCGGCACTCCGAGGGCGATGCTTCCCTGCCGAAACTCGCGGTGATCGTCGCCGCGCGGGACGAGGAGGAGCAACTGCCGGTCCTGATCGAAGCCCTCTCCGCGCAGGATTATCCGGCGGACCTCGTCTCCTTCTGGCTGGTGGATGACGACAGCCGGGACGGCACCTTCCTGGTCGCCGAGAAGGCGGCGAAGCGCGACCCCCGTTTCCACGCCCTGCGCAGCGATGGTTCTCTTCCCATCCCCAGCCCGAAAAAACGCGCGCTCCACACCGGGATCCTGCAGGCGGACGCCGAATGGATCGTCACCACGGACGCCGACTGCACGCCGCCGCCGAGTTGGCTGCGGGGGTTGGCGGCGTTCATGCTCCCGGAAAACGGCGCGGTGGTCGGGTACGCCCCGCTCACCGGCGGGCGGTCGCCGCTGGAGTTCCTCGCGATGGGAGAAAGCTGGTCGGCCGCCGCGCTCGCCGCCGCGGGGATCGGGCTGGATTATCCCTTCACCGCCTTCGGGCGCAACTTCGCCTTCCGCCGCGATGTGTACCTCGACCTCGGCGGGTACGGCGCCGGCGGCGCCTATGCCTCCGGGGACGACGATCTCTTCCTGCAGAGTATCGCCGCCCGCACGAACTGGCGGATCGCCTTCGCCGCCGATCCCCGGGCCGTGGTCCCCTCGCTGGTGAACCCCGGCGGGCGGGTTCTTTCGGCGAAGGCGAGGCACCTCTCCGTGGGTACCCATTACGCCCCGGGGTGGATCCTCCTCGGCGGCATCGGCAGCCTGCTGTTCATGGGGCTCGCGCTGGTCACGGCCGGACGATTGTTCGGCTTCTTCCGGGAGACGGACGTCGGGCGGGCCTGGCGGGTCAAGTGGACCTGCGACGCCGCGATGGCGGCCGCCGGCCTGCGGGTACTGGGCGACCCCGCCCGCGGGGCGCTCGCGATGCTGACGATGACCGCGGCGCCGTTTTTCTTCTGGATCATCTGGCCGCGCGCGCTGTTCGGGAAGGTCGAATGGAAGGGCCGCGAGTTTTCCCGCGGGCGTGCGGCGTACGGCGCCGAGGAAAACGACGAGGAGTCCGGCGCGACCGAGGTGGAAGATGCCTGAACCCGGACCGTCCGAGCGCAACCGCAACGACTCCCCGCGAACCGGCCATGAAGCCGCCGCCCTCGCGGCGGACATCATGGGACCGGCGAACGGAAAGCGCCCCCGCGCAATATGGTTCTACGGCCTGAAGGCCGTCGTCGCCGCCGGGCTGCTCTTCTTCCTCGTGCGGACGATCAGCCTTCCCGCCCTCGTGGACGCACTGCGCAGGGCCGACCCCCGGCTCCTGACACCGGTGTTTCTCCTCATGGCGCTGAACCTCTACCTGCAGGCCGCCCGCTGGCGGCTGCTGGCGGGGACGGAAGCGCAGGATCTCACCTTCCGGCGGGCGTTCGCCAGCCTCGTCGGGGGGTTCACCTTCGGATTGATCACCCCCGGGCGGGTGGGGGAGGTCGGACGTGTGCTGCTCCTGCAGGCCCCCTCGCGCTGGAGGCTCGCGGGGCTGCACGTTCTCGACAAGCTCTACTTTTTCGGCCTCGTGGCGCTGACCGGCCCGTTTATGATCTTCTGGATGCCGGGTTTCCGCGAGGCGCTCCCGGCGGAGGCCGGACGGGGTGTGGGAATCCTCGTCACCCTCCTGCCGCTCCTCTACCTCTTCTTCGCCGTCAACCCCAAGCCCCTGAAGGGATTGCTGGTCGCGATCCAGCTCGCCTATCCCGGCCGGAAGCGGCTGCTCGAACTGCTCGGGGCCTTCGAGGGGCTGAAGCTCCGGCATACGCTTCGCGCGCTGGGCTATACGCTGATCCAGTTCATCGTCATCCTGGTGCAATTCGCCCTGCTCAGCCGGGCCTTTCAGCCGGTCTCCTGGGTGACCGCCGGGCACACCTACGCGGCCACCCTGTTCGTCAAGATCGCCCTGCCCATCTCCCTCGGGAACCTGGGGGTCGGCGAATGGGCGGCGGTCTCCTTCTACCAGCGTTACGGGATCGCGGACACCACGGCGTTCGGGGCGTCCCTGCTGCTGTTCGGGATCAATGTGCTGCTCCCCTCACTGGCGGGCCTGGCGGTCCTTCTCCGCCTGCGCCCCGCGGCACTCGGCATGAGGAAAGCAAACGCTCGAGAGGAAGCGGCGTGATTCTCTTCTACCTGTTCGCCTGGTGCAGCGGGCTGATCTACCTCGCCTTCCTGATCATCGTCCATGTGGGCCTGCGCACCATGCCCCGCTCCCGCTTCGAGGAGGACGACGAGAAGCTTCCGAGCGTCTCGGTGGTCATCGCCGCCCGTGACGAGGAGACCCGGATCGGCCGGCTGCTCGACAGCCTCCAGGCTCAGGACTACCCCCGTGACCGCGTGGAGATCATCGTCGTCGACGATCGCAGCCGCGACGCCACCGCGGAATTCGTCAGCCGCAACCGCCCCGACGGCATCCCGCTGCGGGTGCTGCGCATCCGCGACGGGGAGACCCCGCGGGGCCGGTCCCCGAAGAAATACGCCCTCAGCCGGGGCATCGACCTCGCCTCCGGCGAGGTGATCGTGACGACGGACGCCGACTGCTGGATGGGTCCGCGCTGGCTGCGCGCCCTCGTCTCGCCCTTCGTCGATCCGGAGGTCCACGGCGCCACGGGTGTCAGCCGCTTCGTCTGGCCGGACGACACCCCGAAGCGGTGGTGGTCCGACCTCGAAAGTATCGAACACCTGTCCTATTCCATCGCCGCGATGGGCACCATCGGCGTGGGGCACGTGTTCAACGCGCACGGCAGCAATCTCGCCGCCCGAAAAAGCGTGTACGAGCGCATCGGCGGCTACCGGAGCAACGAACGGGTGGCCTCCGGGGACGATGTCTTCCTCCTGCAGGATATCGCCGCCAGCGGCGGCAAGGTGGTCTTCATCGACCGCCCCGAAGGGTATGTCTTCAGCCAGCCGGTGAGCAACCTGCGCGAGTGGGTGCACCAGCGGGCGCGCTGGAGTTCGAAGGGATTCTACTACCCGCCTTTCATCCTGCTGCTCGTCGTCGGGACTTACGCCTTTTCCCTCGCCCTGCTCATCGGGACCGTTCTCGCCCTGTTCAGCCGTTTCCCCTGGCGCCTGCTGGCGGGCATGGCGGGGTTCAAGATGGCCGCCGAATCCATCCTGATGGAAGAGGGCTGCGAGCGACTCGGTGAAAGGTTCCCCTTCGGCCGGTTCCTCCTCGGCCAGATTCTCCACACGCCGGCCCTGCTCGCCGCGGGGATCCGCGGCCAGTTCTTCTCGTTCTCCTGGAAAGGACAGCAATTCAGCGGCCTGGACGGGTTCCGGAACGGGAACAGGAAGCCGCGCCCCGCCGCCGGGAAACGCCGGACGCCGCGCCGGGAGGGTGCGCGGGCATGAGCCGGGGGGTCCTTCGGACACCATGGATCTTCGAGGCGCTCCTGCCCTCCGCCCTCTGGGGCGCAACGCCGCGCGGCCGGGGAGAGGTGTTCCTTACCTTCGATGACGGCCCCGATCCCGCGGCCACCCCTCCGCTCCTCGACCTGCTCGCCTCCGAAGGGATTACTGCCGGGTTCTTCCTTACCGGGGAGAAGCTTGCAGCATCACCCGAAGTAACAGAGCGTATCCACGCTCAGGGACATAGGATCGGATACCACGGCCTCTCGCACTCTCCCTGGTCGCGGTTGAAGGGGGAAGCGCTCCGGCGGGAGATGGATCCCGCCCGGCTCTCCCCCCCGCTGCCCGGCTGGACGACCCGTTCTCCCCGCCTGTTGCGGCCGCCCCACGGCCGCATCGGCCCGGCGGCGCTGCGCGAGGCGCGCAGGCTGGGAGCGCGACTCGTCTTCTGGCGCCTGATGATCGGAGACTGGATCGAGGGGAAAACGGCCGCGGTGCTCGAGTCGGACCTCCTGGCCCACACCCGCCCAGGCGATATCATCGTCCTCCATGACGGCGGCCCGTGCGGCGTGCTCCTGCCGGACGTGCTCTCCCGCGTCCTCCCCGCCTGGCGGGGGGTGGGCATCGAGGTGGGTTCCTTTTCGGCATTGGCCGGAGCGGCGCCATGATCTCCCTGGTGATCGCCCTACTCGCGCTGGCGACCTTGCTCACCATCGCCTACGGGACCACGCGCTCCTGGCCCCATCACGACAGGACCCCCCCGGTCACCGTGGTCGTGTGCGCCCGCGACGAGGAGGCGACGCTGTTCGACTGCCTGATGGCGCTCGCCACACAGGACTACCCCCATGACCACTACCGGCTGATCCTCGTCGACCACCTGTCGCAGGATGCGACCGGGGAGATCATGGAAACCTTCGCCGAGAACGCCCCGGTGCCCACGAGGGTGATTCACATCAGCGAGGAGGATCCGCAACTCGCGGGAAAGGTGCACGCCCTCGCCGTGGGGCTGGAGCACGTGGAAACGGAACTCGTCCTCCTCACGGACGGCGACTGCATCGTGCCGGACTCCTGGATCCGGGCCATGGTCTCCTATTTCGAGGAGGATGTGGTCGCGGTCGCCGGGCTGGTGAGCGTGGGGCTGGACGGCATTCCGGAGGACTGGATCGGCCGGTTGCAGAACGTCGACCACCGGTACTACCTGGGGATGCTCACGGGCCTGTCCGGATTACGGGCCCCCAGCGGCCGCAGGAAGCGGGACCGGATTCCGCAGCCGTTCCGCAGCCTGATCTCCCGCCTCCGGCCGGCGTTCTGCAGCGGGAACAACCTCGGCTTCCGGATGTCCGCCTACCGTGAAGTGGGCGGCTACCGCGCCATCGGGAACACATTCATCGAGGACTATGCCCTGTTGAACCGGATCGTGAGCCGGACCCGGAAACATCTAGCCGTGGTGCCGGACTCGGCCGTCCGCGTCTTCACAACCGCGCAACCGGACCTGCGGGGGCTGTGGCGCCAGAAACGGCGATGGGCCACCGGGACTTCCATCTTCAACCCGCTGAGCGCCTACCTCTTCATCGAGGTCGGGATGATCCGCATCCTCCTGCCGTGGCTGGTGCTGTTTCAGCCGCTTCCCGCCCTCGCCGCCCTCGCCCTGGTGGCCGCCGCCGACACCATCGTCATTCGCAATGTCAGCCGCCTCACCGGCCATCGCATTTACCTCCGTGATATCCTGTTCCACGAGATCTACCAGATCGCGTTGAACCATATGCTTCTCCTCGCGACGATCACCCACTGGCCGGTGGTCTGGAAGGGGCAGAAGTACCGCTGAAGCGGCCGCCGCCGCCGGAACCACCCTCCCCCCGCTTGACACCCGCACCTGTCCTCCCCTACGTTGGGAGTGCATGCGGCGTAAGCCGTGCGACCCGGCCCTCCGCACGTAGGAACCTCCCACCCGGGAGGTGACCGCAAGTGGGGAGGGCCGTTCTCTGTCGGTGGGAGAAAACGGCGGACCACCCCCGGGAACAAGGGCGCGTTCGGCCGTTCTCCGTCCGGTCGGCGAAAACTCATCGCCCTCCTCCCCCAGCCACTGCACAACCCGCGTCTCGGAAGCTGCCCCACCCGCACCCACACGGGGCGGTTTGACCGCGCGAGGGCTCTTGCGTATCTTTTCACCAATCCGTACCCCGGATCCCGACCACCCCACGGAGAACCCGATGAGCCTGTTCGACAAGATGATCGTCGCCACCATTCCCCTCGTTCCGAAGCCGCTGGTCCGTCATTTCGCGGACCCCTACATCGCGGGAGAGACACTTGAGGATGCCGTACGCGCCGTGCGGCAGCTCAACCGCCAGGGCGCCACTGCGACCGTGGATGTACTCGGTGAAGCGGTGACGCAGCGGGAGCAGTCCTTGAGAGCGGTGGAATCCTACCTCGAGCTGGTGGAGACCATCGAGACGGAGGGGCTGGATGCCAACGTCTCCATCAAGCCGACCCAGTTCGGCCTGGGCCTCGATTTCGCCTTCTGCCGGGACAACTATCGCCGGGTCCTGGACGAACTGCAAAAGCGGGACAACTTCGCCCGCATCGACATGGAAGACAGTCCCTACACCACCCTCACCTTCGACCTGTTCGACTCCCTGCGGCAGGAGTACGACAAGGTCGGCGTCGTGATCCAGGCGTACCTCCGCCGCTCGATGCACGACCTGGAGAGCCGCCTGATCCCGGCGAAGGCGAAGATCCGCATCTGCAAGGGCATCTACGTCGAACCGCCGGAGATCGCCTTCAAGGACTACGAAATCGTTCGCCGGAACTTCCTGCTGCTGCTCGAGAAGGCGCTGAAGGCGGGGCTCCATGTCGGCATCGCCACCCATGATGAAATCCTGGTCTTCGAGGCCTACCGGATCATCGAGCATCTCGAGCTGCCCCCGGACCGGTACGAGTTCCAGATGCTGCTCGGGGTGAACGAGGGGTTGCGGCGCCAGGTGATCGCGGACGGACACAAGATGCGGGTTTATGTGCCCTTCGGGCAGGACTGGTACGCCTATTCCACCCGGCGGCTGAAGGAGAACCCCCGCATCGCCGGCTATGTGTTCCGCGGTATCTTCAGCCCGAACTGAGCGACCCCGGATTCCACCATTTGCCCCGGGAAGCAGTCCCGCCTTCGCCTTTAGCTACCCGGCCACGCCAAAGGCTACGCCGAGGCAAGCGGCGTGACGGGCGTTCCCGGGCTACCCGCTGGTTTCCCGGGATGCAGCCTGGCCCGCCGCAACGGCGCGAAGGCGGCACCCGCCTTCTCCCGAAACGTCGGGATTCGGCGTGCAAAAGCCCCGGGCCATCCTGGAGGTATGCAACGACTTCTTTCCTATCATCAGGAACTGAACGCTTCCCACTGTAGGAACTGAACGCTTCCCACTGT
>CAYOKT010000002.1:102571-105847 GCA_964404605.1 uncultured bacterium
CCTATCATCAGGAACTGAACGCTTCCCACTGTAGGAACTGAACGCTTCCCACTGTAGGAACTGAACGCTTCCCACTGTAGGAACTGAACGCTTCCCACTGTCATCCTGAACGCAGTGAAGGATCTCGAAACGAAATGTTTCACCTTCACCAGAGGCGCATCGTTTCGAAACTCTTCTCTCGTCCCGTAGTTCCGGGATGAACCCGGTACGCGAACGCCCGCCCGGATTCCCGGGCGGGCGCGTTCGCGTCAAGGAGGAGTGCCCGCCCTCGGCGGGCAAGGGAGATTCAGTGAGCCTTGATCTCGATTTTCCGCGGCTTCGCGGCTTCAACCTTCGGGAGGACGACAGTCAGCACGCCATCCTTGAACGAAGCGTCGATCTTGTCGGTGTCGATGGTGTTCCGCAGGGTGAAGCTCCTGCTGAACTTGCCGTACACCCTTTCGCTCACGTGGCAGGTCTCGTCCTTCTCCTTGTACTCCGACTTCCGTTCCCCGGAGATGGTCAGAACACCGTCATCGAGGGTGATCTGAACATCATCCTTTTTCATTCCCGGCATGTCGGCGTTCACACGGTAGCTGTTCTCGTCCTCGACGATGTCCACGCGAGGCACCCAAACCCGCTCGATCATCTCATCATCCCACGGTCCGCGGCTGAAAAAATCGCTGAAGAGGTCATCCCAGCGCCACGGCAGGGACGGGAACTGACGGGTCTGTTTCATCCGTACGAGCGACATGGTTCCTACCCTCCTTCTTTACGTTTTCTTTACTCCAATCGTTTACAGGTCTCTTGCGGGGGAGGCTTTCATCCATTTCCGCTCCCCGCTCGCCAACGGGAGGAGCAACGGCTGTGCCAATTTCCCCGCCGATGGTCTCTCCTACGCTACGTTATGATAAACAACAGGTTGCATTCGTTTTCCCGCGGGTGGGGATTCGCAGGGCGTGCCCGCAAACCGGCCCCTTCGGTAACGTTACGCCGATCTGGCAGCCTTACGTATGTCAAAATGACAATGCCGCTTTCGAGTCTTTCTTGAGGATCCATCGTCCCCATCCGGCCGCGCCGAACACTGGCCCGGGAAATGAACGCTTGTTCCTCGCCGTTGAGGGCGGTTACTTTACAAGTCGATGGGGATCAGGATCGGATGGGTCGATCTTTCCCCGGGATCCCGGAGGTCGCGTGACGGGAAGCCGCCTGACATCGTTCAAGATTGTCTCCCGGAAACCCAACCGGTGGGTCGTCGAGGTGCACATCGCAAACGGCGACTTCCGGGAGGACTTTCTGATCGAACACGTCCGCGAGATCAAGCAGGCTCTCTCCAATGAGGTCAATGTCCCGGTCGCCCTCCTCCGCTACGACAGCCTCATCGACAAGAAAACGACGGAGGACGGGTTCGACGTGACATTCGAACTGGTCCGCGAGGCGGTGGAACAGGGTCGCAGCGAGGTGAGAATCGAGTCGATCACCACGCCGGAGAAAATCGTCATTCCGAACATGCGCGCACTGATCGACCTTTACCTGATCGATCCCTTCGACAACCTGATCACCTTCGAGACCATCGAGAGCGAAATCGAAAAAAGCAAGATCCACAGGCCCCTGGTGGACGAAAAGGCGCTGCGCGAGGCGTTGGCGACCATCAAGAGGACCCACAAGCCGATTCACAGCTACCTGCTCGCGGAAGGCACCCTCCCCTCGATCGGCATGTCCGCGGTGGTGGAGTTCAGCTTCCATGCCGAACAGGTCGAATCGAAGATGAACAAGCTGATGGGCGCGACGAAGGTGTTCAACGGCGACCTCCTCTGTGTCGTAAAGCCCCCCACCCGCGGCAGTGAACCCGGACACGATGTCTTCAACAAGGAGTTGCCACCGCTCGAGGGCGCGGTGGTCGAACTCATCGCCGGGGACGGTGTGAAACTCTCCCCGGACGGTCTCTCCTGCTATGCCGACCGGGACGGCGTGGTCAAGGTGGGGCGTGAAACGGTCGAGCGGCGCGACTCGGACGGTTTCGACCGGATGGTGAAACAGGTCAAGCTGGTGGTGGAACCCCTTCGTGTCATGAAAGGGTCGGAGATCGATTCCCTGACCACGACCGACCATGTGGAAATCGTCGGCCCGCTGAAAGAAGGGGCGAAAATCATCACCCAGGGGCGTGTTTTCATCGATGGAAACGTCTCGGTGGGTTCGGACATCCGCTCCGGCAGCGACCTCGTGGTCACGGGCGAGATCCGGGGCAGCAAGGTCAACACCGACGGCTCCCTGGTCACCGAGGGAAACGTCGATGGGGCGAACCTGAAGACCAGGGGCATCGTGGACATCCGGGGCACGGTCCGCAATTCGGACATCAGCGGAATGGTGGTCAAGGTCAAGGAGGCCTATGGCAGCAACATCCAGGCGGACCAGCGAGTTGAAATCGACCGTGTCGCCTCGGTGGAGAACGATGACGGCACCATCCGCCGCACCAAGATCTCCGTCGGGATAAAGGATTTCCTGAAATCGAAGATGGAGGATGACAAGGAATTCATCAAGAACGCCCAGGCCGCCCTCGAACGGGTACTCGACATGCTCGGGCCCGAACTCGCCAGCCAGGTGGGAAAGAAACCCGCGCGACTCCTGCTTCTCCGGTTCATTGCCAATGAGAAGAAGAGAGGCCACAAACCCTATACCCACCAGGAGTTGGAAGCGCTTCGCACCCTCGTCGAATCCATCGAGCCGATGAAGGACATCATCGGCGAGAAGATCAAGGAAATCCAGACCCAGCGCCGGAAGATGAAGCGGGCGGGCAAGGGCAAGTCGATGGTCATCATCCGCGAGGAGGTCACCTCCGAGATCGAGGTGGAGATCGGGGACCAGACGACCGTCCTCGAGAAGCAGGACGGCCCAATCACCGTGACCTACGACCGTGAGCCGGGCGCGGAGGGGCCGAATGTCATCGAAGGGGTCCCGCCGGAAGCGGAAGAGACGGACGAGGAGGCGGAAGAGGCGGCAGAGGGCACCCCGGAAACGGAGAAGAGTACCCCGGCGGCGGAGAGCGAACCGCGGTCAGAAACCGAATCCTGAAAGCCGGTTCCCGGGACCGGCCCGCCCGTGGCGGAAATCCTATTATACCCGGCGCCCCCCGCCATGGCTTGTCCACCCGCCACGGAAACCGTATGAAACCAGGGACTGCCCGCCTGCGCCTTAAGCTACCCAGCTACGCCAAGGCAGGCGGCGTGGCAAGAGTCCCGGGCCACCCTGCCGACGTACTTGCACTCCATCTTGGAGGAGTACGTGAGAAATGCTCTG
>CAYOKT010000003.1:0-32092 GCA_964404605.1 uncultured bacterium
CGCTCCCAGGCTGCGGCGTGGCAGAGCGCTCCCGGGCTATCCGCCAGCCTCGCCGGTGTGGTCATCGATCCAGCGGGCGAGATCATCGGGGAGCTCCCGGCCTTTCCCGGACACCAGCTCCGCGAGGAGATGGGGCGCGAGTTCGGCCACGGTGGGCGCGTGGAAAAAGTCCGAGAAGGAGATGTCGATCTTGTAGTTCCGCCGGAGGCGGGAGAGGATCTGTGTCATGTGAAGGGAATCTCCGCCGAGGGCGAAGAAGTTGTCCCGCAGGCCGACCCGCTCCAATCCGAGCACCTCGGCCCAGACTTCCGCGAGTTCGCGCTCCAGGGCGCTCTCGGGGGCGGCATACGCGGTTTCGAGGTCGGGCCGCGACGAGCGGACCGCCGGTCTCCCGTCGAGGGTTTCCCGTCTCGAGCCCGGTTGTTCCGCCTGCTGGAGGATCGTCCGCGGGGAGCGGGGTGTCACGAGGACATGCGGGTGCGGCCCGCGCAGGATGTCGAGGAACGCCTCGGCCCCCCGTCGCGTCGTGATCCCCTCATTCAGCCAGGGCAGGCGCCATGCCGGCAGCTCCCCCCGGAGGGCCGATTCCGCGGTGCGCCCCGCCTCGAGCCAGTAATCCCAGTCGATGGAGACGATGAAGGGGCTCTCCGCACCGGTATGGGCGTGCGCGAAGCCGTCGAGGAAGGCAGCCTCGGTGCTTCGGGCAAGCATCTCCAGCCCCCCGAGCCAGCCGGTGAGCGAACTGAAGAGGGCGATGAAGTCCGGGGGGTCGCCGGAGAGCAGGCGCCACAGGAGCCGGGTGCCGGCGATCTTCGGCCGGGTGGCGCGTTCGAGGGTGGACCGGTCCAGGCGGGCGATGCTCTCATCGGCCACCACACGGGCGGCGTGGATCACCCCGTCGATCCGCCCGAACCTCTCCCGGACCGCCATGAGCGCGCGGGTCAACTGTTCCTCGTCCGCCACGTCCGCCCGGAGGACGAGCACCTCGCCCCCGAGTCGTTCAATTTCGCGAAGCTGTTGAATCTTTGCGCCGATCCCGTCGTCCTTCCCGCGAGCTTCGAGGCGGCGGTCCCATTCCTCCGGGGGCGGGAAGGCGGAGCGCCCGATCAGGACGAGACGTGCCCGGAACCTCTCCGCGAGGTGCCGCGCGATCTCCAGCCCGATGCCGCCCAACCCGCCGGTGATCAGGTACACTCCCCGCGGGCGGAGGCGTGGAGCGGCCGCCTCGCCCCTCGGCGCCGGGATCACGCGGAGGGACGGTTCGTACCGGTCCTCCCCGCGGAAGGCGACCATGACCCCGCCGGACCCGGCGGCGAGTTCCTTCCACAGCAGGCTGGTTTGTTTCGTGAATTCCTCAGCGCCGGCCTCGGCGGGCGGCAGGTCGATCAACCGGCAGGTGATGTTGGGGTACTCCTGCATGATCACCCGGCACGCCCCGGTCATGGCGGTCCGTTCCGGGCGGATCGGTTCGCCGGGCTGCACGGGCAGCGCCCGCGAGGTGACAAGCACCAGCTCGACCGGGTTCTCTGCGGATTGCCCGAGGGCCTGCACAACCGGCAGCAGGCTGAAAAGGCCGTTGTCCATCGCCGCGCGATGGGTCTCCTCAGCGTTCCCGTCACGCGGGAGGTCAAAGCTCCACAAGAAGAGCACGCAATCCGGGACGATTCCGCTCTCATGCAGCGAGCGGAACAGCGCTCCGAACCCCTCGGGCTTTCCCGGCGGCAGGGTGAAGCCGGGCTCGACCGACCCGCTGAAAGACGCTCCCCGGATGACACGGATGACGTCCCAGCCGTCGCTCTTTCCAGCCTTCGCGAGCCGCTCTCCCAAGCCCCAATCGTCGAGGAACAGCAGACACGTTCTACGCCCGCCCGTGCGGGGCGCGGGGCGCAGGCGGCCGGTCTCCTCCGGCAAGGGCGAGCGCACCCACTCCGGCTCGAGAAGCCACAGGGGTTGCAACGCCCGCCGGTCCAGCTTGCCACTCGTGGTGCGGGGCAGGTGGTCGAGGTGACGGATCATCGCCGGGATCATGTACGGCGGCAACCGGTCGTGCACGAAGGCGAGCAACTCCTCCGGCCCGGGCGGCCGGGCGGCGTCGCTTTCGAAGAAGGCGAGCAATTCCAGGTCCCCCGCCGTGCCCTCCCGGGTGATGACCGCCGCATCACGGACGGCCGGGTGGGCGAGGAGGACGCTCTCCACTTCGGCCGGCTCCACCCGCTGCCCGTGGATCTGGACCTGGCGGTCCAGGCGTCCGAGGCAGACCAGGTTGCCCTCGGGGTCATACCGGCCAAGGTCACCCGTGTGGAAAAGGCGCATGCCGCTTTCCGCGGGATCGGGGCGATACAATCGCTTCGTCGTCGCTTCATCCCGCCAGTAGCCCAGGCCGAAGTACCGGCTGCGGAGAACGATCTCGCCGGTCCCGCCCGGGGCGACCGCCCTTCCGTTCTCGTCCTCGAGGAGAACCTCAACCCCGGGCAGCGGCCGCCCGATGGGGAAGACCGGTTCATGGAAGGGCTTGTCCCGGTCGATGAAATAATGTGCTACTGACAGCAGCTCCGTGGAGCCGTAACAGTTGACCAACCTGCAAGAGGGGGGAAAGACCTCATGCAGCCGCTCCACGTCATGTCGATGAAGGGGTTCACCGGCGAGGGCCAGGTATCGGAGTTGTTCGAGCCGTTGCCCGCGGAACGATGGGGCGGCATGGCGCATGATGGTGGGGACGGAGTGCAGGATGGTGATACCCTCGCTCTCCATCCAGTCGGGCAGGCTGTCCAACCCTTGCCGGTGGAGATCGAACAGGTGCACGGAGGCGCCGTTGAGCAGAGAACCGAAGATGCTCAACAAGGATTGTGCGAACGTGCCGGAACCGAGCAGCGCGATACGGTCCTCGTGGTTCACGCCGAAAGAAACAGTGTGCCTCAGGATCTGGTGAAGGAGGCTCCGGTGCGAGTGCAGGACTCCCTTCGGACGGCCGGTTGACCCGGAGGTGAAGAAGAGACAGGCGGGGTCCCCCGCGCCTGTTTCGATGCCGGGATCGCTCTCCGGGAGCTCCTCGCCGGCGCCGGACAACGGGAGAACCGGGATGTTGGTCTTTTCCGGATCGAAGAAAGCAGGGTCGCCCTCCTCGCCGATGACCAGTTGCGCCTCCGCCGCCCGGGTGATTTGACGGTTCCTCGCGGAAGGATGAAACGGGTCGAGTGGAACGTATGTCTTCCCGGCTTTCAACACGGCGAGGATCGCCGTGATCATCCCGCGGTGCTTCCCGAGGTGAAGAGCGATCCGCCCTTCGCCCGCGCCGGCGACCTCGAGAATCCTGCGTGCCAGCCGGTCAGCCTGCCGGTTCAGGCCGGCATAGGTCAGGCTGCCGCCGGCGTCCGTGACGGCGATTCGATCCGGGAAGCGTTCGACCGTCTCCCGGAACCGCGCGGGAACAGACCGCTCGACCCCCTCTGCCGGGACAGGCGACTCACTTACGCGAACCTGTCGCGGGCCCGGCGCTCGAAGAGGTGTATCGGAAGAGGTCTCTTTTTTCCGGCTTGCCTGCAATGGCTTTCCTGTCCCTGCCCGTGCGCCGTGCCTTCGCCCTTCGACCAGCCGATGATGAGTCATTCATGTGGAAGCGGCAGCCGCCCGCTCGTTTCCGAAGGCGCGCACACCGCGTGAATGTGGCGCTGATACTGGGAAAAGGGGCGGAAAAAACCGGCCCGTGGGCCGGCGGAGTGAACGTGGGGTGAAGAAGCCGCCTCGTTACCGATTTGCCATTTCAAAGGCTTCATAGAAGTAGTCGAGGGGATCGACGGCCCGACCCTTCACCTTGACCATATAATGCAGGTGAGGCGCGGTGCTGCGGCCGGTGTTGCCGACGACACCGATCTGATCGCCTCGTTTCACCATCTGTCCGCGGCGCACATTGTACCCGTCGAGGTGGCCATAGACGGTCTCATACCCGTACCCGTGGTCGATCTTGACCGTCAGCCCGAGCAGGGGCATGCGCTTCGCATACTCGACCCGGCCGTCCGCGGTGGCGTACACCGGGGTTCCCCGGGAGGCGGAAATATCGAGGCCGTTGTGGAACCGGATCTGCCGGGTGAAGGGATCGGGGCGGTATCCGAAGCCGTCCGTCAACCTGCCGCCGACCACGGGACGTATCGCGGGAATGTGAAGCAGGCGCTTCTCGTCCGACGCGATCTTCTCCTCGATCTCCGCGAAGGACTGCTGCTGGACGGTGATCTGGCGCTCGAGCTGGTCGAGGGTCCGGAGGAGCGTTTCGACCTGTTCGTTGCCGATGACTTCGCCCTCGAGGGGCATCAGGCTGCCGGTGCCCGCCCGGCGGACATCCTCGCCCAACGGCGGCAGGTCCACGCGGACCCGGATGGCCTCCTCCTCGGTGGCGAGGGAGTCCACCCGATGGATCACCCGGCTCATCTGTTTCTGCACTTCGCTGAGCTGGTGATTCAACAGTCGGTTCTCGGCGATCAGTTGCCCCGTGCGCAGGCGGACACGAACCTCGCTGAGGGCGAGGACGGAGATGACGATGGTCGCGAGGAGGAGGAGAGTACCTCCGGCGGCCAGCCACGCGAGGCGCCGGGCGCTGATGCTCCGGCGTTTCAGCCGAGTGGAACCGGCCCGCTCGACGAAGAGCAGGTAACGGGTGGAATTGCGACGGGGCAAGCGGTACATCAATCTCCCTGAATTATCCGTGTCCGGCGAAGAGATGAATCCAGCGTGGCAGCTCGCCCGGGGCGACAGCTTCCCCGGTGTGACAGTTCGTCAGGCACAGCGACTCTCCCACCGCGGCAGCTCGCCCGGCAACCCCTTCGATGTGCCGTGCACCATGATCGAAACAAAAGTAACGTGCCAGCGGAATCCAGTCAAGCGATGTGTAAACAGAGAAACGGTTCGCCGGGAGAAGAGACTCCTTAGAATCAATAATATCATAAATTTCCGAAAAACATCGGAAATCCGACTCCGTTTCGCATTGCCGTTCTTCAACGTGTCTCAGGACTTTCCGCCTGTCCGGTCCGGCGAGCCGCTGTCCCCCTCGCCGCGGCGGCCGCGGACCTCGAGGGCGAGATCCTTGTACTGCTCCGAGGCCGGCGAGGCGAGAAAGCGCTCGTAGGCGCTCCATGCGCCCTCCCGGTCGCCGGTCTCCTCGCGGCAGAGCCCGAGGAGGAAGAAGGCCGGGGTCTCCTCGCGGATGGCCGCGTCGGCGAGGGCGAGTTGCAGGTAATGGAGACTTTCCGCCAGCAGCTCGTGTTGCCCGTCCTTCGCCTCGTCCGGCCGGTCGGAGGAGATCCGCCGGGCGAGTTCGTAGCATAGCACCCCGAGGTCGTACAGCACTCCGGGCGTCGTCGGACTCACCAGGTGCGCGCCATGCAGCAGCAGCCGCGCGAGGAGGAATTCCCTCAGCGCCGCTTCGCCCTCGTACTGTTCCGCGAAGTGCGTCCCCTCCTGGAGATGATGTTGCGCGTGGCGGAGGAGCATGTCGAAAAGGGCCGCTCCCTCTTCCGCCCGGGCGATGACCTGCTCCAGCTCCCGGTGATGAGGTTCCTCCCGCCCGAACGCGGCGAGGATCAGCAGGCAGCGCCCGACCTGGTCGACGAGACGGTCGTAGTCGGGCGAGGCGGCCGGAAGGTGCCCTTCGAGGAGACCGCGCAGCAGCTCGCCGCCGTCGATCGTCTCCTCGTCCTCATCGTGCCCGGTGGGCACCGGGCCGCGGCCGGGATAGGGGAAATCGAACCAGAGCTGTTTCGCCAGGGTGTTCTCCGGCGCCGCCACCGGAACCGGCAGATCGGCCGGGAAGGTGAATGGCCCGAGGTGCAGCTCTCCCTCGTGTTCGACCCAGGTGAACGCCCTCGAACCCGGCGCGACCAACTCCTGGAAGAATGATGCCATGAACCTCTCGCGATGGAACAGACCGTGCGCCCTCCGCGCGCGGCAGCGGGGAAGATAACCCTTTTACCCCGTTTCGGGCGGGTCGGCCGGGCACGGCGAGAGCCGGTGCAGGGGCGCCGGCGCCGCACCGAGCGGAGCTTTCCTTTACAACAGGGTGTATGTCACGCCGAGGGAGAGGGTCTCCTTGAAGCGGCCCGCCTTGGAGACTTCCCGGTCGTAGAGAAGCTGGGTGTAGAGGTTGACCATCAGGTACCGGGTGATGCCCGCCGTGAAGATGTTCTCGAAGTTCACATCCACCACGCGCCAGTCGTTCTCCCGGACCGTTCCCTTCAGGTCGTTCGCCCCGGAGAAGGTGAGCGCCTGGAAGAGCGTCAGCTTGCTGGTGAGGCGGATCTTCTCCGGCACGATCGGCGCGTTGATCTCCGAGACGAACTCCAGGCCGCCGTCATTGGTGTTTCTGCGCCCCCGCAGCTCGGAGAGGCTGTCGAGCAGAGCGTTGCCGTCGAGGGTCTGGCGGAAGCCCACGCCGAGGCGGATGATCCAGCTCTCGCCCTCGCGCCGGAGGAGTGTTCGCGCGAAACCTGCGCTCTCGGTGATCGTGGCGGGGTTGACGGCCCGGTTCGAGCCGCCCCGGGTGTCGAGAAACTGGCTTTGCATCCGTCCCGCGACGAAGGGGTCGACGAAGTAGCCGAAGGTGAAGCGCATCACCGACTCGAGGTCGATCAGGTCGGTGGATTTCGCCGGTTGCGTCCAGCGGCGGGTGTCGAGTTCCTGCTGATGCGTCTGCCCGAAGGAGAGCTTCAGCGTGCTGCGGGAGTTGAGGGCTTTCGTGAGCCGGCGCTCGGCGAGGCCGTTGAAGTTGAACGCCCAGGAGATGGACCCCGTCTCCTCGCCCGACCAGTTGTCGCTGTAGGCGTTCTGGGTCTGTGTGATGTTGGTTTCGGCGGCGAGCACCCAGCCCGCCGCCGGGTCCGGGGCGCCGGCCGGCGCTCCGCCTGTTCCCTCCGCGAGAAGCCGCCCGGCGGGAAGCAGGAGCAGTGGCAGGCACACCATGGCGGCGAGCCGTTTCGCGTGATTTCTCATCAGCGCTCCCCCGAGTTCATTCGCTGCAGGCTACAACAGTTCCCCGGCGGCGTGCCTCTCCCGCAGGTGAAGGATCATGTCCTCGGTCATCGCCTCCAGGTCGTACTCCGGACACCAACCCCAGTCTTCCCGCGCGGCGGAATCGTCGATCGAACGCGGCCAACTGTCGGCGATGGCCTGGTGAAAATCGGGTTCGTACTCGACGGTGAAATCCGGGACGTGCCGCCGGATGGAATCCGCCAGTTCCCGGACGTTGAAGCTCAGGGCGGCGACGTTGTAGGCGTTATGGTAGCGCAGTTTCGAACCGTCCGCGTGCGCCAGTTCGAGCAGTGCGCGCAGGGCGTCCGGCATGTACATCATCGGCAGGATGGTCTCCTCGCGGACGAAGCAGGTGTAGGGCTCGCCCTTCACGGCCGAGTAGTAGATGGCGACGGCGTAGTCGGTCGTCCCGCCGCCGGGCAGCGTCTTGTACGAGATCAGCCCCGGGTAGCGAACGCCGCGGACTTCCAGGCCCCACTTGTGATAGTAATAGTCGCAGAGCAGCTCGCCGGCGACCTTGGTCACGCCGTACATCGAGTTCGGGCGGAGGACGGTCTCCTGGGGCGTGTTCTCCTTGGGGGTGTTCGGGCCGAAAACCGCGATGGAACTCGGGACCATCACAAGCGACATCTCGCGGTCGCGGGCGATGTCGAGCACGTTCTTCAACCCGTGCATGTTCACATCCCACGCCAGGTCCGGCTTGCGTTCCCCGACGGCGGAGAGGATGGCCGCGAGGTGGTAGATGGCGTCGATGTCGTAGCGGTTGGCGATCTGGGCGAAGTGGTTGCCCTCGGTGATGTCGAGGGTCTCATAGGGGCCGGTTTCGCGCAGCTCCGGCTCCGGGTTGGTCAGCAGGTCCACGGCGACCACGTTCGCGCCGCCGTAGATATTCCGCAGTCTCATCGTCAGTTCCGACCCGATCTGCCCGGCCGCGCCGGTGACCATGATCCGCTTGTTCCTTCGCTCGGGCACCTGTCTCCCTCCCTGGTATCGGGCGATGACCCGCGTGTGGCGATTCGGAAAATGCTTCCGGTGAACAGCCGAGAGAAAAGCCCGGCGCGAGCCGGGCTGATGCTTTTCTTATCCGTTCGTCGTGGTGGTGCCGGTCTCCCGGGCGCCGCCGATGGTCAGCTCGAGTTCGCGGTCCGCGACCTCCCCCAGCAGGTCGTCGGCGAACGCCTCGACCGGCAGCGCTTCGCTCACCCGCAGTCCGTCGCGGCGGCGGACGTTCACCGTGCCGGCCTCCAGCTCGCGCTCCCCGACGACGAGCATGTAGGGCACGTAGCGCTTCTGGTTGTCGCGAATGCGCCGGTTCAGGCTCTCGTTGCGCAGGTCCGCCTCGACCCGCAACCCGAGCGCGCGCAGAACCTCCCGCACCTCCATCGCATACTCGCCGAAACGGTCTGTGCTCACCGGGAGCACCACCGCCTGCACCGGCGCGAGCCAGGTCGGGAAGCGGCCGGCGTAGTGCTCGATGAGGATGCCAAGGAAGCGCTCCATGCTGCCGAGGATGGCCCGGTGGATCATCACCGGGCGTTTCCTCTCGCCGGCCCTGTCCACGTAGCTCAGGTCGAAACGCTCCGGCATCGAGAAGTCGATCTGGATGGTGCCGCACTGCCAGATGCGCTTGATCGCGTCGCGGATGTGCACGTCGATCTTCGGGCCGTAGAACGCCCCTTCGCCGGGGTTGACCTGCGCGTCGATGCCTTCCCGCTCGAGCGCTTCGCGCAGCGCCCGTTCCCCGAGCTCCCACTGCTCGTCCGTCCCGATGGATTTCAACGGCCGGGTGGAAATTTCGAAGGTGTATTCGGGGAACCCGAAGTCCTCGTAAACCTCCCGCAGCAGCCGCAGGCAGCCGATCACCTCGTCCACCGCCTGCTCCGGAGTGCAGTAGATGTGGGCATCGTCCTGGGTGAAGGCGCGGACCCGGAAGAGGCCGTTGAGCACCCCGGACTTCTCGTGCCGGTGCACCACCCCGAACTCGGCCATCCGCACCGGCAGGTCGCGGTAGGAATAGTAACCCGACTTGTAGACCCGTGTCCCGCCCGGGCAGTTCATCGGCTTCACCGCGTAAGTCTTCTCATCGATCTCGGTGAAGTACATGTTCTCCCGGTAATGGTCCCAGTGCCCGGAATCGCGCCAGAGCTGCTCGGAGAGGATCATCGGGGTGCGGATCTCGCTGTATTCATGCTCGTGCAGCTTCTCGCGCATGTACGCCTGCACCTCGTCGAACAGCACCGCCCCGTTGGGGTACCAGAAGGGGAAGCCCGGCGCCTCGGGCTGGAAACCGAACAGTCCCAGCTCGGCGCCCAGCTTGCGGTGGTCGCGCTTTTTCGCCTCCTCGAGCTGCCGGAGGTAGGCTTTCAGGTCCTTCGCGTCGAAAAATGCGGTGCCGTAGATGCGCTGGAGCATCGGGTTGGTCTCGCTCCCGCGCCAGTAGGCCCCGGCGACGGAGAGCAGCTTGAACGCCCGGATGCGCCCGGTCGAGGGCAGGTGCGGGCCGCGGCAGAGGTCGGTGAAATCGTCCTGGGTGTAGAAGCTGATCACCTGGTCGCGGTACTGCTCGACCAGCTCGCGCTTGAAGGCCGCCCGTTGTTTTCCCAACTCTTCCAGGGCGCCCTCGTAGTCCGTCTCGCGGCGGACCAGCGGGTAGTCGGCCTCGATGATCCGCTTCATCTCCGCTTCGATGGCGGGGAAGTCCTCGGGGGTCAGCTTGTGCTCGAGGTCGAAGTCGTAGTAGAAGCCGTCCTCGATGGTCGGCCCGATGGCGAACTCCACATCGCCGAAGAGGCGCATCACCGCCTGGGCCATGACATGGGCGGCGGTGTGGCGCAGGACGTGCAGCGCATCCCGGTCGTTTCCCTCCGGGATGAACCGCAGGGATCCGCCCGAGGGGATCGGGCGGTTGAGGTCGATGATCTCGCCGTCCAGCTTCGCGGCGATCACCCGCCTCGCCTCCGCGCCGGAGAGACCGGCCTGTTCGAGCAGGTCCGCCGGTTTCGTCCCTTCGGCCGCTTCGATTTCACGGCCGTCCTCCAGCCGTATCTCCAGACTCATCGTGCTCCACCGCTTCTTGGTTTCCCGCCCGCCCGTATGCGCGGAGCCCGGGCCGGCGGCCCGGCTTCTCGCCCCGGTTTCACCGCGGTCCGGCCGCGCCGGCGGCGGGAGGGGCAAGGTAAGCGGCCTCCCCGCGAGGCGTCAAGGGAGATCCCGCCGCCCGAAGGGCGAGGAGGGCGGAACGATCCGGTGATCCAGGTAAATCGATCCCCCGGCCCTCTGCCGGGGGCGGGACCGCCGTCTTGCAACCGTGCATGGCGCGAAGTACCTTGCTCCGCATACGCGGAAACGGACGTGTCGCACGGGCTGGAAGCGGCCGGCGCGGGGCGGATTGCGGCCTTTATAACACAGGGAATGGAGAAAGATGTTCGAAGCGGTCCGGGAGGTTTCCCTGCCCCTGCCCCGGGTGGGCAGCGGGAAGGTGCGTGAGCTGTTCGATGCGGGGGAGGGCCGCCTGTTGCTGGTCGCCACCGACCGGCTGAGCGCCTTCGATGTCATCCTCGATGATCCCATCCCCGGCCGGGGGGTGGTGCTCAACCGGATGTCCCTGTTCTGGTTCGACTTCTTCCGGGATGTCGTGCCCGGGGCCGTCCTCACCGCGGACGTGGAGGCGATGGATCTCGGCGTGGAGTTGAGCGGGGAGACGAAGGCGAAACTCCACGGCCGGAGCGTGCTGATGCGGCGCGCGGAGATGTTTCCGGTCGAGTGCGTGGTCCGCGGCTACCTCGCGGGCTCCGGGTACAAGGATTATATCCGCACCGGGGCGGTGTGCGGCATCGCCCTGCCCGGCGGATTGAGGAAGGCGGACAAGCTGCCCGAACCCCTCTTCACCCCGGCGACCAAGGCCGAGAGCGGGCACGACGAGAACATCAGCTTCGAAGAGGCGGCCCGGATCGTGGGGGCGGGGACGGCGGAGAAACTGCGCGACCTCTCCCTGACGCTCTACACCCGCGCCGCCGAACACGCCGCGGAGCGGGGGATCATCATCGCGGACACCAAGTTCGAGTTCGGCATTCTCGAGGGAGAAATCGTGCTCGCGGACGAGGTGCTGACCCCGGATTCGAGCCGCTTCTGGCCGGCGGACCGGGTGCGGCCGGGCGAGGATCCGCCGAGTTATGACAAGCAGATCGTCCGCAACTGGCTCGAAGCGAGCGGCTGGGGGAAAACCCCGCCGCCGCCGCGCCTGCCGCGGGAGGTGATTGACCAGACCTCCGGGGCCTATCGCGAGATTTACCGGCGTCTCACGGGCCGGGAGCTTGAGCGATGAACCGAACAGGAAGGCGGACTTGATGAGCAACGGTGAAGGGGAGGATCGCGGGCCGCTGCCGTCGCAGACCCTCGAGGCGGTGGCGAAAACCATGGTGCGGCAGGCCCGGGAGTACGGCTTCAGCCGCGAGGACTTCGTCCGCTTCGTCAACCTGCTCCTCGATCTCGCCTTCGAGGACAAGGAAGGGTATATCCCGCCCGCCGTGAACAGGGACGGGGCCGAACCGGGGGAGAACCCGCCGGATGACTTCTCCATCGAAGCGAAGCGGGTGAACATCCGCCGCTATCGCGACGAGGACTACCCCCTGCTCGAGAAGTGGGTGAGCGACCCGGAAGGGCGCCTCTTCCTGCTCACCCGCACCTCCTCCGGGGCGCCGGATGACCTGAAGACCCTGCTCGCCTCGCCGTCGAGCGTGTTCGGCATCGTCAATCTCGAGCAGGAGCCCATCGGCGCGCTGGCCTACCTCGACCTCGACCCCGTCCAGGGAAAGGCGGAGCTGCGAAAGCTGATCGGCGAGCCGCAGGCCCGCGGGCGGGGGTTCGCCGCCGAGGCGACGCGCTTCTGGGTCGAGTTCGGCTTGACCACGCTCGGCCTGCGGAAGATCTACGTCCACACCCTCGACACCAACCTGGCGAACATCCGCCTGAATGAGCGGTTGGGGTTCCGGGTCGAAGGGCTGCTGCGGGAGGAGTGCTACTTCGACGGCGAGTTCCATGACCTGCTGCGGATGAGCCTCGTGGTCCCGCGCTGAGAGTCCGTCCCGCGGACGGGTGGGGCGCCCGATGCCGCGGGATATGTATACTCGTCCTTATGAAAACGGCGGGCGGAGAGCGGGAATGGAGCCCCGCGGTTCGAGCGGTCGGGCCGGGTGACCGGGAGTGGCTGAGAACGAATCTTCGCAGCGAGTGGGGATCGGAGAGAGTCGTCACCCGCGGCCGTGTCCACCGGGCCGACGAGCTCCCCGGGTTCATCGCCGAGATCGACCGGGAACCGATCGGCTACTTGATCTATGCAATCAACGGGGAAGAGTGCGAGATCATCGTGCTGCACTCCACCCGTGGTGGGGCGGGCGCCGGGAGCGCACTGCTCGCCGCGGTCCGCCGCGCGGCGAAAAAGAACGGATGCCGTGCCCTCCGGCTGATCACGACGAACGACAACACGGCCGCGGTGCGGTTCTACCGGAAACGGGGTTTCCGTCTCGCGGCGGTTCACCGTGATGCGGTGACGCGGGCGCGCCGGCTCAAGCCGGAGATCCCGGAGATCGGACGGGGCGGGGTTCCGATCCGGGACGAGATCGAATTCGAAATGCTGTTGTGACCGGCCCGGCCGGAAGAGGTACTCTCTGAACCTGGGAAAAAGGAAGTCGTGAACATCATAGAGAAAGTCTTCGGGACCCGGCACGATCGGCAGAACAAGAAACTTTTGCCGATCGTCGCTGAGATTAACCGGATTTACGACACCCTCCATGACCTCACGGACGAGGAGCTGCGGGGCAAGACCGTCGAGTTCCGGGAGCGGATCGCCGCGCACATGGCGGACTTCGACCCGTACACCGGGATCGAGCGGGAAGACCCGGAGCGCGACAAGAAGGCGAAGAAGAACGAAGTCCGCGAGCTGGACACCCTGCTGGAGGATCTCCTGCCGGAAGCCTTCGCGGTGGTGAAGGAGGCCTGCCGGCGCCTCACCGAGCGCAAGCACACCTTCTTCGCCGCGGATCAGCCGATGAGCTGGGAGATGGTGCCGTACGACGTGCAGCTCATCGGCGCCATCATGCTGCACCGCGGGCGCATCGCCGAGATGGCGACCGGCGAAGGGAAAACCCTCGTCGCCACCATGCCCCTCTACCTGAACGCCCTCGCGGGGAAGGGTTCCCATCTCGTCACCGTGAACGATTACCTCGCCCGCCGCGATGCCGAATGGATGGGCCAGCTCTACACCTTCCTCGGGATGACGATCGGGGTGATCCTCTCCTCCTCGAAGCTGGAGACGATGACCCACCTGTACAGCGAGGAACAGGGCTTCTTCTACGGGATTGATTTCGAATCAAAGAAGAAAGCGTACGCTGCCGATATAACGTATGGAACCAACAACGAATTCGGCTTCGACTACCTCCGCGACAACATGGCGGTGGACCCGCGGCAGCTCGTCCAGCGCGGCCACCACTACGCGATCGTGGACGAGGTGGACAGCGTGCTCATCGACGAGGCGCGCACGCCGTTGATCATCGCCGGTCCTGTCCCGCGCTCGAGCGAAGATGACTTCGTGAAGTGGAACCCGAGTATACGCCGGCTGGTCCAGCGCCAGCGGGAGTATATCATCCGGCAGGTCAGCGAGGCCGAGAAACTGCTGGAGGACCTGGAGAACGGCGGCGACCCGGAGGTGGAGTTCGAAGCCGGCATGAAGCTTCTCCAGGCCAGCCGCGGGGCGCCGAAACACCGCCGCGTCATCAAGGTGCTGGGCGAGCCGGGGAGAAAGACCCTCGCCCAGCGGGTCGAGGACATCTTCATCCGCGACAAGCGGCAGCACGAGCTCGATGAGGACCTCTACTACGCCATTGATGAAAAGGCGCATACGATCGACCTGACGGACAAGGGACGCGAAGAGCTCGCGAAGATCGAGGGGGTCGACAGCGAGATGTTCATCCTCCCCGATCTCGGCGAAATCTTCCACGAGATCGATCAGGACGATTCGCTGCCGGAAGCGGAAAAGGTCAAGAAGAAGGCGGAGGCGGAGCTGCAACTGGCCGAGCGCAGCTCCATCCTCCACACGATCAACCAGCTCCTCCGGGCGTATTCCCTCTACGAGAAGGACGAGGAATACGTTCTCGAGGACGGCAAGGTGCAGATCGTCGACGAGTTCACCGGCCGAATCATGTACGGCCGCCGCTACTCGGACGGCCTGCACCAGGCGATCGAGGCGAAGGAAGGGGTGAAGGTCGAGGCGGAAACGCAGACCGTCGCCACCATCACCCTGCAGAACTACTTCCGGCTGTACGGCAAGCTCGCGGGGATGACGGGCACCGCCGAGACGGAAGAGGAGGAGTTCTACAAGATTTACAACCTCGATGTCGCGGTGATCCCGACGAATGTTCCGGTCGAGCGGGTGGATGAGGAGGACAACATCTACCGGACGAGGCGGGAGAAATACGCCGCGATCATCGAGGAGATCATCCGTCTGCACGAACTCGGCCTGCCGGTGTTGGTCGGCACGACTTCGGTGGACACCAGCGAGCTGATCGCGCGGATGCTGGGTACGCGCACGGTGAACGGCCGCAAGCTGAAGGATCGCATCCAGGTGCTGAACGCCAAGCTGCACCAGAGCGAAGCGGAGATCGTCGCGCGTGCGGGCCAGCCCGGCACGATCACCATCGCGACCAACATGGCGGGGCGGGGCACGGACATCAAGCTGACGCCGGACGTGCAGGATGCGCACGGGGAGAACGGTGTGATCACGCGGCGCCTGGAGGCGGACCCGGAGCTGCGGCAGCGGCACATCGAGATGTACGGCCGCGACCCGCTGGAGCAGCCGGGCGGCCTGCAGATCATCGGCTCGGAACGGCACGAGGCGCGCCGGATCGACCGCCAGCTCCGCGGCCGCGCGGGCCGGCAGGGCGACCCTGGACGGTCGAAGTTCTTCCTCTCCCTCGAGGATGACCTGATGCGACTCTTCGGCGGCGAGCGCATCGGGAAGATCATGGACACCCTCGGCCTGCAGGAGGGCGAGGTGATCGCCCACCCGATGGTCACCCGGGCGATCGAGAAGGCCCAGAAACGGGTGGAGCAGCACAACTTCTCGATTCGCGAGCAACTGCTGAAATATGACGATGTGATGAACATCCAGCGCGAGGTGGTCTATGCCCGCCGCCGCGCCGCGCTGACCGGCGATATCCGCGAGGAGGTCGAGAACCTCGTCGAGGAGTTCGTCGCCATCACACTCGATGAGTACTGCGACCCGAGGACGGGGCCGTATGACTGGGACTGGGAGGGGCTTCGCAGCGCCCTATTGCGTACGCTGCTGATCGATCTCCATCTTACTGAAGAGGAACGGGACGAGGTCTCCCTCGACCAGCTCGAGGACATGATTCTCGAGCAGGCGCGTGAATCGCTGGAGCGGCGCCGGGAAGCCTTCGGCGACGAGCTGTACGAAAAGCTGCTCCGATTCAGCGTTCTGCGGGTCATCGACCAGGAGTGGATGGAACATCTCTACGAGATGGACCGTCTGAAGGAGGGCATCGGTCTCCGTTCCTACGGCCAGCGTGATCCGCTGATCGAGTACAAGCGCGAGGCGCTGGAGGCGTTCGAGGCGATGCTCGGACGGGTGGCCGCGGCCAGCCTGAGGGCGATCCTCAGCGCGCAGTTGCAGCCGAACATCGCCGCTTCGGCGGCGCCGCGGGCCATTCAGGCGCGCGAAATGAAGTCGGACACGGTGGGCATGGGCCTGGAAGTCGGCGCCGCGCAGGGCGCCGGCGGAGCCACGCAGGCTTCGGGCCGCGGACCGGCCGGGATGAGGGCCCCGGCACGGCGCGATCCCACGCAGAGGGCGGAGCCGATCCGCCGCGAGATGCCCAAGGTCGGACGGAACGACCCCTGCCCCTGCGGCAGCGGGAAGAAATACAAGCATTGCCACGGTCGATAAGGCGCAGCAAGGGCTCCTGATGACGATGGACAATGAATCCCCCGCCCCCCAGAGGGTGGTGGGGCTCGTGATGCACCTCCTTCGCGAGTTCCGTGAACAGAGGCTGCATCCCGAGGAGATGGAAGAGATCAGCGAAGACCTGATCGGGCAGGGCTATACCGAGTCGGAGATCAACGCCGCCTTCACCTGGGTCTTCTCCCGCCTGGACGGCGTCGAACCCGCCGACATCCTCTACCGTGCGGACACCGGGGCGGATTCGTTCCGCGTGCTGCATCCCGCCGAGCGAGCCGTGCTCAAGCCCGAGGGATACGGCCAGCTTCTCGAGATGCACAACCTCGGCATGCTGGACATGGAGGATGTCGAGCGTGTCCTCGACCGGGCGATGTCCTTCGGCGGGCCGCTCGGCGAAGAGGATATCCGGATGCTGGTGCACGCCTACCTGTTCGAGGAGAACGGCGGCCGTTCCGGCGGGCGCGGCGCGCTGAACATGACCCTGCCCTCGGGAACCGTGCACTGACGGGTCAGGCCGAACGGCCCTTCAGGAAGTTTTCCGGGTTGCGTTCCACCCAGAGCTATTCCCATCCGCCTTCACTTGCAAGGCGGATTTTTCGATTTGTACCGAACGGAGTGGATTTGCTGTTACAGGAAAGTCGAAGGGTGGCCCGGGATTTCAGTCCCGGGTTTCACATCCATGCAGGCTATTCTGTCATCGAACCCGCCATGGTGGGCAGGGCTGACAGGGCCACCATGATAGTGTTCAAATGTCATCCTGAACGTTAGTGAAGGATCTCGAAACGAAATGATTTGTATCCCAAGGAAACACCGCGTTTCGAGACTCTTCCCTCGTCCCGATACCTCGGGACGGGTCAGAGTGACATTTCTTTACGCTTGACAAGCATGATGTAACCCAGGAGCGCCTGCCCCGTCATAGCTGCGCTGACCCCGGCCAGATTCCATTTCCACGGTGACACGTCGCCGGGTTACATCGAAAAGATTCGGTACACCTTGTTATCTTGACGCTTCGGGGTAGGAAAGGAGCTTGATAACCAATAACATCGTGTGGCCCTGCCGGCTATGACGGCAGGGTTTCGTGATTTCATCATTTTACATTGCGCTATATCCTTTATTCTGTCATGTAATATCGTAGAATCCTATCAAACCCTGTCATCGAAGCTGACAGGGCCACCCCTTCGGGGCAGGGAGGGAGTGCTACTCCCACAGCCCCCGCGCCTCGGGGGCGATCATCACCCAGCCGTGATTGAGGATGCCCAACGGTTTCGCCTGCAGCCGCCAGCCGCCGAAGGGGGTGTTCCGCCCCTTGCTGAGGAAGCACTCGGGGTCCACCACCCATTCCATCTTGGGGTCGATGACGGTCAATTCGGCCACCGCGCCGACCTTAATCGCCACCGGGCGAAGCCGGAAGATGCGCCGCGGGTTGTGCGCCATCTTCTGCACCACGTCGCCCCAGTCGAGCACCTTCTTGCGGACGAGTTCCTTCGCCACCAGCCCGACGGCGGTCTCCAGCCCGACGATGCCGTTGGGCGCCTGGCTGAACTCGACCGTCTTCTCCTCGACCGTGTGCGGGGCGTGGTCCGTGGCGATCACCTCGATCGTGCCGTCCTTCAGCCCGTTGATCACCGCCTTCCGGTCCTCCGGCGTGCCGAGGGGCGGGTTCATCTTCGTGTTCGGGTCAAAGCTCATGCAGGCTTCGTCCGTGAGGGTGAAATGGTGGGGTGTCGCCTCGCAGGTCACCTGCACGCCGTGTTCCCGTCCCCAGCGCACCATCATGAGGGAGTCGGCGCTCGAGATGTGCCCCACGTGCAGCCTCCCGCCGGTGAACCGGGCGAGGTGGACATCCCGCGCGACCATCGTCGATTCGGCCACCGAAGGCCAGGGCGTAAGCCCGAGCCGAGTGCTCACCTCGCCCTCGCGGATCACCCCCTCGCCCGCGAGCGCGGGGTCTTCGGAGTGGGTGCTGATCACCATGTCGTGCATCCCGGCGTACTCGAGGGCGCGGCGCATGATCTCCGGGTTGGCCACCGGGTCGCCGTCGTCGCTCAAGGCCCTCACCCCGGCGTGGAACAGGTCGCTGATGTCGCTGAGCGCCTGTCCCTTCCGCTCGCGGGTGACCGCGGCGACCGGGTGGACCGCCACCGGCCCCCCGGCGGCCATGTCGTAGATCCAGCGGATGACGCCGACGTTGTCGAGGGGCGGGTCGGTGTTCGGCATGCAGGCCACCGCGGTGAACCCGCCCGCCGCGGCGGCGCAGGTGCCGGTGAGGATGGTCTCCCTGTCCTCCCGGCCCGGTTCGCGCAGGTGGGTGTGCATGTCGAAAAAGCCGGGGAGCAGCAGCTTTCCCCGCAGGTCGAGAACGTGATGATCCCCCAGCCCGCCGCGGTCCACCGTCCCGATGCGGCGGATTTTGCCTCCCTCCACCAGCAGGTCGCCCACCGTGTCGAGTTCCTGTTCCGGGTCGATCATCCGCGCCCCGGCGAGCAGCACCCGCGAGCTGCGTGTCGCCAGCCAGCCCCGGTCGCTCATGTGCCGCACGCCCTGTTTACTCGCCCAGCTCATTGCTCCCTCCGGCGATATGGAAAAGGGCGGCCATGCGGACGGCCACCCCGTTGGTCACCTGTTGCAGGATCACGCTCTGCGGGCCGTCCGCCACGTCCGCGTCGATCTCCACACCCCGGTTCATCGGGCCGGGGTGAAGGATTACGAGGTCGCGGGGTCCGCGGTCCAGCCGCTCGCGCGTGATCCCGTACGTCGCGTGATATTCCCGGATGGAGGGGAAGAGCCCCTGCTCCTGCCTCTCGATCTGGATGCGGAGCACATTGAGCACATCCGAGCGGGAGATGGCCTCGTCGAGGTCATGGACCACCGTGACCCCGAGCCGCTCGAGGTTGCGCGGGATCAGGGTGGGCGGGCCGCACACGGCGACCTGCGCGCCCATCGTGAGCAGCCCGTGGATGTTCGACAGGGCGACCCGGCTGTGGGCGATGTCCCCGACGAGGGTCACCCGCAGCCCGTCGAAGCCGCCGAACACCTCCCGCAGGGTCATCATGTCGAGCAGCGCCTGGGTCGGGTGCTCGTGCGCGCCGTCCCCGGCGTTGATCACCTTCGAGCTGCAGTAGCGGGCGAGGAGGTGCGGCGCGCCCGGCAGCGGGTGGCGGATGACCACCACGTCGATCTTCATCGCCTCGATGTTCTTCACCGTGTCGATCAAGGTTTCGCCCTTGTTCACCGAGGAGGTGGACGAGGAGAAGTTGACGACATCGGCAGAGAGCCGCTTCTGCGCAAGCTCGAAGCTGACCCGGGTGCGGGTGGAGGACTCGAAGAAGAGGTTGACGACGGTGACATGCCGCAGGGTGGGAACCTTCGGGATCGGCCGTTCGAGGATCTCCTTGAAGGAGACGGCGGCGTCCAGCAGGAGGTCGATGTCCTCCCGCGCCATCCCCTCCAGGCCCAGCAAGTGCCTCGTGGACAGTGGCACGCTCACTCCTCCTCGTTGTTCTCCGCCAGCAGCACCACTTCGTCCACGCCGTCGTGCTCCGCGAGGTGGACATGGATGTTCTCGCCCCCGGAGGTGGGGATGTTCTTGCCGACGAAGTCCGCCTTGATCGGCAGCTCGCGGTGGCCGCGGTCGACGAGGACGCAGAGCTGCACCCGTCCCGGCCGGCCGTAGTCCATCAGGGCGTCCAGCGCCGCGCGGGCGGTGCGGCCGGTGTAGAGCACGTCGTCGACGAGGACGATGGTCTTGCCGTCCGGATCGAAGGGGATGTCGGTCACCTGCACTCCCGGCCCGATCTTGCTGTGACGGAAATCGTCGCGGTAGAGGGTGATGTCCAGCACGCCCACCGGGAGCTCGACCCCTTCCACCGATTCGATCACCTGCGAGATCCGCCGGGCGACGAAGACCCCCCGGGTGCGGATTCCGACGATACCGATGGTCTCCACGCCGTGGTTCCGTTCGACGATTTCGTGCGCCAGGCGCGTGATCGTGCGCTTGATGTCGGTGGCGTCCATCACGCGCGCCTTGAACCGTTCCATCCTCCGCTCCTGCGGTTGGCCCGGCCGGCGGGGTGGTGCGCTTACGCTTCCCCGCCGTTCGGGCGTTGGTGACTCCTCTTCCGGGACCGCCGCCCCCGCGGCCGCCGGGTGTGTGCCCGGCCGGCGGCGCCGAAAAAAAGCGCCTCCCGGCGTCGGGAAGCGCGTCTCTGTTCAAGGCAGTCCGCGGGCGGGGTCGATGGCGGGGGGTGCGCCCTCCGCTATTGTTGCGACGGAGCAGTTTCGCTTTCCGCCGCACCCGCGCCCGAGCGGGTCGTCTGTCCATCAGTGGGGGACGGCCGGGGGTGCAGTCCCGGGAAACCCGTCTCCGGGCGCCCCGGCTTTTCTACGTCCCGGTCCCCCTGCGCGCCTTTCCCGACTCGCCGGACGGGATTAAAGGTCGGCTGAAAGTAGGGGGTGCACGCGGCGGAGCGCAAGGGGGAGGGGAAGCGGGGAGGCGGGGGGAGTTCATGCACGCGAACGCGCCGCGTCCCCTCGTGGAGCCCGTCTCAGCGTTTCGGAGGGTGGGCCTGGTCGAGCAGCCGGAGGAACTCCGCCACCTCCTTGTTCTCCGGGTCGTATTGCAGGCCGAGCTTCCATTCGCGGCGCGCATCGTCGTACCGGCCCATCGCGAAGAAGATGGACCCCTTCCGGATGTGGGCGAGGGCGAGGCGCGGCACCAGGTCGAGGGCGGAGTCGCACTCCTCCAGCGCCTTCGGGTACTCCTTCTGGAAGTAGTAGCGGAGCGCCTTTTCGAGGTGCCCGATGGCCTGGTTGAAGCTGCGCTGGATTTGCAGCTGCTCCTGCAGTTCGCGGATGCGGTCCTCGTAGGATTTCACCAGCGCCGAGTCGAGTTCCTGCACCCGGATGTACTCGGTACTCGGCACGAAGACGGTGTCCGTCTTGACCAGCACCCGTTCCCGGATGTCGGGGCGGGTGGAGGTACGCGTCTCGACCACCTCCCGCAGGCGGTCGAAGAACACGGTGAGCCCGAGTTGGTGAGTCCCGGTCGTCGAGGCCAGTCCCCCGATGGGATAGCGGAAGGTGTAGCCCGCCCGGAGCAGCAGTTCTTTCGTCTCATGCACCCGTTCGGCGCTCCCGGCGGCGGTGGGGCGGACATAACTCCCCGAAGAGCTGCGGGCGAGGACCTGCAGGGCGAAACCGGCCGTCACCTCGTCCCGGTTCCCCCCGGCCCGCAGGGCCAGGCGCCCCTCCAGCAGGCCGGCCTCGAGGCCGATCCGCGGCGTCCAGTCGAGGCCGTTCAACGCCCGGTCCCGGAACTCGAGGTCGGTGAAGAGGCCGTAGTTCCGCCACCGCGCGGCGGCGCCGAAGGCCACCTGCCGCGGGAGGGGGTCGACGGCTCCCTCCCCAAGCGCCTGGTTCGGGCGGTTCAGGCGGCGCAGCGCGAGGCCGAAGCTGAGGCGGGGGTCGGGCCGCCACTGTACCCCCGCGTCCACCGCGACGCTGCGCTTCGTGAAGCCGGACTCGAGGAACAGCGGGTCCACGGCGGTGTACACGGTCTGCTCGTAGCTCCGCCCGAGGAGGCTCACCCCGGCCCCCGCGGCGATCTCGCCGAACCGGGTGGGCAGGCGGCGGGCGTAGGCGAGCATCGTCGCCTGTTCACGGTAGAGGCGGCTGGAGAAGCGGTCGTAGCCGAGTCCGAGCCCGCCCCAGTCGCCGAGGGAGGAGAAGCCGCCGAGGGCGTTGCGGGCCAGGTCATCGCCCTCGAGCCCGGTGAAGGGGCGGGCGGTGTACGCTTCGAAGCGGCTCGCGAAGCCCCAGGCGACCGAGGCGGGGTTGAGGAAAAGGCCGAGCGGGTCGCCGCCGGTCGCCGTGCCGGCCCCGCCGAGGGCTCCCGCCCGCAGGCCGGGCAGCTCCTCGAACGCCGCCCTGCCGGGGGAGGCGAGGGCGAGCACCGCCAGCACCGGGAGGAGGGCGGCGAGTCGCGCGCGGCCCGGCCTCTTGTCCCTGTCGCGCCGCCTCATCGCGCCACCGCGAGGGTTCCCTGGCGCACTTTGCCGTCCGCCTTGACCTGGACGATGTACAACCCGCCCGGCACATCGCGCCCGCGGTCGTCCCGGCCGTCCCAGCGGACGGGGCTGCCGCCGAGCCTCGCCACCCGGCGACCGCGCAGGTCGAAGATCGACACCTCCGCGCCCGGCCCGCCGTCGTGGTAGATCACCGCTTCGTCCCACACGCCGTCGCCGTTGGGGGTGATCGTCGTCGGCACGATGCTGAACGACTCCCCGGGCGGCTCCATGCGGAAGCTCCAGCGGAGGCTCGTCCGGTTCGGGGGCACCGCGAGGTCAAGCGCCTCGAGGCGGACCTCCACCTGCTGGCCGGCGAACAGGCCCGCGTTCGCGAGGGGCAGCCGGAAGCGCATCCCCCGCTCGAGGGTGTCCGGCTGGGCGAAATCCCCGAAGGGACGCCCGGCGAGGGTCAGGTCGAGACGCCCCGGGTCCACGCCGAGGCCGTCATCAAGAACGGTGACCGTCAGCGTATCCTCGAAGGAGACATTCGACGCGCCGGGAGCGGGGGAGAGGCTGTCCGGGGGCAGGTAGGGGGCGAGGGTGTCCGGCACGATGTGGAAGGACCAGGCGAAGCTCATCGCGTTCCGCCCCGCGGAGAGGTCCCGGGCGCTGAGCACGGCCGACAGCGTGTCGCCGGTGGTCCAGCCTCCCGCCGGGCGGTAGCGGTAACGCAGCCCCTCCGGCACGGGGTCGACCAGCGCCGAGTCGGTGACCTCCACGCCGTCGATCTCCAGCCGGACACTCGAGCTGTCCACCCCGGCCAGGGGGTCGAGGAGGCGGAACTCCAGCCGGCGGTTCGCGGTCATCCCCGAATCGGGCCCGGGGAAGAGATCCGCCGCCGAGGGGGCGTCGTCATCCCGCTCGACGAAAAACACGAAGGCGAACGGGTCCGGGGTCTCGTTCGGGGGGTCGGCGAGGTCGCGCGACCGGATGGCAACGTGCACCGTGTCGCTGTAGGTCCAGGGCAGCGTCGGGGCGAGGGAGTAGTGGAAGCCGTTTTCCACCGGGGTGACAGTCGCCGCGGCGGTCCACAGCGGGTCGTCCACGTTCTGCACCACCGTGGCGGAGGTGTCCACCCCCTCCCCGTCGTCCAGCAGGTCGAACTCGATTCCTCCTCCCACCGGCCAGCCCACGGCGGAATCGGCGGGCTGGAGGTTGGCGATCACCGGCGGCTCGCGGTCGTCGCTGAGGGTGACGAAGTAGTACTCCTCCCGCAGGAAGTTGGGGGTCCCGGCCCTGTCGTGCGCCCAGATCTCGACGCGCACCGTGTCCTCGTGGCCGAACAGGCCGGGCGGGTTGTAGCGAACGGCGTATCCCCGGTCCACCGCCTCGAGGAACAGGTCGCCGTCGGGAACGTGTGCGCCGCCCAGGAACAGGTGCACCGAGTCGCGCTCGACCCCGAGCCCGTCATCGAGGACGTGGAACACGATGTCCGCGCCCCGCGACACCCCGGTCTGCCCCGGGAAGGGGCTCAGGTTGGCGAGAAACGGCGGCTCCTCGTCCGGCTCGGTGGTGAAGCTGTACTCCAGGGGCTGCTCGTTGGCGGGCTGTTCACGGTCGGCGATGCTGAAGAAGACGTTCACCTCGCTTTCGTACTGAAAAGGCTGCGGGGGGGCGAGCACGAAGCGCACCTCGGCGGAGGGGACGTTCACCGGGTTCTCCCGTTGCAGCAGGCCGGTCATGTCCGCACCGTCCACCGCCGCGAAGACACTCGCCTCATCGACCCCGGACAGGTCGTCCGTCACCTCCCAGATGAGGGAGTCCCGGATCGACACGCCGGCCTCGCCGGGGGAGGGGTCCATATAGACCACCACCGGCGCTTCACCGTCCTGCACGGTGGTGAAGGTGTAGGTGGTGTCGAGCACGTTCGGGGTGAGCGCGCGGTCGGGCGCCCGCAGGCGCACGCCGACCGCCGGCCCGTACAGCCCGTCCGTCTTCTCGTAGTCCAGGGTGTAGCCCGCGTACCCGTTCCGCGTCCACTCGATTTGATCGTGGGCGATGGCCGCGCCGTCGATCTCCAGCAGGACGCCCGCCGAGTCCACCCCGGCGGCGTTATCGTTCACCACGAGCAGGATCGCCGCGGTTCTCGGGGCGTCCGCGCTCCCCGGGGCGGGGGAGGCGGAGACGAGCTGCGGAGGGTCGGTGTCCTCGATCACCGTGTAGGTCCACACGCTGTCCGCCCTCGGGTTCGGCGGGTCGGCGCGGTCGGCGCTGGCGAGCGAAGCTTCCAGACCGCCCGGCTGGTACAACTCGGCGGTGGGACGGTGCACCGCCCAGAACCCATCGGCGAGCGGCTCGAAGACCAGTTCAACGTCGCTCGGCGTGCCGTCCTGGGTGAGGGTCAGCGAGGTCGCCTCGGGGTCCACACCGGCGCCGTCATCCGCGAGGCGGATGCGGATCTCCCCCGCCACATCGATCGTGCCGCCGGGCGCGGGGAGGATCTCCACGATCCGCGGGGGGTCGCTGTCCACGGCGGTGAAGAAGTAGTATTCGTCCGGGGTCATCACGTTCGCCGCCGGTTCCGCGAGGTCCCCCGCCTCGATGCGAATGTCGATCCGCGCCTCCGTGGGGAAGGGCTCGACGGGCTGATAGGCGACACGGTAGGAGGCGGGCGTCCCGGTGATCGACAACCCCGGCGCGCCGGGGAGCAGCAGCGTCCCCTCCACGGTGAGCCGCAGGCTCGAACTGTCCACCCCGACCCCGTCGTCCTCGAGGTTGAACTCCACCGCCCGCGTGGTCGCCACGCCGGTTTCGCCGGCGTCCGGCGAGCGCTGGGTGACCCGTGGGGCGACGTTGTCGCGCCCGGTGATGAAGGTGAAAGCGTAGCGCGGCGAACGGTTTCCCGCGAGGTCGGTGATCGTCGCCTCGACCGGGATCGGAACGTCGAGGGCGAAGGGCTGGGCGGGGAGGACGGCGAAGGAATAGACGCCGTCCTGCTCGCTGAGGGAGACCTCCGGGTCCGCCGCCGTGTAGTCGATGCCGTCGAGCTCAAGCGCCAGCCCGTCCGGGTCGATGCCCTCCTCGTCGTCCACGGCGCTGAAGCGCAGGGTGTCGTTGGTCGCGATGCCGGAGGAGCCCGGCCCGGGGTTGAAGTCGTACGCCGCCGGCAGGCCGCCGCGGACGAGGTGGGCCGCGCCCGCGAAGCCGAACGCGGCCGGGCTCGCGAAGATGAAATCCACCAGGCCGTCATCATCGAGGTCGCCCAGGGCGAGGGCGCGCCCGATCAGGTCGCCGGAGGAGGCGCCGGCATGGGCGCGGAGCCCGGCGGTCAGGGTGTCGAGGACGGCGACTCCGAGCAGGGTGTTCCCGGCGGTGAAACCGTACACCTCCCCGGCGTGGGTGCGCGAGCCGTACGCCCGGCCGGGAGCCGAGACGAGGCGCAGGGAGCCGAGGGCCGCCACGGCGGCGCCGAGGGAATCGCCGGGCGAGGCGCCGAGGAGCTTCACCCGGTAGCGGCCCGCCTGCAGCAGGTCGACATCGAACCCGAGGGCGTTCAGCTCGCTCCAACTGATCTCGTAGGCCGCCCCGGTGCGCAGGTTGTCGTGCCGGGCGTTCGGCGCGCCGATGAGCAGGCGGCGGCTGCCGGTGAGATGCGCGCTGGCCAGGCCGGCGCCGGTCCGGTCCTGCGTCTGCGCGCCGCCGATGATCTTGTAGCCGTCCAGGGCGCCGCCCTGCGCCAGGTCGACCGTGTCGATGAGCGATTCGTGGGTGTAGAACAGGTGCACCGCCCCCGCGCCGGTCCGCCCCCGGTACACCTGGTCGGGGGCCGCCGCGATCAGGTCGCCGGCCCCGTCACCGTTGAGATCGTTGCCCAGCAGGGTTCCCTGGAAGGAGACGGCCCGGCTGACCGCCGCCCCGAAGCGCCCCCCGGGCTCGCCCCCGAACAGGGTCACCTCCGGGGGCTGGAGGGCGAGGTCGAGGGTGTCCGGCCAGCCTGTCTGCCTCCCTATAAGAATGTCGACCCTCCCGGCGGCGTCGCGGCCGAGCGGGTCGGCGAGGGGCGAGCCGATGACCAGGTCCTGGATGGTGTCGTCGCCGTTGTACAGGGTCGCGCCGACCGCCGCGCCGAACTGGTCGCCGGGCGCCGCGCCGAGGAGCACCACGTCCGGCGAGCTGCGCAGGCCCGAGAGGGCTTCGTCCCCGAAGAGAATCCACAACTCGCCGCGGCCGCCGCCCGAGAGGGGAGCGCCGATGAGCAGGTCCTCGAGCCCGTCGCCGTTGACATCCGCCAACTCGAGGGAGCGCCCGATCTGCGCCCCTTCTTCGCCCCGGACGATGAGCTGCGCGGACGCCGCGGGATCGGCGAAGGCGGCGTCCGCCGAGACGGCGAGCGGCCCGAAGAAGAGGTAAACTTCCCCCGCGTTCGCGGCCGCGCCGGGCGCCGAGAGGGCGAGGTCCCAGAGGCCGTCCCCGTTGAAGTCGCCCGTGGCGAGCGCCTGGCCGAGGAGCTGGGTGCCGTTTCCGCCCCAGGCTCCGTTTCCGGGCCAGACGGCGAGGTCGGCGATCCCCTGCGCACGGCAGGGAAGGGCGGTGGCGGCCAGCCCTCCGAGCAGCAGGAGGACGGGGGAGAACAACCTCATCAGCCCGCCTCCGCCGAGGGTGGGGTGGGAGCCCGCGCGGCGGCCTGCCGGGCGGCGTGGTTCCGGGCCCCCGGCGGCATCACCACCTTGATCTCCACCCGGCGGTTCCGGCTGCGGTTCTCCGGGCTGTCGTTGGGGACGATCGGGTTATACTCGCCGTACCCCATCGCCTGCAGCGATTCCGGCGGGAAACTCTCCTCCTCGATCAGGAAGCGGACCACGGAGATCGCCCGGGCGGCGGAAAGCTCCCAGTTGGAGCCGTAGCGCCAGTTGTGAATCGGCAGGTCGTCGGTGTACCCCTCCACGCGAACCTGGGCCCCGGGGTTCGCCGCGAGAACGGACTTCAGGCTGTCCACCGCGTCGTGGAGGTAAGGGATCGCTTCCGGTTTCAACTCCGCCCGCCCCAGGTCGAAGAGCACCTTGGAGGGGATCTCGATGACCAGTTCACCGGGCGGCAGGGTGCTCTGCGCCTCTTCCTTCCCGGCGAGTTCGGCGGGGAGGAACGCCTGCTGGTAGGATTCCAACGCCTCGGACAGCAGGGGTAGCTGGCCGGTGACGGCGAAGACGTAGAACAGCACGAAGAAGACCAGCAGCAGGGACATCAGGTCGCCGTAAGTCGCGAGCCACTCGTTCCCTTCATCCACCGACTCGGCGCGCTTGCGCCGTCGCTCGCGTTCGGTGGTGATGCCCTGCAGGGTGGACTTCCGCATCAGGCGCGCCTCATCGTCTTGAAATACGAGGTCAGCCGCTCCTGCGCGACCTGCGAGTTGATCCCCTCGGCGATGTAGATCAGGGTCTCGATGATCATCTCGCGCAGGAGGATTTCATCGTAATTGTACGCCCGGATCTTGGTCGCGATGGGGCGGAATACCATCGCGCTGAAGACGACGCCGTAGAAGGTGGTGATCAGCGCAACCGCCATCGCCGCGGGGATGGCCCGCGGGTCCGAAACGCTGGAGAGCATGATGATCAGCCCGATCAGGGTGCCGACCAGCCCGAACAGGGGCGAGTAGGCGCCCATCACGGTGAACAGCCGCTCGCACATCCGGTAGCGGGAACCGATGGCGTCCGACTCCGCCTTCAGAATCTGCGCGGTGTCCTCCGGCTCGAACCCATCCTCGAGCAGACTGACGGCCTTCTTGAGGAAGTCGTACCGTTCGCCGCTGAGTTGCTCCTCCTCGAGGTCCACCACGCCTTGTACGCGGGCCCGCTGCACCAGGGTGACCAGGATCGGGATGAGGCGTTCCGGGGGGGGAGTCTTGCCGAAGAAGACGACCCGAAGCGCCTTGAGAGCCGTGCTGATCTGTTCCGAATTGAAGGAGAGGAGGGTCGCGCCGAACGTTCCCCCGAGGACGATCGCCAGCGATTCCCAGTTGAGGAACATGCGGAAATCCCCGCGCCCGAGGATCGCGGCGGTGATCAGGCCGAAGCCGAGCAGCAGTCCGAGAATGGAACTGAATTTCATCGTATTTCCTTATATCCGAGCCGCCCGTCAGGGCGTCGCCTCCCTGGCGCGTTTCAGGGCGCCGAGCAGCAGTTTTTTCGCCGATGCGGCCTTCGCGGGGGGTAGATCCCCGAGGAGCTGCACCTCCTCGCGGACCAGGTTCGCCGCCCGCTGGGACAGGTTCGCGAGAATCGCCTCAGCGACCTCCTCCGGTGCCTGCTTGATCAGCACGGCGAGGGCTTCGCGCGGCATGCCGAGGAACACCCGGCGAAGGATACGGTTGTCCTCACCGGCGAGATCCTCGAGGAAGAAGATGTGCCCCCGGACCGCCTTTGCGAGTTCTGGATCGGTGGCTTCGAGATCCTGGAACAGCGCCTTCGCCGCGTCTTCCGGGGCGTTGTTGATCAGCTCGACGATGCGCTCGTGCGCGCCGCGCAGAAACGCGGCCGGCCCGGCGGTGCTGCGCAGACGCCCCCCCAGGGAGGAGGCGAGCCGCTCCACCTCGTTGACTGTCAGCCGGGGCAGGGCGACCATCGCCTCCATGATCGCCCGGCGGTGTTCCTCCCCGACCGCCTGGAGGGCTCCCGCCCCGGTGACGGGACGGGCGAGCTGCAGGGCGAACGCCGCCTCCGCCGGGGAGGCGTCCCGAAGCAGGGAGAGGAGGGCGGGGGTCTCCATGTCCTGGAGACGCGCGAGGGGACCGAGCGCCTTGCGGCTGCCGTCCGCGTCGCGCAACAGGCGGACCGCGATCCCCTCCTCGGGCAGGCTCAACGTCGTGGCGACGGGGATGCCCAGGGCTTCTCTGCCCGAAGAGGAGTCCTCCTCCTCCTCGGCCGGCCGCTCCGAGCCGGTAGGCTTCGCCATCATCTGCGCCAGGCTGACCGCGGAAATCGGACCGCTGATGCCGCTGTCCGCCGTTGAGCCGCCCATGCCGGCGACCGCCGGCTGTGGCGTGGGCGTGAGCAGCCGGACGAGCAGCGCGACCACCAGCGCGATCAGCACCAGCGCCCCGGCGAAGATGACCAGCCCGCGGGTGCTGATGAGAAGGTCTACCAGGGTCAGCGGGGGCTTGATGAAGGGCACCCGCTCGACGATGATCTGATCGCCCCGTGAGAAATTGAGGTTCACCCAGCGCGGGATCAGCTCGGTGATCCTGTCGATATCCGCCTCCGACATCGACTCCGAGACGTAGACCCGGATCTGGATTCCGTCGACTTCGCTGAACGCCCAGCCCTTCTCCTCGGGCCTCTTCAACCGTTCGCTCACGGTGACCGGCAGCCCGGGCAGACTCTCCTTCCGGCTGTAGACGAATCCTTCCATCTCCATGGGAAGCGAGGCGAGCTGAAGGTCGACCATCACGACCGCGCGGCCGACGAGAGGGGTGAGAATCTCTTCGAGACGCTCCGCGATGATCTTCTCGAGCTCCAGTTCACCGGCGAACTGGACGGGGGGTGCGGCGGCATCTTCCGGGCCGTTCTGCGCGGTTGTACGGGCGGGCGGCCACAGGGCGGCGAGAAACAGCGCCAGGAGCAGCGCCTGAAGGCCCGGGCTTGAGCGTCTCATGGTTTCAGCTCCCGTGCATCATCGGTTCGAATGGGGTAAAGATAGGACGACCGCCTGTCGCGAAAAACCCGCCCTCCGGTTTCATCGCCGGCCCGGTGCACCCCGGCCGGCGCGCCGGAGCGCCCTATTCTTCCCCCCCGGGCTGGACCAGCGGAGCGATCCGCTCCCGCCAGAGTCTCTCCGCCGCGCGCTCCAACTCCTCGCGGCTCCCCCGGTTCCAGAGTACATCGTCCGCTTTCCGCTGCTTCTCCTCCACGGGGATTTGCATCCGGTACCGGTCCAGGATTTCGGCGGGGGAGAGCTGCATGCGCCGGGCGGCGCGCTCGGCGGCGACCGCCGGATCGAGCAGCACGGCGACGATCCGGTCATACCGGGCCTCGTCCCCCCATTCGTAGATCATCGCCGCGTCGACGACCGCGGGACGTCCCATCTCGTGGGCGGCGGCGATTCCGGCTTCGAGGAGCCGCCGGATCAGGGGCCAGATTCTGCGGTCGAGCTCCGCCTTCGCCGCGGGATCCCGGAACACGATCCGGCCCAGCGCGGAACGGTCGAGTTCGTCCCCGTGGAAGATGTCTTCCCCGAATCGCTCACGCAACCATTTTCGGAAATTTGGGAATTGATCCACCGCCTGCCGCCCCAGGGCGTCCCCCTCGATGATCTCCGCCCCGTGACGAGCGAAAACGGCAGCGACGGTCGATTTGCCGCTGCCGATGTTCCCGGTGATCCCGATGGTGGGTGGGCGCTGGGGCATGGGTGTTTCAACCCTCCATCACTACAAGTCTCCCCCGGCCTCGCGGATCTCGGCGACCAGTTTCCCGACTTCCGGGTCGTCGGGCGACTGGGCCAGGAGACGGCGGGCGATCTCCGCGGCGTGCTCCACCTTGCCCTGCATCAGGCAGAGACGGGCGAAGGTCTTCGTCACCGGCCCATGAAGCTGGTCGGGGGGTGTCTCATCCTCGCCGGTCTCCGCCGGGGCTTCCGGCCGGGCTTCGGGCGGAGCCGCCGGGGCGGCCGGTTCCACCGCGGGTCCGGCCTCCGCAACCGCGGGTGGTGCACCCTCCCCCTCGGCGGCCGCTTCGCCTTCGTCACCCTCCTGCGCCGCGACCTGGTCCCGGACATCCGCGAGCAGCGAGTCGAGATCCCCCTCCGCCTCCCGCAGCGCGGCGAGTTCCTCCGGCGAGATATGCAGCGCCGCCGCCACCTGCTCCAGGTTGGCGAGGGACTCCTCCCCCATCTCCGCCGGGGCCGCGCCGGCCGGTTCCCCGGCGGGGGGCTCCGCGGGGGATTCGGGAGAGGGGACCCTGTCCGGCGGAGCGCCCGCCGTTTCCGGCGGTGGCGGGGCGGTTTCGCCTTCCGGCTCCTCCTCCGCTGCGGAGAGCGGGGGAGGTGGGGGCTTCACGGCTTCCGCCTCTTCGGCCGCCGGCTCCGTTTCCCGCGCGGGCGGCGCTTCCGCCGCGCCGGGCCGTTCCGTGGGCCGGGGTTCCTCGAGCGGCGCCTCCTCCGGCCTCCCGGCGGCGGGGACCTCCGGGGCCTCGGGCTCTGCTTCCCGCGCGGGCGGCGTCTCCACGGCGGCCTCTTCCTCTATCCCGGCCGCTCCTGCTTCCGGCGGTGCACCCGCGGTCGCCTCCCCTTCGCCGGGGAAGGCGGCGGTGATGCTCTCGAGGGCGTCGGTGGGAGGTTCCCGCCCGGCGGTTTCCCCCTCTCTGCCGGCCGCTTCCTCTGCGCTCTCACCTCCCGCCTCTTCCCCCTCTTCCGCACCCTTTTTCGCCGCCTTGTGGATCGATTCGATCACCGGGGGATAAACGAAATCGGGAGAACCCTTCTCCAGTTGGAAGATGAGTTTCTCGATATCCGGGTACCCCTCGAGCTCCACCTCGACCAACTGGAGAGCCTTCATCAGGGGGCTTGGCCCCTCCGCGATGGTTTCCAGCTCCTCCTCTTCCTCCTCGCTGAGGACATGGACCTTTTCGGCTTCGGGCTCTTCGGGGGCGGCGATTTCCAGGGCGCCGGGGGGGATCTTGTCGATCACCTGGCCGGCATCCTCGACGATCCCCATGCTCGTGAACAGGCTCTCCACCTCTTCGAGAGTCGGTTCGGGGAAGTTGAATTCGACCGGCGCGGGGGGTGCGGCCTCCTCTTCCTCTCCTCCCTCCGGCTCCTCGACGGCTGCTTCGGGAGCGGCCGTCACCGCTTCCACGGCCTCTCCCGCACCGCCCTCCTCCGTCGTTTCCTCCCCCTCCTCATCGAGCAGCGAGGCGAGGAAATCGGTGGTCTCCTGCACCTCCTCCGCGCTGACCTCCTCGGCGCCGGGCTCCTCGCCCTCGGGAGTTTCAGTCGCCTCGCCCATCTCGACGGGAAGGACCCGGGCCTCTTCCTCCGCGGGCACACCGGGGAGCTCCCCTTCGGGGACGCCCTCGCCCGGAAGTGCCTCCTCTTCCGCCGTTTCGCCGGGTTC
>CAYOKT010000003.1:32192-70157 GCA_964404605.1 uncultured bacterium
CGGGTTCCTCCTTTTCCCCCTCCTCCTCGAACAGGGTGGCCAGCGCGCGTTCCTCTTCCTCCGAAACCTCCCCGGCTTCGGCCGCCTCGGCGGGAGGCGCGGAGACGAGCGGTTCCTCGCCGGGAGCTTCCGGCATCGGCTCCGCGGCGATCGCCTCTTCGAGGGCGGAGGTTTCCGGGGGTTCCGCCGGGGCGCCGCGCTCCTTCGCCGCCTGCTTCACCTCTTCCGGTTCGATCTCCGGGCGCAGGGGTTTCGGCGGCGCATCGCGAACGGGCGTCAGCCCCACTTCCTGCGCGAGTTTTCGGGCGAATTCACCGGTCCGGGTGACATCGGCGAGGTGCCATTCCGGCTGCCACTCCTTGACCGCCGCGTCCATGAAGGAAAGCTCCTTCTGGATGAGGTTCTTCAGCCTGCGCTGAATCCCGGGATTGTTGGGGTCGTTCTCGTACAGCTCGATCAGCTTCTGGATGTAACCCTTGGGATCCTCGTCCTGCGTGATCTCCTCGAGATACTGGGAGAGCGCACGCATGTTGTACGGCTCGGCTTCCCGCACCGCCTCCCACTGTTCCAGCGACTCCTCGTGCTTGCCCAGGTGGGCGAGACATTCGGCGTACAGCATTTTCGCGGAGGTATACTCGGGGAAGGTTTTCAGCCCGTTTTCGAGCCGCTTGCAGGCGGCCTTGGTCTTGCCGAGGGAGAGTTCGAGCGAGGCGAGGCGCGCGAACAGGCGGGGCTCACCCTTCACGAGTTTCTTCAACCGCTTGAATTCGCGCTTGATTTCGCCTGCCTGCTCCATGACTTCCTCCTTCGCCCGGAAGCCTTATCCCGCCGGACGGGATGCAATATCCTCACCGATGGCGAGCTTGTACCGCGCGATGGCGAGGGTATGGTCGATCAACGCCCGCAAGGCGCTGATTCGATTCCGTTTCAACGTCAGTTGCGCTTCGATCCAGACGCGCGCCGTCACCTGTCCGTTCTCGAAACGGTCGCGGGTCATGTCGTAGGACGTTTCGGCGATCTGCAGCGAGCGCCGGGTGCCCTGGTACCGCTTCCGCGTCTCCTCCAGGTCACGTACCGCCTGGCGCACCTCGAGGACGACTTCCTTCCGGAGTTGCTCCCTGTCGAACTGCCTGCGCCGCATTCCGATCATGGCCTGCTGGACCTGCGTGGAACGGCGGCCTCCACTCACCAGCGGCAGCGTCAGGGTCAGGGCAACACCCCGGTTGGTCGCGTAATCCCCGATCCGGCTCGCCAGCGCTTCGGAGAAGTTGTTGTCGCGCTTGTCCAGCGTGTAGAACGCGCTGACCTCGGCGCGGGGCACCCAGGGGCGCTTCGCATCCCGCAGGTCGTAGTCCGCCTGCTTCAGGTCGTAATCCGCCTGGAGCAGGTCCATGCGGCGCTCGAGCGCCAGCCGCACGGCGCTGTCCACATCCACCTCGTAGGTGCCGAACGCCGGCTGTTCCACCAGGCGCAGTTCGCGGTCGAGCTGCACGCCCAGGAGGTTGCGGAAACGGTCGAGCAGGGCGGCGTGGTTGCTCAGCGCGCCGGTCAGCTCCGTCTCCTTCTGGACGACCTCCACCTCGAGTTGCAGCGCCTCGACCTCCGGGATCAGGCCCGCTTCATATTTCCGACGCGCCAGCTTCGCCGCCTCGCGGCTCGCCGCGAGGTCGTCCTCGATGATCTCGATGCTCCGTTCGTCGGCGACAAGGGAATAATAGGACTCCACGACGCGGAGCGCCAGTTGACGGAGTGACCGGGTTGAAGCGGCGCGTGCTCCCTCGTAGGAAAGCCTGGCGCGCTCCTTCGCCAGTTTCAACTGGTTGTCGGCGAGAACCTGCTGGCGGAACTCGAGCCGCCAGGCCTGGCTGACCTCCTCCTCGGCGCCCTCCAGGGTCGCTGTGAGCACGTCGGAACGGTAGAAGCGCTGGTAGAAGACCGACTCCAGCCGGATCTGCCCGCCGGTGGGGAGGGGCTGGGTGAGACTGAGGTCCCCGAGGTAGCGCAGGTCGCGCGTGTTGATCCACTCCCGCTCGTACTGCCCCGTGGAGGGCTCGTAGATGAGCTGTTCCTGCAGGGCTTCGTAGAGCGTCGGGGTCTGCATCGACAGGTCGATGCGGGGGTGGTACTCCACCACCGCCGCCCGCCAGCCGAGGCGCGCGGACTCCTCGCTGAAGCGCGCCCGGACGGCGTCCGGCGAACCCCCGCGGGCGAGCGCGAGCGCCTGCGCAAGGTCGAGGACGAGGGTATCGCCGGCGGCCTCCCCGGCAGGGCGCGCCGCGTTCGGCGCGAGGAGCAGCAGCGGCAGGGCGGCCGCCAGGGCCCGGAGACCCCGCCCGCGGGTTCCCGCAGTTCGTCTCATTCGTACCGCAGGGCGTTGATCACGTTCATATCCGCCGCTTTTTTCGCCGGCCACCAGCCGAAAATCACCCCCACGCCCGCGCTGACCACGAAGGCGAGCAGCACGGCGGTCGCCTGCACCACGGTGGTCCACCCGGCGTACAGGGTGATCCCCCAGGCCATGCCCGCGCCGAGGAGTATGCCGATCAGCCCGCCGAAGGTGCTCAGCAGGGCCGCCTCGATGAGAAACTGTTGCACCACGTCCCGCCGCCGCGCGCCGACCGCCCGGCGGACGCCGATCTCCCGCGTCCTCTCGAGGACGTTCGACAGCATGATGTTCATGATCCCGATGCCGCCGACGAGCAGGGAGATCGAAGCGATGGCTCCCATCACGATGTTGAAGATGCGCTGCGTCTGCTGGCTCTGCTTGAGCAGCTCCTCGGGCACGATGATGCGGAAGTCCTTCGCCCGACGGTGGCGGCGGGAGATCACCCGCGCCGCGGCCGCCGCGAGAGGCCGCACCATGTCATCATCCTGCACCTGCAGCACGATCTCCTGCAACGGGCTGTCGTCGGTGGACAGCGCGAACCGCGCCTGCATCGTCTCCAGCGGCAGGTAGATGTCGCGCGACATGTCGCGCACCTCGATGCCGGAGACCTTGCCCCCGAAAGAGGGGGTCTCGAGTACGCCGATCACGGTGAACCAGTGGCGGCCCACCTTGAGGCGCTTTCCCGCCGCGGCCTCCAGCGGGAACAGCTTCCGTTTCAGCCGCTCGGAGATCACCACGACGGGGAACCGTCCCTCGCCGTCCCACCTCTTGAGGAACCGCCCCTCGGAGAGGCGCAGCGTGATCAGACGGGCGTACTCCGGGGTGGTGCCGACGAGGGTCGCCTTCATCTCCATCGGCAGCCGGACCGTCTCCTCGAGCCGGCGCACGGGAACGACGTTTTCCAGGCCGGGGAGGATCTGCCGCAGGGCGGCCACATCCGCGGAGTTCAACCCTCTCAGGTTGAGGGAGAGCGCCTCCTTCAGCTCGTCTCCCTCCAGGTCCTCGGCGCGGACGATGATGTTGTTCACCCCGAGGACGCGGATCGCCTCCAGCAGCTCCCGCCGCGCCCCGGCTCCGATGGAGAGCATGGCGATCACCGCCGCGACGCCGAAGATGACCCCGAGCATCGTCAGAAGGCTGCGAAGCTTCTGGTTGAACAACGCCTGGATGCCGAGACGCAGGGTTTCGCCGAGGGTCATGCTACGAGCCCGTGTTCTCCGAGCCGTTCGTGGAGACGCCACCCGTGGCGCCGCCTTTCATCGCGCCCGCCGCCTCCCCGCCGGCCCATGCGGCGGCGTCGAATGGCTTGGTCGGGTCCACCAGGGAGACCCGGTCCCCCTCCGCCAGTCCCTCCCGCACCACGACGAAGTTGTCGTTGCGCGATCCCAGCAGGACGTCCACCGGCCTGAACCCTCCGCCACCGGCCCGGTAGACCACCTGGCGGTCCCCGAGCGGGAAGACGGCGTCCAGCGGGATGGAGAGGGTGTCCGCGATCTCCTCGATGATGATGGTCGTCGAGACTGTCATCCCCGGCTTGAGGATGGGATCGCTCTCGTGGACCGTGATGATGACGTCGAACACCTTCGCTTCGCCGGAGGAGTTATCATCCTCCCGGGCGAGGGTGGAGACCTCCTTCACCGTGCCGCTGAACTCCCTGTCGGGGAAGGCATCCAGCACGATCTTCGCCACCTGCCCGGCCCTGACCTTGGACACATCCACCTCGCCGATCGTGGTCTCGACCTCCATGTCCGAGAGGTCCGGCAGTTCGATGAGCGCCTGGCCGCGCCAGGGTTGGTCGCCGATCTTCACCTCGGAATAATCCCCGCCCTTCCAGATCTTCTTGTAGACGACCATCCCCGGTTGCGGCGCGACGACCGTCAACTTGGCGAGGTCGCGCTTCGCCTTCAGCAGGTTCGCCCGCGCCTGCTCGACGCGCAGGTTCATCGTGCGCAGGTCGGCTTCGTCGATGATCTTCTGCTGCTCGATCCTCTCGCGGGCCTGGGTCAGTTGAATCTCCGACTGCCGCAGGGCGAGCTGCTGCTCCTCCTTGACCACGTCCGCCTCGAACTGCATCTGCTGCAGCCGCAGCTCCGCGATGCGATAGCTCGCCTGGGCGGACTCGAGCGAAGCCTGGAGCTGGGCCAGGTTCGAGGCGATCGAGGAGCGGCTCTTCTCCAGGTTGGCCTGGGCGATCTCGAGCTCGCTCTGCGCCTCGTCGATGTTCTTGCGCAGGTCGGTGCCGTCGAAGATGATCAGCGTGTCGCCCTTCTCCACCACCTCGCCCTTGGGGGCGAGGTAGATGATCTGGAGACTCGTGCGGACGGGGGGTGCAGTGACGACACGGGAGCGGGAGGCGCGGAGTTCCCCCGTCTCCGTGAGCGAAACGAGGAAATCGCCGCGGCGCACCTCGGCGGTGGGCAGGTCGCGCGAGGTGCCGATCCCGCTGACGAAGAGGGTGAGGAGGGCGAGCAGAGCGATCCCGACCCCCGCGAAGGCCACGCGGCCCCCGCGATTCGTCAGCCAACGCTTCCCGTTCATCAAGTCACCTCATCGCTCTGATCACTTCAACCGGATGAAAACCGCCAGCCCCGGGCGACATCCCCGAAATGTAATAGCTGGAGGGAGCGCTGGACAGGCTCTTCACCCTCGCCGGCCCCACCGACGGGCGGCCGGCGCGGGACGGACCGGACCCGCCCTCCCTCCGGTTGTCTTCCCCGCCGGCGGCACGCCTTGCATGGGACGATGCGGGGCGCTGGGAACACCTCAGATCCAGGTGAATCGAGCCGACAGGCAGCCGGGCGGGAAATATACTCGATTCCCTTGGAACGGCGAGGAAAGCCCGGCGAGCCGGGGGGCCGGCTTCCCTGTTCACGAGGGGCATTATGCAATTATGCCCTGTTATCATACCTTTACAAGGGTTTTCCTCGTGACCGCCATCGGGAGGTGGACAAGCTCGGGGGAGCCCGGGTGCCGTGTCTGTGGCGAATGATCCACCACGGGATTCTCCGAAGACAGCGTTTAAGTTGCGCGGGATTTCTTTTTTTCCGATTTTCACAACTTGATTATTGGATGATACACGCGGTTGCCGCGTTGATTCCCTTCAAATTGTATAGGGAATGGTTGAATCATGTCCCATCGTTCTGTCTTTTCATATACAGGTTTGTTTTCCCGTAAGCTCTTGTTGCCACTCCTGTTGATGGTGGGAACCTTGGCTGTCAGCATCTCCATCTGGTTGTGGCTGGAAGGGAAGGACCGGCTCCGTGTGCGGACCATCACCCGGGTGACCGCCGAGCAGCTCTCCCTGCGGCTGCAGGCGTGGGTCGACTCGAGAATCCAGGTAATGCAATACCTGGCGGAGAGTGTGCCCCCGGTTACCGGCTCCGAGGAGGCGTACCGGGCCGCGGCCCTCGCGATCCTGGCGGATTACGGCGGTTTCCAGGCGATGAACTGGATCGATGATCACCACGTGATTCGAGTGATCGTCCCGAGGGAGGGAAACGAGACCGCCCTGGGCAAGGACCTCTTCGCGCACCCGTTTCCCCAGGTCCGTGAAACCATCCAGGAGGTGATCCGCCGGAACCGCCTGCTGAGAACCCCGAGAATCGAGCTGCTCCAGGGGGGAGCCGGGTTTGCCACCTATCTGCCCATCCGTGATTCGCAGGGGAAGCTGCTGGGCTTTGTCAACGGGGTGTTTCGCATCAACGATTTGGTGAACACCTGCTTCGCCGAACCGGAGCTGCGGAAAAACTTCGACTTTCGTTTCCGGGAGTCCGGCGGCGAGGTCATCTATTCCCATGGACCGGAGCGCGACGGTCGTTCGGACCGGTTCCTGCAGCGGGTCGAGGTGAGAGTGGTCGACAAACCCTGGACCCTGGAGATCGCTCCCTCCCCTGTCTACCTCGCCTCCCTGGAGAGCGTGGGCGGCAAGGTCTTCCTGGCGGGTGGGATTCTCGGCGCACTCCTCCTTTTTCTGCTCTCCCGGATGGTTCTGACTCGGCAGCAGGAGCTGGTCGCCAGCGAAAAGAGGTACCGCCTGCTCTTCGAGGGGTCGCGCGATCCGATCTACCTGTCCACCCTCGAGGGCAGGTTCCTCGCCGTGAATCCCGCGATGGTCGACCTCTTCGGCTTCACGCGTGAAGAGCTGCTGCAGGTCGACATCGCCGCCCTCTATGAAAACCCGGAAGACCGCAGGCTGTTCCTCCGGGAGGTCCTGGAGAAGCGCCATATCGTCGATCATGAAGTTGTTCTCAAGAAGAAGGACGGCGGAAAGATCATCTGCCAGATCACGGCATCGCTGCGTGTCGCTTTCGATGGGAAGGTCATCGGGATCCAGGGCATCATTCGGGACATCACGGAGAAACGGGAGCTGGAGCAGCAGCTTATCCAGGCGCAGAAACTGGAGGCGATCGGGCGCCTCGCCGGGGGAATCGCCCATGATTTCAACAATCTCCTGACGGCGATCATGGGCAACGCCTCCCTGGCGATGATGCATTTGCCGCCCGGGAATCCTCTCGAGAAGAACCTCAAGGAGATCTCGAAAACCGTCGAGAGGGCCTCTGCGCTGACCCGGCAGCTCCTCGCTTTCAGCCGAAAACAGATCATCGACCCGAAGAATATGAATCTGAACCGCACGCTCGAGAAAATGCGGGAGATGCTGGTTAGCATCAGCGGAGAGGACATCCGGCTGGAGATGGATCTCGACCCGGAACTCGGTGTCGTCTACATGGATCCCTCGCAGATTGAGCAGGTGGTCTTGAACCTCGTTGTGAACGCCCGCGATTCCATGCAGGAGGGGGGCAGCCTGACGATCCGGACGGCGAATGTGACACCCGGCGGCGAGGAGATCGGTTCTCTCGCCGGGGAGGGGGTGAGGGACTGGGTGCTCCTGTCGGTCTCGGACACGGGATGCGGCATCAGCGAGGAGATACGGCCCCGGATCTTCGAACCGTTCTTCACCACGAAGGATGAGACCAGGGGGACCGGGCTCGGGCTCTCGACCGTGTATGGCATCATTCGGCAGAACGGGGGGACGATCACGGTCGAGAGCGCGGTCGACCGGGGGACCACGTTCAAGATCTACCTGCCGCGGGTCGAGGAGTCGGCCGCCGATCCCGGCAAGATCCCGGAGAGCGAACTCCCCTCCGGGAAAGGCGAGTCGGTCCTGGTCGTGGAAGACGATGACGCCGTGAGGGAGATGACGGCCGATACGCTGCGGGTGTTGGGATACAGGGTGACCGCGGCCGAAAATGCGGAGAAGGCTCTCGGTCTCTTCGAGGAGCGGGACGGGGGGTTCGACCTCGTGCTGTCCGATGTCGTCATGCCGGGCATGAACGGGCCGAAGATGGTCGCCGCGATCCTCGAAAAAAACCCGGACATGAAAATCCTCTACATGTCCGGCTATGCGGAAAACACCATCATGAAACATGGTGTCCCCAAGCAGGGGATGCATTTCCTCTCCAAGCCGTTTCGCTCGGGGGAGCTGGCCGCAAAAGTGCGCGAGATACTCGACTCTTGATCCCCTTCAGGCCGGGCGGTCCGGCGGGCGGCCGCGTTTCCCGCGGGGACGGAATGGAAGACCGCCTCTTCCGCCCGGTTCGCCCCTCCCGGATGCACGCCTGTCGAGGCTCATGGAAGGGTTACGGAGGAGGAAGCGGATGGCTCGTGAGCCACGCCGCATGGCTTGGCTCACAGGGGGCTCGCTCCGGGGGAGAGGATTTGTTACTTTTCACACTTCAAACTATGTGAGGGCTCCCGTTCCCTGGTGAACCGGTCCACCGGGATCGAATCACAGCCTGACGTTCCGTTCGTAACCTCCTGCCTGCGAGAGAGAGCGGGATGCCGGGGGAGAGATCTGCTTCCTTCCCCGGTGACTCAAATGACCTGCCGGCTTGAGCCGGAGTGAGTGACAGGGAGCGATGCGGGTTCCGCCCGCAGGCTTCGCGGGGAGGCTCATTCGCTCTCCGCATCACCTGAATGGCGGGTATCGAGGAGTCGCGATGTTGGCACGACCGCCGAGTGGTGTCGGCGTTCCCCGAAGCACGGCGCTGAGGAGGAGGGCACGGGTGGGTCTCGTGCTGGTGGTGCTGTTCGCCCTCGCTGCGGCGTCGGGAGCGCGCCCCCGGCCCCAGCCCGAGCGCCGCACCGCTGTCGACGACTACTGGCACTACACCAGCGTCGGCAACATGGGACTCACCGTCACCAACTTCGGCATCCTCGGACACGGCTACAACACCCCGGACCGTCCTTCGGCCACCTACAAGTACCGCGGAGGCCTGCCGCGGGAGGTCATCGAGCACTTCAGCTACGCCGGAATCTGGATCGGCGGCAAGAAGAACGGGGTGAAGCACGTCTCGACCGGGATCTTCGACGGGGTTTTCGCCTTCGAGGACGGCGGCTGGGAGTTCACCTCCTCGAAGACCGACCGCATCCGCTGGAACCCCATCTTCCACCACCTGAACCGGATCGACCGCCGTTTCGATTTTTCCCGGGTCGATGCCGACAGCATCGTCGTCTTCGGCGGGGCGATGAACGCGCCCATCGAGAACGGCATCATCCAGTTCGAATCGGACACCTGGGACACGCTGGTCACGAAGAGTTCGATCTCGGACGCCTCCGCCGGCAGCGAGTACGCCCCCTACGCCCGCCTGTTCGACCCCAACGCGATCAGCGACCAGGACCTCGTCTGTTCCTACACCGACACCAACACCGTCGTCCCCGGCACCGGGATCACCATTCCCAACCACACCCCCCTCGGGGTGCATATCTACCAGGAAGCGTACGCCTGGAACGACCCCTTCGCCGATGCGTTCGTCATCCTCAACTACACGGTGACCAACATCCCCACGGGGTGGGAGATCGCCGAAGAGGACACCACCGTCAACTATTCCGGCCTCGTCTCGGTGGACTATGCCGCCGGGGACACCATCTGGAAGGGCGCGGTCATCGAGGACCCCTATTTCGGCATGTGGGTGGACGCCTCGGTGGGCAACATGAACTACACCAACAGCTACAACCCCCAGGGCGGGCCGGGCGGCCGCTGGAACTGGTATGACAACCTGAACGACTATGTCGACGTGGACCCGGAGACCGGCGATTCCCTGCGCATGGGCATCCAGTACGACTATGACGGCGACGCCGGGTGGGCCCAGAGCTACCTCGGGGTCAAGATGCTCGGTGCCGAGCCGCGGTCGGAGGACTGGCAGGTCAACTACCACCAGTGGGTCTGGACCGGGAGCGACGAGAGCCAGAACTTCCCCATGCCCCAGGACGAGGAGCAGCGGTACGACTACATGGGGGAGCACCGGGAGTACACCGGCGGCCTGCCGAGCACGGAGGACCGGCAGAACTCCTGGATGATCTTCCTCTCCTGCGGTCCGATGCCGAATCTCGCGCCGGGCCAGAGGTTCAACGTCGCCATCGCCGTGGTCTGCGGGTTGTGGAACGGCGGCGGCCCCGACAGCCGGGAGCGCCGCGACAACCTGTATCGGAACGCCACCTGGGCGCAGATCGCCTACAACGGCGAAGACCGCAACGGCAACGGGATCCTCGACCCGGGCGAGGACCTGGACGGGGACGGTCGGATCACCCGGTACATCCTGCCCTCCGCGCCGCCCGCCCCCTCGCTGTTCGTCGTCCCCGCCGACCGCGAGGTGACGCTCTACTGGAACGACATCGCCGAGTACACCATCGACCCGATCACCAACAAGCGCGACTTCGAGGGGTACCGCATCTACGGCGCCCCGAAGACGGAGGCCCTGCGCGACAGCGTGGAGTGGACCCTGCTGGCCGATTATGACATCGACTACGACATCGACACCACGGACGGGGACAACATCCCCATCGGGCTGAACACGAGTCTCGACTCGATCCGCCTCGACGAACCGCTCGAGATCGAGGGCGTTGAAGTGCAGTACCGCTGGGTGAACTCGGGGCTGAAGAACGGCTGGCCGCGGGAACTCTACTACGCTGTCACCTCCTACGACCGCGGCGACCCGGCGAACAACCTGCCCAGCCTGGAGTCGCCCCGCAGCGCCAACCGCGTCTACGCGTTCCCGGGCACGCCGCCGACGCAGCCGGGGGACGTGCGCATCGGGGTATATCCCAACCCCTATATCGGGCATGCCCGCTGGGACGGCGCCACGGCGAGGGAGCGGCTGATCTGGTTCCGTTACCTCCCGGCCGACTGCGAAGTGAGCATCTTCACCCTCGCGGGCGAGCGGGTGGACCGTTTCGAGCACCATGCCGCGACCTATACCGGAGGCGATGTCGAGGCGATCGGCGCCGGGGCACGCCCCGGAGAGCGGCGCGTCTTCAGCGGCGGGGAGCACGCCTGGGACCTCCTCAGCGACGATGACCAGGAGGTCGCGACCGGGCTATATATCTTCACCGTGAAGGATCTCCGCACCGGCGAGGTGAAAACGGGTAAATTCCTGGTGATCAAGTGACGAGAGCGAAAACCGGCGCGGCCCGTTGCGGGCCTGGGAGCACCTCCGGCGGCGGGGCGGGATTCCCGCACGGCGTGGTGTTCGTCGCGCTGCTCCTCGTCGTCCTGCTGCCCGTCGCTCTCTTCGCCGGTGGGTTCGCGGACGCCGTGCGGGGCTATGTCCCCCTCGAGGACTCCCGGCGCTACATGGACCAGCCCGAAGGCGCGGTGCGCAATGTCATCCTCCTCATCGGGGACGGCATGGGGCTCGGCCACATCACCCTCAGCCAGTATGCCGCCGTGGGGCCGGAGGGCAGGTTGTACATCGAGGCCATGCCGGTCGCCGGGTTGGTGACGACCAACGCGGCCGATGAGCTGATCACCGATTCCGGCGCCTCCGCGACGGCGATGGCCACGGGGCGCAAGACGAACAACGGCTGGATCTCCATCGCCCCGGACGGCGACACCCTGGCGACCGTGCTCGAGATGGCGCGGGAGGCCGGCATGGGCACGGGAATCGTCGTCACCTGTTCCGTGACCCACGCCACCCCGGCCTGCTTCGCCGCGCACCAGAGGTCCCGGGCGTGGGAGACGCGCATCGCGGAGGACCTCGCGGCGAGCGGGGTGGATGTCCTCCTCGGCGCCGGCTGGAAGTACTTCCGCCCCGCGGGCTTTCCGGGTTCGGTGAGGGCGGATGACCGGGACCTCCTCCGTGAGATGGGGGAGAGGGGATACGCCCGGGTGAGCACACGCGCGCAACTCCTCGCGGTGGACCGTGCGCCCGTGGTCGGGCTCTTCGCCGAGGAGGCGATGACCACCCACCCTCCCGAGCCGAGCCTCTCGGAGATGACCCAAAAGGCGATTACTCTCCTGCAAAAGAATGAAAGCGGCTTTTTCCTGATGGTCGAGGGAAGCCAGATTGACTGGGCGGCGCACGAGCACGACGCCGCCGGGGTGGTCCGCCAGACCCTGCAGTTCGACCTCGCGGTGCGCGATGCACTGGAATTCGCCCGCGGGGACGGCCGGACGCTGGTACTTGTCACCGCGGACCATGAGACCGGCGGGCTCGAGGTCGTCGGGGGCGGCCGGGACGGGTCCGGCCTCGAAATCGCTTGGGCGACCGGCGGCCACACGCCGTTGCCCGTCCCCATATTTGCTTACGGTCCCGGCGCGGAAAAATTCGGCCGGATGATCGACGATACGGACATCGCCCGGGAGATCATGCGGGCGCTCGGCTTTGTAGCCCATGCATCCCGCGAGATTCACCCGGAGGAAAAGGCTGTTTCAGGGGGATGAAACCCGGCACTGTGCCGGATAAACATTCGAGGATGCAGAGGATCAAGAAGAAGGGGACGGCTCCCCGTTCCGGGGGACGTCGAAACGTTGAGGAGAGTTCGGGAGGACAGGAAAAATGCGAAGAGGTTTGATACTGTTTATCGCGCTGCTTCTGCTCGCCCCCGCGGCATGGGCGCAGATTACCGCGATCAGCGACATCCAGACGGTCCCTGATCCGGAAGCGGATGACGCCAGTCCACTGGTCGGTCAGACGGTGACCATCCAGGGCTGGGTCACCTTCGAGTCGATGTCGATGGGAGGCAACAAGTTTTATGTTGCCGATGCGCCGGGGGCCTGGAGCGGCATCTACGTGTACACCGGCGACACCGATTACGAACTCGGCTTCGGCTGGGAGGTCGAGGTTACCGGTGAGGTGACCGAGTATTACGGCCTGACCGAGTTCGACGCCAGCGCCGGCACGGTCACCGTACTCAGCGACTCGGTCGATTGGACCAACCTGCCGGCTGCCGTGGCTTACACGGATGTGACTCTCGCCGAGTTGCAGACCGTGGCCGGCGCCGAGCCGTACGAGAGCGTGCTGATCAGGATCTCCGACCCCGGCCTGAACTGCGTCGAGGCCCCGAACAACTTCGGCGAGTGGGACATCGGTGACGGAACCAACAGCGTCGCGGTGGACAACCCCGCCGACGCCGTATTCGGCTACTATTTCGACCCCGTCGTCGACATGCCGTTCGAGTATGTGCAGGGTGTGTTGAACTACACCTACTCCGAGTACAAGATCCTGCCGGAGATCGCGCACGACCTGAAGGTCGCCGAGGACCCGGACAGCGGCTGGTACACCCCGATCTGGTGGTTCCAGCAGGTCCGCCCGATGGACATGGCTCCGGTGGAGGATGCCAACGGCACATGGGCGGCTCGCGACGAGTCCTACTCCAGCTCGGCCCGGTATGACGGCCAGGTGGACCCGGACACGGTGACGATTCACGGCATCGTGACCATGCCCTCCGGTCTCTCCTACGCCGGCGCCGGGGTCAAGTTCATCTTCTCCGATTATGACACCCCGCTGGAGGGCGCCCCGTGGAGCGCGGTGCTCTCCTATGACCCCGACTCGACCACCTTCCCGCAGCTCTTCGTGGGAGATGAAATCGTCGTCACCGGGTATATTTCCGAGTACAACACCAGCCAGTCGAACATGACTGAGCTCTTCGTCACCGAGCCGGTGCAGTTCCTCTCCCCGGCGAACCCGGTGCCGGAGCCGGTCCCGTTGACCACGGCGGAGGTTCGCGATCCGCAGATCGTCGAGCAGTACGGCACCGTGTTCATCAAGGTGTACAACAGCTCTGTGACCAACGACAACCTGAACTTCGAGCTGTTCGCGATCGACGATGACCTCGGTGATGATGTCTTCTCCGCGCTGGTGGACGACGATTCCGACTCGATGACCGGCTACCAGGTTCCGCCCATCGGCACCCTGATCGACAGCCTGTGGGGCTGGATCTATCACCACTACGGCTCGATGGACCCGGCCACGGAGTTCGACTGGGCGTACAAGATTGAACCGCTGTACCCGGCGGATATCGTCATCGGCGAGGGCCCGCCCAACTTCCTCAGCGTCGCACGCGACCCCGGCACCCCGGGCGCGGACGAAGTGGTGACGGTGGATGCGAGCATTTCGGACAACAGCGCCGTGATCTCCGCATCGATCATGTATCGCATCGCGGACGGCGACTGGCAGGAAGCGGCGATGACGAACGTCGGCGGCATCGACTGGGAGGGCGAGATTCCCGCCCAGCCCGCCGGTACCGACATCTGGTACTACCTCGTCGCCGAGGACGACAACAGCACCACGACCACCTCGCCGTCGGACATCGAAACGGAGCTGTACGGCTATGTCACCAACGGCACGGACCTCACCATCCAGGATGTCCAGTACACCGTCTTCGAGTACGGCCCGAGCCGGTATGAAGGTTACCAGGTGACGGTCAGCGGTGTTGTCACGGACCTCGCGGTCAACGCCGCGGAGTTCGGGAACTCCACCTACGGGAACTGCTACTTCATCCAGACCGGCACCGATGCTCCGTTCAGCGGCCTCGCGGTGATGATCCCGGAAGGGATCGCGACTCCCGCGATGGGCGACGAGATCACGGTGACCGGCACGATCGACGAGAGTGGTGAAGGCGACTGGAACTTCAAGTGGGGCAACCTCACCCGGATGGTGGATGTGATCGGCGCCACGATCGATGCCAGCGGCCAGAGCTACGAGACCTACGATGTCACCTGCGCGGAGGTGAACGCCGCCCTCGAGTCCTACGAGAGCGTGGTGGTCAAGTTCACCGATGCGGAGATCACCTCGGTCAACTCGTACGACTGGACTTTCACCGACGCTTCCGGCGAGACCATGCTGCTGGATGACGACATGCTCCCGGACGGCGACCCGGCGCTCGACCTCCTGGATGCGGCGGACGTGGGAACCACGTTCGACATCGTCCAGGGTGTTCTCGTCTACACCTTCGGTTCGTGGAAGGTCGAACTCCGCGACCAGGGTGACCTCGGGGTGGAGGGTGTGAGCGACGAGGCGGCTACCCTGCCGACCGAGTTCGCCCTCGAGCAGAACTACCCGAACCCGTTCAACCCGTCCACCACCATCAGCTATGCCGTGCCGGTGGCGGGGAACGTGAAGGTTCTCGTCTACAACCATCTCGGCCAGCTCGTGCGTACCCTTGTCGATGCCGATCAGCGCGCGGGAAGCTACTCGGTCTACTGGAACGGCCGGAATGAGGCCGACGCTCCGGTGGCTTCCGGGACCTACTTCCTCCGCCTGGTGGCCGACAATCGCCAGCTGGTCCGCAAGATGGTGCTGGTGAAGTAACCATGATTGCACCGCCCGGTACCGGCGCCGCGCCTGCGGCGCCGGTACCGCGGCTGTTGCAGGGGAGCCGGCGCTCACCGTTTTCCCGGTCGAGTGCCGGCGGATATCGAAAAACGGAAGTGTGTAGCTGCCCCCCGAAGTCCGGGCCGTTCGGTCCGGCTCTATGGGAGCGGCAGGCGCGGTCCGCGCGGTACTCTTTCCGCCGGGTGGGGGGTCGGAGTGCGGGCTCCCGTCCGGGCGGGGGGAAGGGGTGAGTTGTTCAGGGTGTGAGATGAAGAGGGTGTTTCTCCATCGGATCTTTCCGGTTTCGGTCCTTCTCGCGGCGCTTCTCTTCGGCCTCTCCGGCTGCGGAGAGAAGACTCCGGTGGACGCGAACGGTCTGCCCGGAGGCGGGAAGAGTCCGGCCGGGAATCTGCCCCCGGAAACCTATCTCAGCCTCGATTTCGCCCCGGACGCCCGGCCCGACACCAGCTCCAGCCGCAAGCGCATGAACTGGTGGGGTGAGGACGAGGACGGCCGCGTCGTCGGCTACTATTATCGCTGGGGCAAGCTGATCTACGAGGTGACGGATACGACGACGGCGGACAGCGGTTTCGTCGTCGAGGACACCCTGTGGACCGACACCGAGTGGGTCGAGACGACGGACGAGGAGAAGGAGTTCCTCGTCCCCATCCGGTCCAGCTCCGCGACCTTCACCTTCCAGGTCAAGGCGGTCGACAACGACGGCGCGGAGGATCCCACCCCGGCGACGATCAGCTTCCCGGTGGTGAACAGCCGGCCCGAGGTGAGCTTCCGCATCCAGTCCAACCCGATGTCGGTCGCGGGAACCCATTACACCTTCACGACGCGCAGCTTCGTGTGGGACGCAACCGACCCGGACGGCAACGAGACCATCGAGCACTTCTACTACGCCCTCGACCCGGCGGAGGGGGACACCCAGTGGGTCGAGCTGCCCGGGACCGACGCCAGTGTCACCCTGCGCGACCTCGCGCCCGGACCGCACACCTTCTGGCTGAAGGCGGCGGACGTGGCGAACTTCGAGTCGGGGCGGATCCACTTCCCCGACTCCACCGTCGCCACCGACCCGGAGGAGTGGGTCGTCAAGGTGCCGGTGGGCAGGTATCTCATCGTCGATGACTACGAACTCGACGCCCAGAACGTGCACCTGGACTTCTACCGGGCCATCTTCGACTCGCTCTACGGGGTGGAGGGGGAGGCCTATTCGACCTGGGAGATCATCGACCTGCCCTATGTCACGGTGGACATCACCGAGACCCTGCTGGCCTTCGACCGGGTGCTCTGGTTCTCCTATTACGGCCAGCCGAAGCTGCGGCAGGCCTTCAACTCGATGTACAGCTTCATCAACTCTTCCGACAAGCGCATGTTCCTGACCACGATGAGCGTGGACACGAGCATGGTCCTCGACCTGGCGGACAGCCTGTGGACCGCCGTCCCCTATCGGCTGACCACGACTCCCGCCGACACGCTGAGGTTGATCCCGCAGGATGTCACCGCGCTGCCCGTCCTCGCGATGCCGTCCAATTCGATCATCGGCCGCCCGGTGATCGCCTTCCGGCCGGCGGAAGGGGTGAGGGTGATCTATCACCTGGACGAGAGCACCAGCACGCCGCCCCAGTACCAGGGGACGCCCGTCATCGGGCTCGCCCGCGCGGACCGGTCGTACGCCTTCATCAGCGTGCCGATGCAGGTGTTCCTCTCGCGGCCGGCCGTGGGAGAAGTGATCCGGGTTCTCTTCGAGGAAGATTACTGATGGGCACCTGTCCGCGCCGCATCGGCCTCGCGCTGCTGATCGTCCTGGCGGCCCTGCTGCCGGCCGGAAGGGCGTTCGCCTTCGCCCGGATCACCGGGCGGGTGACCGACGCCGGCAACGGGGAACCCCTGCCCGGGGTCAACATCGTCGTCAAGGGAACCTACCTCGGGAGTTCGAGCGATCTCGACGGGCGGTACTACATCGTCGGGGTCCGGCCGGGCAGCTACGACCTCCAGGCGAGCTTCGTCGGCTACAAGGTCGCGCTGAAGACGAACATCATCGTCAGGGACAACGAAGAGGTGGTGGTCGACTTCAATATGGAGCCCACCGTGCTCGCCCTCGGGCAGGAGATCGTGATCATCGGCGAGAAGCCGCTGATCGACGTGGACGAGACCGCCACGTCGCGCACCATCGGCAGCGAGGACATCGCCGGGCTGGCGGTCGAGGGGATCAACGACATCCTGCAGCAGCAGGTCGGCGTGGTCCGCGAGAACAACGAGATCCACATCCGCGGCGGGCGGGCGGACGAAAACCTCTACATCATCGACAACCTGTCGGTGAAGGACCCCATCAGCGGCCAGGGGCTGGGCATCTACATCTCCGCCGATGCGATCAAGGAACTCGAGGTGATCACCGGCGGGTTCAACGCCGAATGGGGCCAGGCGATGAGCGGCCTGGTCAACGTGGAGACGAAGGAGGGCGGCGACAGGTTCTCCGGCTCCCTGTCCGCCAAGTGGGACAATCTCGCCGGCTGGCCGGAGCAGCACCAGAACGCCGCGAACACGGAATTCTCCCTCGGCGGCCCGGAGCTGCTGACCAACTACCTCCTCCCGGTCGCCGGGCTGAAACTCCCCGGCGAGACCACCTTCTTCCTCAACGGCTACGGTTTCGTGACCAACACCTACCTGCCCAAATCGCCGGTGGGGCTTGTCCCCCGGGTGGAGAGCTACGACCCCTTCGCCCTCCGGGAGGAGAACAACTGGTCCGTCCTCGGGAAGGTGACCTACAAACCGACCCGCATCTTCAAGGTCTCCTACAGCTATGGCCGCAGCCTGAGGATCAACCAGGGGTACTTCGACGCCCTCGTCGAGGACAAGGAATACTTCCCGCTGAAGTTCATGAACATCCTCGACAAGTACAACACGATCACCCGTGACGGCATCCAGCAGACCTTCAATCTGACGCATACCCTGAGCAACCGGACCTTCTACGAGCTGACCCTCGGCAATTTCTACAACCAGGTCTCCTCCCAGTCCGGGCGCAAGGACTGGACGGAATATGTCCGCCCGGTGGACACCGAGCCGGTCTTCTACGACATCGGCCCGGACGGGGAGGTCTTCGTCCGCGCGGGGGACGGGCTGTGGGACAACGGCAACGGCAACCTGTGGCACGACCACTACAATGACACCTGGCAGCTCAAGGCGAAGATCACCAGCCAGGTCCACCCGAAGCACCAGATCAAGGCCGGCCTGGAGTACGAGCAGACGAAGCTGCAACTGCTCAGCATCCATGACCCCTGGATCGCCTCGACGGATCTCGGCGGGGATTTTGACATGTACAGCGTCCTCACGGAGGACGGCGCCCTCTTCGCCCAGGACAAGATCGAGTTCAAGGGCCTGATCGCCAACGTCGGGCTTCGCTTCGACTGGTGGGCGCCGGGGCAGTATGTCGAGGACGCGATCAACGACCCGCGGGTGATCACCCTGACCCCCCAGGCACGAAGGCTGTTCGTCGAAGAGACGGACCTGGTGCTGGGCCGGCGGATCAAGTACCACCTCAGCCCGCGCCTCGGGGTCAGCCACCCGGTCACCGACCGGGACATGCTCTTCTTCAGCTACGGCCACTTCTCGCAGCGCCCCAAGGGGGCGTATGTCTACGCCAAGCTGAAGAGTTACAGCCCCTCCACCTACCAGCTTTTCGGCAACCCCAACCTGAACCCGCAGACCACCGTGGCCTACGAAATGGGCGTCAAGCACCGGTTCAGCGGGAACCAGGTGATCGAGCTGGTGGCGTTCTACAAGGACCTGTTCGACTATGCCACCAGCTTCAAGGTCAACAGCGTCAACCCGCGTCTCGGGACCGTCTCCTTCTACCAGTACTTCAACCTCGATTACGCCCGCGTTCGGGGGATCGAAGTGCGCTTCCGCGCCCGGCAGGGGCGTTACCTGACGGGGAACGCGGATTTCGCCTACCAGATCGCCACCGGAAAGAGCTCCAGCGCGAACGCGGAGATCCAGGCCGCGGCGAACACGACGGTGCAGGAGAAGACCCTCGGCGAGGAGTTCCTCGCCTGGGACAAGCCGATTAATGCCAGCCTGACCCTCTGGCTGCGGATCCCGGAAGATGACCGCCCCCGCTGGTTGGGAATCCGCTGGCCGGGCAACTGGGGCGGCAGCCTCCGCTGGGAGGTGCAGAGCGGCAAGCGCTACACGCCCGCCAAGCTGGTGAACAACGGCCAGGACATCCAGGATGACGGCGACCGGTACAGCGCCATCTCCACCTGGTGGAACACGGTGGATCTGAAGGTGTGGAAGCAGGTCCCGCTGCTCCGGTCGATGAAGATGAGATTCTTCATCGAAGCGATCAACCTGTTCAACTTCAAGCTCCCGAACCGGATCAACCCCCTGACCGGCGAGCCCTACGAATACGGGGATCCGGCGCCGCGGTCCTGGGAGAACGAGCAGGGGTTCATCATTATCGATCCGAGCCGCTGGAAGGCCCCGCGGCAGGTGTATTTCGGCTTTTCGTTCAGGTTCTGAGATGAGCGATCGTGGCAGGGGAGAGCGCGGCGCCGGCCGCCGCGGAGGCAGCCGCTCGGCGCTGGTCTTCGGGCTTGTCCTCCTCCTGGGGACGGCCGGGACCGTGCGGGCGCAGTCGCTGATCCCGATCCTCGGCGGGCAGCGGGTCGGCACCTCCTCGATGACCTTCCTCAAGATCCCGGTCGGCGCGCGGGCGGAGGCGATGGGAGGGGCCTACGTCGCCATCGCCAACGACCCCTTCGCGGTGTTCTGGAATCCCGCGGGCGTCGCCCAGGTCCGCAACCGCTGGCAGGGCAAGTTCGTCGTCGACCCCGAGCGCACCCCGGAAGGCGTGAAGGGACCTGCCACCGGCCTGGCGCACCTCTACCGCGGCGCGCGGGCGTTCGGGGTGGTGCACATCGACTGGCTGGCGGACATCGACTATGATGCCCTCTCCTTCGTGCAGCCGCTGCCGGTCGGGGTTCTCGCGCTCAGCGCCGCGACCCTGACCACGGCGGACATGGAGATCACCACCGAGTTCCACCCGGACGGCACCGGTGAGTACTTCAGTTATGGCGACGCCCTCTTCGGCCTCAGCTATGCCCTCGCGATGACGGATAACTTCTCATGGGGGGTGACGGTCAAGTACGCCCGCGAGGACCTCGCCGGGTACCTGCTGGAAAACGTGATGCTCGACTTCGGCACCTATTACTGGACCGGGTACCGTGACCTCCGCCTCGGGGTGGCGCTGGTGCACTTCGGGCCGAACTCGAAGCCGGAGGGAACCTATACCCGGGTCGATGAGAACGGCATCGAGTACGAGGACAATTTCAAGGCGTACAGCCCGCCCACCGAGTTCCGTCTCGGCGCGGCGATGACCCTCCTCGCCGCCGGGCCGCACAAGTTTCTCGGCTCGTTGCAGCTCAACCACCCGGTGGACAACGCGGAGAACCTGAAGCTGGGCGCGGAGTACGGCTTCCGCGGGATGCTGTTCCTCCGCGGCGGGTTGAAGGTCAACACGGACGAGGACCGCTGGGCCGTCGGGGGAGGGGTGCGGGTTCCCTGGCGCGGCTTCGCGCTCAACTTCGATTACAGTTATACCGATTTCGGCATCCTGGATCAGTCCCAGCGCATCAGCGTCGGGCTGACGTTCTGATGGGGAGTGGAGTGAAGGGTAAAGGCGGCGGAAGAAGAAACCCGGCCGGACCGGTGGCGGTCGCGGCCCTGCTCGCGGCGGGCCTGCTTCTGCTCGCGGGCTGCGGCGAACACCCCGCTCTGCCCACCTCGGTGGTCACGCGCCCGGAGGATTTCGGCGCCAGCGACACCACCTTCCTCCGCATCGGCCCCGACTGGGACGCCGCCGCGGGGTACACCTGGACCCGCCCCGGCGACATCCAGATGGGCCGTGACGGCTTGCTGTACATCGTGGACAACAGCCCCGTGGGCAGCCACACGAACGGCCGGGTCGTCCAGATGAGCCGGGACGGCTCCGTCCTCCGCGATGACCTCTTCGCCGCCGTCGCCGACACCACCCGCCCGCCGCGCGGCATCGGGCAGGATTCGAAGATGAACCTCTACATGGTCAACGGCGACAGCGTGGTCTATGCGTGGAGCCAGATGGCCGACCACTTCGGGGTGAGCGAGCTGGTGCAGTCGATGACCGTCATCTATCCCTCCTCCGGCGAGCAGGAGGTGATCGACCTGACCCAGCCCCTGTATACCTATCCCGATCTCCTGGATTCGCTTGCCCAGGGTGCGGCGTATGTCGTGGACATGACCTCCACGACCGATCCGGACAGCCTGGCCCCCTACAGCAGGGAGTACGTGTTCTACCGTGATTCCTCGCGCCCGGGGTCGGAGTTCACCGATGTGGACGGCGGCGTGGACCGCTCGGGGACGCTGTTCCTCGCCGACCAGCGGAATGACCGCATCATCAGCGTCCGTGTCAGCTTTTCGCGCCTCCTGATCCTCGGCGACGGCTCCGCCTATTTCACCTTCGAAGGGCAGTATCTCGACCAGGTTGTCACCTTCGGGCAGGGGCAGGCCTCGACGAACAATCCCACCGGGCTGGCCTCGCGCTCCGGGGGGACGACCCAGGAGGTCTTCTTCACCCAGACCGGCGGGAATTTCCTCGTCCAGAAGGTGTTCGGCGGTGCGGGGACCTGGTTCTTCGCCTTCACCCCGAACGAGGGCGATCCCGAGCCGCAGGAGGTCCTCCAGCTCGGTTACTTCTCCGCCCCGACCGCCATCGCCGTGGGCGAGAGCGACCAGCTCGGCCTCGGACTGTTCTACGTGGCCGATTCGCTGCAGAACCGTGTCGCCGCCTTCTACCCGGACGGCAATTTCTTCCGTGAAGCGGCCGCCGAGGAGGTCCTCGTCGATGTCGGGGCCGGCGATTCCCTGGGCACCACCCTCGCCGATCTCGGGATTGCCTTCAACGCCGGGATGAACCCCACGCTCGAGGGGTATGTCGCCGCCGACAGCGCGGACCTCGCGGTGGATTCCCTGCAGTCGATCGAGGAGGCGGCCGGCGAGGCGGGGTTGGTTTTCGACGAGACGTTGAACCCGGACCTCGCCGGGTTCGTCGCGCCCGCCGACACGGTGATTTCGCTCCTCGTGCCCGCCGCGAAGACCGTGAAGGTGCTGCTGCCCATCCTCAGCGAGCCGATGGGGGTGGCGACCTACGAGGGGGTGGTCTACATCTCCGACACCGGGAACGACCGCATCCTCCGCTTCCGCCGCAGCGACTCCGCCGGGAACCTGCCCAACGAGGGAGAAGGGCCGTAATCGGCGGGTGGCTCTGTCTCCCAAAGTCGTGTAAGAAGTCTGTAACGCACCTTGCGACATGCCCCTACGCCGCGTGACCCTGTCAGCTGTAGCCCGGAGTCGCTGACTCCGGGAGCTTTTCCCGGCGACACGTCGCCGGGCTGCATCTCGATGAATGAGAAAACCGGCCCGCCGTTTGGCGGGCCGGTTCTGTCTGCCGTTAAATGGGCGCGGTGCACTCACCGCCGTCTAATGTTAAGCGTAAAAATGTGTCACCCTGACCCGTCCCGATTCATCGGGACGAAGGAAGGGTCTCGAATCGTTGCGTTTCCACTGAATATGAACCATTTCATTTCGAGATCCTTCACTGGCGTTCAGGATGACAATCCTATACGCCGAAAGCAGTAGGAGATCGGCTGCTTCCCTTAGAATTCCTCGATCGAGATCCGTTCGACGGAGCCGAACGGTTTGAGCTGCTCCTCCACCTCGTCGCCGACGCCGACCACCGCGATCCGGATCCTGTCCGGGTGCAGGTACTTCTTCGCCAGCCGGTTGACATCCTCAAGCGTCACCCCGGCGATCTTCTGCCGGTAGGAGGCGATGTGCTTCGCCGGGTCGCCGAAGTCGTAGAGGAGAAGGGTCTGGAACTGGGTCGCGATCTGGGCGGGCGTCTCGAAGTTCATCGGGTAGGACCCGATCAGGTAGGACTTGGCGTCCTTCAGCTCCTCCGCGGTGAAACCTTCCGCGAGGATCGTGTCGAGCACCGCGTAGATCTCCTTGATCATCTCCCCGGTGGTTTCGGTCTTGGTGAAGCTGGAGATGGTGTAGGCGCCCGCCTGCTGGCGCGGAGAGAGACCGGAGCGCAAGCTGTAGGTGAGCCCGAGCTCGTTGCGAAGCCGCAGCATCAGGCGGCTGTTGAACCCGCCTCCGCCGACCATGTAATTCATCAACTTGAAGGCGAAGAAGTCATCGCCCATGTTGTACCGTCCGAGGACGTAGCCCATGCGGATCTCGGACTGTACGGCGTCCGGCTTGTCGACGAGGAGGATCTCGCCGCCTTTCGAGGCCACCGGGTCGCCCGCCGCCGGGACGGGCCGCTCGCCCTTCGGCCACTTGCCGAAGGCGCGGCGGATCAGCTTGTCCGCCGCCTTGGGCGTGATGTCGCCTGCGACCGCGAGGACGACATTGCCCGGGACGAACAGGCGTTCGTGCTGGGCGACCAGGTCAGCCCGGGTGAACCCCTGGACACTCTCCACCGTACCATCCACCGGGAAGGCGAAGGGATGATCGCCGTAGACGAAGCGGTCGAACGCCTGGCCGGCGATGGTCCCCGGGTTGTCCTTGGCCTGCATCAGGCCGGCGATCCACTGCCGCCGCGTCCGCTCGATCTCCTCCTCGGGGAAGGTGGGGTGCAGGCTGACATCGCTGAGCAGGTCCAGCCCGAGTTCGAAGTCGCGCTTGAGCACGCTGACCTGGACATAGGTTCCGTTCCAGCCCGCCCCGCTGTTCAGGCTGCCACCGACGAAGTCGATGGCGTCCGCGATCTCGGGGGCGGTGCGTTTCTCGGTCCCCTTGGTCAACAGGTCGGCCATGAAACCGGTCAGGCCCGGCTTGTCCATCGGGTTGTACAGGCTTCCCGTGAGGGCGATCAGGCGCATGCTGACCACCGGCAGCTCGTGGTGGGGGACATAGTAGACGGTCAGCCCGTTCTTGTAGATTCTCTTCGTAATCTCCGGCAGTTCCACCGGAGAGGTGTCCAGCTTTTCCGGCGGGTTGAACGCCGGGACGAGATCCTCGTCGCCCGCGGCGAAAACGGCGCCGGATTGCGCGGCCGGCAGGGCGAGGAGAGCCGCGAGCACCGGCACGCAGATCCATCGTTTCATCATCGCTCTTTTCCTCCTCACTCGGCCGAAGCCGTGTCAACTTCCTTCTTCTCCGGGGGCGGCAGAACGAAAACAACCGTCCGGTTCATCTCGGTGAAGTAGGTGTTCACCACCCGTTTCACATCCTCGGCGGTGACGGCCCGGTACTTCTCGGGTTTCGTCAGGAAGGCGTTGTAGTCGTCCTCGTAGATCACCGCCTGGCCGATGGCCATTCCCTTGCCCATCACCGTCTGCAGGCCGAAGATGTAGTCTGCCTCGAGCTGGTTTTTCGCCTTCTGCAGCTCGCGCTCGCTGGGACCGTCCACCCCCAGCCCCTCGATGACCTCGAACAGGGCCTTTTCCGCCTCGTCCATCTCCGCGCCGACATTGACCCCGATGTACGCGTAGAACAGCCCGGGGTCCTTCCGGTTGTCGACATTTCCGCCGGCGAAGCGCGCAACCTGCTTTTCATAGACGCAGGTGCGGTAGATCCGGGAGGATTCCCCGTCCGAGAGGATCTTCTGCGCCACCTTGAGGGCGGGCAGGTCCGGGTGCTTCGTCTCCGGGATGTGGTAGGACGCCATCAGGAAGGGGAGCTGGGTCGGGCGATAGAACTTCACCCGCCGCTCGCCCCGCTGGGGCGGTTCCACCGTCCGGACCCCTTCCGGGGGCTCCTGCGCGGGAATGGCGCCGTAGTACTTCTCGACGATGGCGACAGCATCGTGCGGGTCGAAATCCCCGACGATGATGACGGTGAGGTTGTTCGGCGCGTAATGGATGCGGTAATACTCCCGCAAGTCGTCCACCGTCCAGCCCTGGATGTCGCTCATCCAGCCGACCACCGGCCACAGGTAGGGGTGGGCGACGTAGGAGTTGATGAGCAACTGCTCGAACGCCGAACCGAAGAGGCTGTTGTCCGTCCGCATGCGGCGCTCCTCGGCGACCACCTTGCGCTCCGGCTCCATCGTCTCTTCGGTGATGTTCAGGTTCGCGTCGCGCTCGGCTTCGAGGCTGACGACCAGCTCGAGGTAATCGCTGGCGATGTTCTCGAAGTACACCGTCATATCCTCGGCGGTAAAGGCGTTCAGCCGCCCGCCGTACCGCTTGACGATGTTGTTGTGCTCCTCGGGACCGTACTTCTTCGACCCGCGGAACATCATGTGTTCGAACATGTGGCTGATGCCCGTGATCCCGGGCCGCTCGTTGCGGCTGCCGGTGTGCGCCCAGACCTGGAGGGAAACGACCGGCGCACTGTGATCCTCGAGCATCAGGAGCTGCAACCCGTTATCAAGGCGGTGTTCCCGGATTTTCAACAGGTCCGGGTTAAGCGCCGACACCTCCCCACCCCCGGCGGCGGCCCCGCCCGCGGCGGCGAAGAGGACGAGCAGAACACCCGCCGTCCATCGTCGCAACATGTTGCCTCCTCGTGTCCTCACTATCGTGAATGCGGCTCCGAATCGTCTTGTATTCAATCCCCGCGCGGCGCTGTGAAGCGGGTCCCCGGCTGCCAATTGCGGCGCTCCGCTCCCTCCCGCCCGACGCTCTTCTCAGTCCCCCGTGGGGTTATAGCTCGCCCGCCACTGCTCGGCGGCCGCCTTCATCAGCTCGACGGCCTTGTCGAGTTGCGGGTCATCGTGGCGGATCATCTCGGGCGGTCCCAACGGCACGATGTAATCGGGCACGGCGCCGACGCCCTCCTGGTCGAGCCGGGTGCCGAACACGTACCAGCCGCGGAAGGGCAGGCGGATCCAGCCGCCGTCCAGGGTGGTCCAGCCGCCGGTCGAGATCACGTTCCCCCCGGTTTCGGCCCCCACCAGCGGCCCCCGGCCGATGGTCTGGATGGCGTGACTGAAAATCTCCGCGTTGGAGTAAGAGCCTTCGTTGCAGATGACCGCGATCGGTTTCTCCCAGCGGTAGAGCGGGTAGCGGGGCTGCGGGTAGCCGATCTCGCCGTCCCGACCGATGGTGTAGGCGTGCACCGGCTGGGTGAGGATGGTGAGCAGCATGTCCGTCGTCCACCCGCCGCCGTTGTTGCGCACGTCGATGATCAGCGCGTCCTTGTCGTCCGCGGCGGCGTACAGGTCGCGCTCGAACAGCTCGACCTCCGTCCAGCCCATGCCCTGGATGTGGACGTATCCCACCTCGCCGCCGGTGGCCTCTTCCACCGTCCGGCGCTTGCTCCGCACCATCAAGTCGTAGGCGAGCTGCCGCAGCCCCGACCAGGTCACGGGAACCAGTTCGAGTTCGAGCTCCTCGCCGTCCCGCCGGTAGCGGACGAGGGTGGGGTCGCCCGCGCGGTGCTCCAGCGCGCGGAAGAGGTTCTCCGACCGCGAGACCGGCTGCCCCTCGACCGCGAGCAGGATGTCACCGGGCTGGAGGCGGCTCGCCTCCTTGTCGGCCGGACCGTGGGGCAGGACGCGGGCGATCCGCAGCCCCTCGCCCTCGTAATCGGGCGTGAACTCGAGACCGAGGTAGCCGTCCGGCCCCGCGCTGCCGTTGTTGCCCCGGTCGGGGTAGTAACCCATGTGGCTCGCGCCGAGCTCACCGAGCATCAGGTTCATGATGTCGGCGAAATCCCGGTCGTGGGAGACCCGCTCCACCCAGCCGCGGTAGGTCTCCCGCACCTTCGGCCAGTCGGCGCCGTGCAGGTTCGGGTCGTAGAACCACTCGCCGAGGTTGCGCCAGCCCTCGTCGAAGACCTGCAACCTCTCCTTCGTCTTGTCGATCGCCAGGGTGGCCTTGAACGATGTCGTCTCGACCGACCCGCCGTCCAGCGGGACGTAAGCCGGGCGGCCGCCCTTGAGGAAGTAGATCTTCTTCCCCTCCGGGCCGAGATGGGCCGCTTCGGGCTTCGTTCCGCCGGTGGTGATCGCCTTCAGGTCCTCGCCGAAGCGGTTGACGCTGAAGAGATCGCGCTTCCCCTCCACGGTGCCGATGAACGCGATGCGGTCGCCCTTCGGGTGGATTCCGATGACGAATTCATCGGCGGGAAGGTTCGTCGCCCGGCGGCCGCGGAGGTGGATGTCCTCGAAGTCGATACGCACCCGGAAGGTGTCCTCCTCGGCCTCTTCGCCCTTCTTCTCTTCCTCCTCTTCCTCCGACTTCTCGTCGTTCTTTTTCTTCTTCTTGTCCCGGGTCTTCTCCCAGATTTCCCACTCTTCCTTCGTGCGCTCGTCATCGGCGCGGGTGAGGTAGAGGAAGTAGCCGTCGTACTGGTTGCTGAAGCGCCGGGTGGACCAGGCGATCATCCGCCCGTCGGCGGACCACACCGGGCCCATGTCATCGTCCGGGTGCTGGCTGATGTTCACCGCCTCGCCGCCCTCGGCGGGGATGATCCAGATGTCCGAGTTGTAGTTCCGGTCCTCGCGGGAGAAGGCGATCCAGCGGCCGTCCGGCGACCAGGAGAACTCCGGGGTCGACCAGTGGTTGAAGAGAACCCGGTCGTTCGTGCCGTCGGCGTCCATGACATGCAGGTCGCCCTTGCCGCGGATGTAGGCGATCCGGTCCCCCTTGGGCGACCACTTCGCCTGGAAGCACTCCTCGCCGCCGTCGGTGAGCCGCACGATCTTGTGGTGCTTCGCCAGCCGCAGGTTGCTCTCCTCCGGGTCGTCGGAGATGAGAAGGCAGATCGCCCGCGCACCGTAGCGGTCGGTGACGAAGAGCAGGGTGTCGGCTCCGCCCGGCTTCCAGCTCACTTCATTGTCGCGCCAGGGGGAGGGCACGGGGGCCGCCGCCCGCCCGCCAAGTTCCACGTTGACGAGCACGATGTCGCCGTGCACGACGAGGGCGAACTCCTCGCCGTCATCGCTGACTTCGATCTCGTCCGCCTCGCCGCTGAACTGTTTCACGCTTACGGGATTGGTGATCTGGTCGTCGGCGACCTCAATGGTGAGCGCCCTCGGCTCGCCGCCCTCGGAGGGGTCGAGCAGGTAGAGGCCGGTGCCGTCCTCGAGGACGATCCGCCCGGTGGCCGAACTGATGCCCGCGCTGCGGACATCGCTGTCCACGAAGTGTGTCACCTGCGCCTTGTTCGACCCGTCCGCGTTCATGCGCCACAGGTTCGCGGTCATCGAGCTGTCGGCGTCGGAGATCCAGTAGAGGGTCTTCCCGTCCGGACCGAAGAGGGGGTTGGTGTCATAGCCGCGGTGCGTGGTAAGCTGGAGTGGGTCTTCACCCGGGGTGTAGAGCCAGAGATCCCGCTGGTAACTTCCCCGGTAGTGCCGCCGCCCGAACTTCACCCGTCCGACGGCGAGGAGGTAGGTGCTCCCGTCCGGGCTCACGGCCACCTCGTCGGCGAAGGTGTCCGCCAGCCGCTCGGGTGTGCCGCCCCCTGCGGGGACGCTCCACACCTGGTTGCCCATCGGGTAGTCGAACAGCCGGCGCGAGGTGAACAGCACGCTGGTCCCATCCGCGCTCCACGCCCGGGGGATGTCCCTCGTCGAGGCGTAGGTCAGGCGTTGGGGCGTGCCTCCCCCGGCGGGGATGACGAAGACGTCGTCATCGCCGTACCGGTCCGAGGAGAAGGCGATCTTCGCGCCGTCCGGCGAGAAGACGGGGTGAGCATCGTAGGCCGGGTGAGCGGTCAGGCGGACGGCTGTCCCGCCATCGGAAGAAACCCGCCACAAGTCGCCCTGGAAGGAGAACACCACCGTGGTACCGTCCGGAGAGAGAACGGGATACCGGGGGAAAAAGGCGTCGGAAGAGAACGCGGTGGCTGCGGTCAGGGCGAGGGCGAGGAGAGCAGTGCCGAACGTTTTCATCGTGCACCTCGCAGGGAAAACCGGATCCGGGCCGGGGTTAAGGCTCCCTCCCCCCGGCTGGGTAGTCGGATGAGAAACACAGGTTCGCAAAGGTAGTCCCTGGAGCGAACGCTCGCAAGCAAGCGGTGGGCCGGGTGGGCCGTGGGCGTTTCTCGCGCCCCCCCGCTGGAGCGCTTGCAAGGGTGCGCTCCGGAAATCAAATTGTTACATTTGACGGCTTCGATGTGGCAACAGGTCTTTCGCGCGAGGAGCGCCATGACACCGATCACCGTCCAGGAGCTGTATGACTGGCTCCTGGAACGGATGCAACCGCTGGCCGATCCGGACTATGCCGGGAAGCTGGTCCGCATCGCGCCCGGCATGACAAACCTGATCGGGGTGCGGGTTCCCCGGCTGCGTTCGCTGGCGCGGGAGGCGAACCGCGTCCTGCGGCCGGAACCCCTCCTCTGGGCGCAGTACCTCAGCCGTGTACTCCCCGGGCGGGGGCGCGAGGAGATCCTTGTCGGTGCGTATGGTCTCGGCCGCCGCGCGGCGCTGCTGGACGACCTGTTCGGCGAGCGGGCCGGGGGATGGGGCCGCGAGCTGGACAACTGGGAGACCACCGACAACATCGGGCAGCTTGTCGGCTGGTGGGTTCTCGCGGACATGAGCCGCATCGGCTACCTCGAAGCCTGGGCGATCCGCGGGGAGACCCCGTGGAAGAAACGACTGGCCGTGGTCGCCACGGTCCCCCTCAACCACGGCGGGGAGTGCCACCCGAACGATACCTTCCGCGTGCTGCGACACCTGATGACATCCGACGAGCCGATGCTGCGCAAGGCGGTGGCCTGGGCCATCCGCGAGGTCGGGGACACGGAAGCGGTGGAACGTTACCTTGCGTGGTGGGCGCCGAGAGTGAAACGCGGCCTGCTGCGCGAGGCGACGGCGAAACTGCCCGACGAGAGCCGCCGCCGGCTGCTCCTGCTCGCGGAAGCGGCCTGAGGGGTCGCGGATACTTTTTCCGTTCAGCTTCCATGAAACATGGTAAAAGCATGGCTTCGCTGTTGATCCGGGATGTCGTCGTCGAGGGGCGGCGCACGAACATCTTCTGCGAGAACGGGCGCATCGCCGCCATCGACGGCGAGCCGCGGGCGGCGGACTCCGTGCTCGAGGGGAGGGGAATGCTGGCGATGCCCCCCCTGATCAACAGCCACACCCACTCCGCGATGACACTCTTCCGCGGCAACGGCGATGATCTTCCCCTGATGGAATGGCTGGAAACCAAGGTTTGGCCCTACGAACAGGGAATCACGGAGGAGGAGGTCTACTGGGGTGCGAAGCTCGCCTGCCTCGAGATGGTCAAGAACGGCATCGGCTTCTTCAACGACATGTACTGGGACTTCCACGCCGTGGCGCGCGCGGTGGAGGAGACCGGGCTGCGGGCCCACCTCTCGGCGGTGTTCATCGACTTCGGCGATGCTGCGCGGGCGAAGGAGCAGGAGCGGACCAACATCCGCCTGATCGAGGAGGTCCGGCAGTATTCCGACCGCATCCGGTTCGCGGTCGGGCCGCACGCGATCTACACCGTCACCGAACCGGCGCTCCGCTGGGCCGCCGAATTCACCGCGGAACACGATATCATTCTGCACACCCATCTCTCGGAGACGGAGCAGGAGGTCCGCGACTGCCACGCTCAGCACGGGTGCAGTCCCGTCGAGTACCTCCACCGGCTGGGGATGCTCTCGCCGCGTCTCGTCGCCGCCCACACGATCTGGCTTTCGGAGGAGGACATCCGCCTGCTCGGTGAGCACCGGGTCGTCTGCGCGCACAACCCGGTGAGCAACATGAAGCTCGCGGTGAACGGGGTCTATCCTTACAGCAAGCTGAAGGATGCGGGCGCGGTGACGGCGATCGCCACGGACGGGGCCGGGTCGAACAACAACCTCGACCTGCTGGAGGAGTTGAAGGTCGCCGCGCTGCTGCAGAAATTTCACAACAACGATCCCACCGCCCTTCCCGCGGGGGAGGCGCTGGACATGGCGATCGAGAACCCTGCCCATGTCTTCGGCCTTTCGGGCAAGAAACTGTTCGTCGGGCGCGAGGCCGACATCCTGCTGATCGACCTGGGCAAGCCCGAGATGAATCCTCCGCACAGCCTCGCCAGCCACCTCGTCTATTCGGCCAACGGCTCCGTGGTGGACAGCCTGGTGGTGGATGGCAGGGTTCTGATGGAGCACCGGGTGGTGGAAGGGGAGGAGGAGATCGTCGCGAAGGCGAACGAGGCGGCCGGGAGGATGGTCGCCCGCGTGGACGAGACGGTGAGCTGAGGGAGCAGTCGATTCCCGGGGACATGACCGGGCGCCGGAACCCGGTTTCCGGCGGGGAGCGTAAAGGAGCAGGGACGTGAACGCTTGGGCGCGCACGCTGCGGGATTGGATCGGCCGGGTGGAGGCGTATGACGGCCGGGATGAGACCATCCGCCGGGCCTCCCCGGTGGTGCGTGTCCTCGTGCTGCTCTACCGTTTCATCCAGATCACGCTGCGAGAGTTCCTCCAGGACAAGCTGCTGCTGAAGTCGGCGGCGCTCACCTTCGCCAGCCTGCTCGCACTGGTGCCCCTGCTGGTGATCTCGTTCAGCCTGTTCAAGCTCTTCGGCGGCGCGGAGTGGTTCACCGAGGTGCTCCGGCCGATCCTCCTCCGCAACCTCGCGCCCGGCAGCGGCCCGGCGGTGGCGCAGCGCGTGCAGCAGGTGATCGAGGGCGCGGGCGGGGCCACCCTCGGCGGGGTCGGCGTGATCCTGCTGGTGCTCACGGTGTACGGCATCTTCACCGGCATCGAATCCACCTTCAACGGCATCTGGGGCGTGCGCAGGGGGCGCGGCCCGGTTCACCGCCTGCCCCTCTACTGGGGACTGGTGACCATCATCCCCATCCTCGTCATCGGCTCCTTCGCGATCACGACCTACATCATCGCCCTTCCGCTGGTGCACCAGGCGGTCTCACGGGTGGGGATCGCCGTCTCGCTGGTCAACCGGCTGCTGCCCGGGTTGATGGTGATGATCGGCTTCTACCTGCTCTACCAGTATGTCCCGAACGCCCGGGTCGCCCGCCGCGCAGCGCTGCTCGGCGCGGTGGTCGCCGGGCTGATGTACGAGGGTGTCAAGGGGCTGTTCATCTTCTACACCGGGAAACTGGTGCAATACGACGTGATCTACGGCTCCCTCGCGGCGCTCCCCCTGCTGATGGTCTGGATCAACCTCTCGTGGATCGTGGTGCTCGCCGGCGTCGAGGTCAGTTTCGTTTCGCAATACTTCGGGGTGCTCCTCGCCGAGCCGAAGCACCTGCGCCTCTCCCGCCGTCAGCAGGACGCCCTCGCCTACCTGATGCTGGCGGAGGCGACGGCGGCGTTTCGCGGGCTGCGGGAGCGGGTCACCCTGGAGGAGTGGGGCCGGAAGTGGAACATTCCGCCCTCGGTGCGCGAGGAGATCGCCGGCCGCCTGTTCGCCGGGGACCTGATCCGGCGGACCGGCCCCGGGGATGGCGAGATCCTCCTCGCGCGCGATCCCGACAGGATTCCGCTCAGCGAGGTCGAGGCGATCCTCGCGGGGGAAGCGAACACGGATTGGGAGTGGCCGGGGGATTCCCAGTGGAGCTGGCTGCGCGATTGGATCGACCGGAGAAAAGGCGCCGACCTTGATGCCAGCGGAACCCGGACCCTCGGCGAGGTCGTCAGCCGGATGAGCGAGGAGAGCGTCACCGCCGCCCGCGGCGATAGCGGAGGAGAGGCGCGATGAGCAGGCCTTCCTGGAACACGGTGGCCCTGATCTGGAAGAAGGAGCTGCTCGACATGCTCCGCGACCGGCGGACGGTGATGTCGATGATCGTCATGCCGATCGTCCTCTTTCCGTTGCTCCTCATCGGCGTCTCGGCGATCGTCTCCTCCCAGGTGAAGAAGATCAGCGAGACCCGCTACACCATCCCGGTCATCCATGCCGGGAGCGTTCCGGAGATGATGGCCGAGTTACAGCAGGACGACAACATCCGCTTCGAGGATTTCGGCGATTCCATCCAGGTGGCGCGCACGCTGGTGGCCGGCGGGGATGTCCCCGCGGCGCTGGTGATGCCCGGGGAGGGGTTCACCCGGGAGGGCGAGCCTCCGGTCATCACCCTGCTGCTGAACAAGAGCAGGGATGCCTCCGAGATGATCGGCGGGCGGATCAGGGAGCGGCTCGGCGAGCTGCGCCTGAACTGGGCGAAGGAGCGGCTGGCCGAGATCGGCGCCCCGGTGACCGTGCTGCGGCCGTTCAAAGTAAGCGAGGAGAACATCGCCAGCAGCGAGGAGATGGCCGGGCGCTTCATCGGCGGGTTTCTCCCCTACATCATGATCCTGATGGCGCTCACCGGGGCGATGTACCCGGCCATCGACCTCACCGCCGGCGAGAAGGAACGCGGGACCATGGAGACCCTCCTGGTCAGCCCCGCGAGCCGGCTGGAAGTCGTCCTCGGGAAGTTCCTCACCGTGATGGTCGCCTCGCTCACCGCTTCGGTGGTGGCGCTGTTCTCCATGGGGGTGGCCTTCGCGTACGGCTTCACGATGTTCCTGCCCGCCGAGGCGGCCACGGCGTTTCAGCTCCACTTGAACCCGCTGCATGTCCTCGCGGCTGTCGCCCTGCTGATCCCTCTCGCCGCGTTCTTCTCCTCGCTGCTGCTCTCCATCTGCATCTTCGCCCGCACCACCCGCGAGGCGCAGAGCTACGTCACCCCCCTGACCATCCTCGTCATCCTCCCGGCGATGATGTCGATGATGCCGGGCGGCGGGATTTCACAGGCGCAGCTCTGGATCCCGGTGGTAAATGTCTCCCTGGTGGTGAAGGAGATCTTCCAGGGGACGCTCAACCCCTCGACGCTGCTCACCGTGCTGTTCTCCACAGCGCTCTACGCCGCCGCCGGCATCGCCCTGACCACGCGTGTTTTCCAGCGTGAAAGCGTCCTCTTCCGGGTATGAGGCCGGCCGTGTCCTCGCCGCTCGCCGCCGAAGAGAAGCCCGCCGCCGGGCGGGTCTACCTGGAGACCTACGGGTGCCAGATGAACCTCGTGGACTCCGAGATCATCCTCGCCATGCTCGAGGAGCGGGGCTGGACGAGGGCCGGCACACCGGGAGAGGCGGAGGTGATCCTGGTGAACACCTGCGCGGTGCGGGAGCACGCCGAGGGGCGCGCGATCGCGAACATCGCGCAGCTCCACCGGTACCGCGAGGGCCGGCCGGAGGTGAAGATCGGGGTGCTCGGCTGCCTCTCCACCCATGCCGGGGAGACCCTCGCGCGCAAGCTCCCCTTCCTCGACTGGGTGCTCGGACCGGATGCCTACCGGCAACTGCCCGCGCTGCTCACGGCCCCGCGTCCGGAGGCCCCGCGCGTGATCCTCGATGGCTCCCCCCGGGAACTCTATGACGATATCCTCCCCGCGCGGCGCGAGGGGGTCAACGCCTGGGTGGCCATCAGCCGCGGCTGCGACAACCACTGCACCTACTGCGTCGTCCCGAACACCCGCGGCGGCCTGCGCCACCGCACCCTCGACTCCGTCCTCCGCGAGGTGCGACGGGCGGTGGAGGAGGGCTTCCCGCAGGTCACCCTCCTCGGGCAGAATGTGAACAGCTGGCGCGAAGGGGAGCTCGGATTCCCCGACCTCCTCGAACGCGTGGCGTCCGTCGAAGGGGTCCGGCGGGTCCGTTTCCTCACCTCGCACCCGAAAGACTGCTCCCCGCGCCTCCTCGAGGTGATGGCCTCCGGTCCGCCCCTCTGCCCGGAGCTGCATCTCCCGGTGCAGGCGGGCGCGGACGGCGTCCTCCGCCGCATGAACCGCCGCTATACCGCCGACCGCTACCGGGCGCTGGTGGACGAGGCGCGCAGGCGCATCGGCGACCTGGCGCTGAGCACCGACATCATCGTCGGCTTTCCCGGCGAGAGCGAGGAGGAGTTCCGCGCCACGGAGCGCCTGGTGGAAGAGATCGGCTACGACGAGGCTTTCGTGTACAAGTACTCCCCCCGCCCGGGCACCCCGGCGGCGCGGCTCGAGGACACGGTGCCGGAGCCGGTGAAGGTCCGGCGGTTGATGCGGATCAACGAGATCGTCCGCGCTTCTGGGGCGCATCGCCGGGTGGAGCAGGTCGGGCGCACCCTGCCGGTGCTCGTCGAGGGGCGGAGCGCGAAGCGCGGGGACGAGAGCATGGGCCGCACGCCGGCGGGCCATGTGGTCGTCTTCCCCGGCGTGGCGCCCGTGGGAAGCGAAGTGCCGGTGAAACTGACGCGGCTGAGCGGCTTCACCCTGCGCGGGCGGGCCGTGGAGGCGGAAAGCGCGGTGCCGGCGGATATCCGCCGGCCGCGATAAGGAGCGAGGAGTCTGTCATGTGGATCATCCGCTGGGTGACGCTTGTCGTCATCGTCATCGTGGTGCTCGCCTTCGCCCTGCAGAACCAGGGGGAGACGGTGATCATCCGCCTCGGGGGGTGGGAATCCTCCCCGATTCCCCTCTACCTGTCCCTGTTCATCTCCTTCGCCTTCGGGATGGTCGCCTCGCTGCTGATCGGGGTGTTCCAGCACCTGCAGACGCTGTCCGAGCTCGTCTCCGCGAAAAAAGCACGGAAGCGCGCGGAGGAGGAGTCGGCTGACCTCAAGGCGCGGCTGGAGGAGGCGGAAGCCCGCCTCGAGACCCTGCGCGAGGGCCAATCGTCACGGGGGGAACAGGACGGTGCCGAGCCGGGGGAGACCTCTCCCCTTGCGGCCAGCGGGGAGGGGGGTGGCCCTGTCAGCTCCGATGACAGGATCTGATAGGGTTGTTGGTTGCATCGGGTGGCCCTGTCAGTAAGCTCAGATGTAACCCCACAGGGCCACCCATCGATTTTACTTTTAGTTAACACTTGTTCAGATCGAAGGCGACCCTCGATGGCCGAGTTCCACCTTGTCAGCACGTACCAGCCCCGGGGCGACCAGGGCGATGCGATCCGCAAGCTCGTGCAGGGGTTCCGGGAGGGGCGGGACGCCCAGGTGCTGCTCGGGATCACCGGGTCGGGCAAGACCTTCACCGTGGCGAACGTGATCCGGCAGCTCGGGCTGCCGACCCTGGTCATGAGCCACAACAAGACCCTCGCCGCCCAGTTGTACGGGGAGCTGCGCCAGTTCTTCCCCGACAACGCCGTGGAATACTTCGTCAGCTACTACGATTACTACCAGCCGGAAGCCTATGTCCCCACCAGCGACACCTACGTCGAGAAGGAGACCTCGGTCAACGAGCAGATCGACCGCCTCCGCCTGCGCGCGACCTCCGCGCTGTTCGAACGGGATGATGTGATCATCGTCGCCAGCGTGAGTTCCATCTACGGTCTCGGCAGCCCGGAGGACTACAAGAGCCTCTGCCTCTTCCTCGAGACCGGGGCGAAGGTTTCGCGCACGGAGATTCTATACGGGCTGGTCGACATCCAGTACAACCGCACGAACACCGACCTCGAGTACGGCTCTTTCCGTGCCCGGGGGGACACGGTGGAGATCCTCCCCGCCTACGAGGAGGATGTCATCCGCCTCGAGCTGTGGGGCGACGAGATCGAGCGGATCAGCCGTGTCCACCGGATCACCGGCGAGGTGAAGGCGCGGCTCCGCGCGGTCGCCGTCTATCCGAACACCCACTATGTCTCCGCCGCGCTCAACCGTGAACGGGCGATCCGGACCATCCGCGAGGAGCTCGAACAGCGGCTGGAAGAGTTCCGCGCGGAGGGCAAGCTGCTCGAGGCGCAGCGGCTCGAGCAGCGGACGCGGTTCGACCTCGAGATGCTGGCGGAGGTGGGGTACTGCAACGGGATCGAGAACTACAGCCGCCACTTTTCCGGGAAACAGCCCGGCGAGCCGCCCTTCACCCTGTTCGACTACTTTCCCGACGATTTCCTCGTCGTCGTCGACGAGTCGCATGTCACCGTGCCGCAGATCGGCGCGATGTACAACGGCGACCGTTCGCGCAAGGAGACCCTCGTTGAGTATGGTTTCCGTCTCCCCTCGGCGATGGACAACCGCCCGTTGAAGTTCCACGAGTGGGAGGAGCGGGCGAAGCGGCTGCTCTTCGTCAGCGCCACCCCGTCGACCTACGAGCTGAACCGCGCCGGGGGCGAGATCGTCGAGCAGATCATCCGCCCGACGGGACTGCTGGACCCGCGGATCGACCTGCGCCCGACCGAGGGGCAGATCGATGACCTGCTCGAAGAGATCCGCGCCGTGACCGAACGCGGGGAGCGCGTGCTGGTGACCACGCTCACCAAGCGGATGGCGGAAAACCTGTCGGACTACCTGCGGAAACTGGACATCCGTGTCCGCTATCTCCATTCCGAGGTCAATACCCTCGAGCGGGTGGAGATCCTGCGGGATCTGCGGCTGGGGCAGTTCGATGTTCTCGTCGGGATCAACCTGCTGCGCGAGGGGCTGGACCTGCCGGAGGTGAGCCTCGTCGCGGTGCTGGACGCGGACAAGGAGGGCTTCCTGCGCAGCGAGACGAGCCTGATGCAGACCGCCGGGCGCGCGGCGCGGAACGCCGCCGGGCGGGTCCTTTTCTACGCCGACCGGGTCACGGATTCCATGCGGAAGGTGATGGAGGAGTGCAACCGGCGGCGGAAACTGCAGGAGGAGTACAACCGGGCGCACAACATCCAGCCGAAGACGATCCGCAAGACGGTGGATGAGATCCTCGCCCAGACGAGCGCCGCACAGGTCCGAGGCGAGGAGGAAGCGCCCCTGCTGCCGGAGATGCAGCCCTCCGAATTGACCCCCGAGGCGAGGGAGGAACTGATCGCCCGGCTGGAGGAGCAGATGTTCCGCGCGGCGGACACCCTCGAGTTCGAGAAGGCGGCGAGGATTCGGGACCGGATCGAACAGCTCCGCGCCGCGACGGTGCCGGTGAAGACCTGAGCGCGGGCCGCGTTTCGCCGTGCTCCCATGGTGCTCCCGCTCGCCCCGCTCCGCGCGGATGGGTGGCCCGGGACTTCAGTCCCGGGTTTCATAACGCATGAAACGCAACGTTTATCGGTGTCATCCTGAACGCAAGTGAAGGATCTCGAAACGAACTGCTTCATATCCAACGG
>CAYOKT010000003.1:70257-74553 GCA_964404605.1 uncultured bacterium
TGTCATCCTGAACGCAAGTGAAGGATCTCGAAACGAACTGCTTCATATCCAACGGCGGGTGGCCCTGTTGTTATACAAAAGGGTTTATTAGAATATATTCCTACTTGTTCAGCTGTAACAGCAGAGTATAATTCTCCAAGCGTCTTTATCTTCCCTGTTTTTTCCTAAAAGAATTTTACAGACCCTGTCATCAGAGCTGACAGGGCCACCTTGCCGAACAGCTCCGCGTTGCGACGGTGCCGGTGAAGACCTGAGCGCGGGCCGCGTTTCGCCGTGCTCCCATGGTGCTCCCGCTCGCCCCGCTCCGCGCGGATGGGTGGCCCGGGACTTCAGTCCCGGGTTTCATAACGCATGAAACGCAACGTTTATCGGTGTCATCCTGAACGCAAGTGAAGGATCTCGAAACGAACTGCTTCATATCCAACGGAAACGTATCGTTTCGAGACTCTTCCCTCGTCCCGACACATCGGGACGGGTCAGAGTGACACATTTTACGCTTAACAGGCATGAGATAGTAGTGTAGCCCGGCGACGTGTCGCCGGGGAAGAGGATCCCGGGGTCAGCCCTGGCTTCGCCAAAGGCTGCGCCGCGGCAGGCGACCCCGGACTACGTCATCACTTCACCCGCACGACCTTCCGCGCGGCGTGGAAGCCGCCCGCCGTCATCCGGACGAAATACACCCCGCTCGGCGCGTCGGCGGCATCCCACGTGACGACATGCTCCCCGGCGGCGCGGACGCCATCGGTCAGCACGGCCACCCGCCGGCCGGTGACATCGAACACTTCCAGCTCCACCCGGCCCGGCCGGGCCAGCGAGTAGCGCAGGAGCACGGTCGGGTTGAACGGGTTCGGGTAGGCCACCCCCAGGCGGTAGCCGGCCGGCTGGCCGTTCGCGCCCGCCGTCACTCCGCTGACCACGTAGGTCACTGTCACCGAATCCGCGACCGGCGGGTCGAGGGAGAGGGTGTCATAGTCCACCAGTTCGAGCGCGATCCGGTTTTCCCCCTCCGTGAGCGTGTCGATGGCGAAGGGCGCTTCGCTGGTGTAGATGTTGTACAGCTCCCCGTTGACTGTCACCCGCAGCAGGCCGTCCCCGTCCGTCTCGGCGATCCAGAAGTTCCACACGGAAAACACCACGTCCACCGGCAGGGAGTCCAGCTCGGCGCCGTCCTCGGGCGCGAGGATGGCGATGGCCGGCGGTTCCGGCGGCGCTCCGTAAGCACCGAGGGTGCCGTCCGGGTTGACATTCTGCAGGTAGATGTCCCCGCTCGCGTCCATCCGGTCATCCCCCCACACGCTGATGACCTGCCCGAGGTGGTTCACCGTCGCGGCGTGGTGCCCCTTCCCGGCGGCCACGGAGCAGATCGCCTCCGGCGAGGTGGTCCAGGGCTGCGTTCCGCTGGTGTCCACCCGCGCGGCCTTGACCAGGGCGTTGACCGCGCTGCCGGGGACGAATTCGAAGTAGACGACGATCGCCCCGCCGTCCTGCGGCAGGGCGCGGACATGGTATCGCTGCTGGTCGCCCAGGGGAGCGAGGATCAGCCCGCCGTCCCCCCAGCCGCGCTGGCCGGAGGGAGTCAGGTACTGACCGCCGAGCCCCCACAGGGTCTGGCCGGAGTTGCTCATCTCGTAGAAGAGAATCACGCCGCCCGCGCCGGGGACCACCGCGAGGGAGGGGCTGGTCTGGAGCTGGCCCGGTGTGGTGGACGCCTGCACCCCGTCCGCGGTCCACTGCATGCTGCCGTCCGGCAGGACATGCTGGGCGTAGACGTGGTTTTCCATGTTACGCGACTCGTACCAGAAGCTGAACGCTCCTCCCGAGCCGTCGGGCGCGAGATCCGGTCTCATCTGCGGCCCGAAGCCGCCGACGGTGGTCGAGACCCCCACGCCCCCGGCGGTCCACTGGGCGGTCCCGAGGGAATCGAACTTCTGCATGTACAGGTATTTCGGATCCCAGAACATCGACCCCTGGGCGTCGAGGTACTGGAGGATGACACCGTCGTTCTCCGCGGGGATGATGCGGGGGATGGAGAGGCCGTACTCGCTGGAGAGGGTGATGGTCGCCGGGTCCCACAGGTCCGCCCCCTCGGGCGACACCTTGCGCAGGTTGATTACGTTTCCCGCGGCGGTCTCCTCCTGCCAGGCGAAGACGATGTTGCCGGCGCTGGTGACACAGACCCGCGGGTCCGGCTCGAAGTTCGTGTTGTCCGAGAGGGTCAGGCCGTCCGTCCCCCAGACGAACTCCCCCGAAGGGCTGATCCGGTAGCCGTAGATGTCCCAGTCGCCGCCCGCGCGGATGTCGTTCACCGCGATGATGGCGTGGTCCTCGGGGTCCACGGTCATGTCGTAGTCGGTGATCCAGGACTCCTGCGGGTTGTCGCTGACCAGCAGCCCGTTCACCTGCCACTGGATCACGCCCTCCCCGTCGAGGCGCTGCAGGTAGACATCGTAGTTCCCGGAGGCGTGGTCGTACCAGCAGACATACACCCCGCCGTCGGAGGTCGCCGCCACCTTGGGCAGCGTCTGCTCCCCCGTGCGATCCGCGATGAGGAGGTTCTCCGCCGGATCGTCCGGCCACTGGGCCGTCGCCGCCCCGGCGGCCAGAAGGATGGTCGATGCCGCGGCGGTCCATCGCATCCACGTTCTCATGCGCATGATTCAGGCTCCCCGTTCGCCCCGGTACGTTCCCTTCCCCACGCCCGGGGAAGAGGGTCGCCGGGGCAATGTTATCCATCCGGCATCGGAAAAATCGAAGCGAGCCGACCGCGGCGGTTGCCGCGAATATATTCACAAGGTACGCTTTCCGCGGGTTCCGCTCCACAGGAGCGGAGCGGAACCCTTGATCGGTGGATGAAAACACGGGGTGGGGCGTGTCGGGGAAAACCGCGCGGGGCTCGAGTTCCCGTGTCGCGGACATGCTCCTTCGGATTATCTTAGGCGGTCGTGCAAGAGGGGCGACAGTGGCGGACTACGCGGGGAGAACGGGATGAAGGTGCTGGTGGTCGGCGGCGGCGGCAGGGAACACGCGCTGGCGTGGAAGATCCGCAAGAGTCCACATGTGACATGGGTCGGGGTTGCGCCCGGCAACGGCGGCACGCGCTCCCTCGCCGAGACGGTCGAGATCGCGGCCGACGACATCGAGGGGATCGCCCGGTACGTGCATGATGAGAAGATCGCGCTCACGGTCATCGGCCCCGAAGCGCCCCTGGCGGCGGGACTCGCGGACCTGATCGGCGCCGCCGGGCAGCTCGTCTTCGGCCCCTCCGCCGCGGCGGCGCGCATCGAGAGCGACAAGCGCTTCGCCAAGGACCTGATGGCCGCCGCGGGAATCCCCACCGCGAAGTACCGGGCCTTCACCGACCCCGGCGAGGCGGACGCCTATCTCCGTGCCCATCCCGGGCCGGTGGTGGTGAAGGCGTCCGGGCTCGCCGCCGGCAAGGGGGTCACCCTCTGCCGCGGCACGGACGAGGCGCTCGCCGCCGTCGATGCCGCCATGCGGAAAAAGGTGTTCGGCGACGCCGGAAGCGAGATCGTCATCGAGGAGCTGCTCGAGGGGCCGGAGGCGAGCCTGCTGGCGATCACGGACGGCGAAAAGTACCTCCTGCTCCCGCCCTCGCAGGACCACAAGCGCATCGGGGAGGGGGACACCGGCCCGAACACCGGGGGGATGGGTGCGTACAGCCCCGCCGCCCTCGAGGATGATGACCTGCTGCGCCGCTGCGCGCGGGAGATCATCGAGCCGGCCCTCGCCGCCCTGCGCGAGGCTGGCACCCCCTACCGGGGCGTCCTCTATGTCGGCCTGATGCTCACCGAAGAGGGACCGAAGGTCCTCGAGTTCAACTGCCGTTTCGGGGACCCGGAGACCCAGGCGGTGCTGCCGCTGCTCGGGGTGGACCTCGTGGACCTGATGCTCATCGCCGCCACGGGCAAGCTGGGGGAGATGCTGGGCAGCCTGTCGTTCGATCCCATCGACTGGCGGCGGTTGTCGCGCGAGGGGAGCGCGGCCACGGTCGTGCTCGCCTCGGAGGGGTACCCCGGGCCGTACGAGAAGGGCCGGGAGATCACCGGGCTGCCGCCGGAGCGGGAGGATCTCGTGGTTTTCCACGCCGGAACGGCCTGGCGGGACGGCCGCCTGTACACCTCCGGCGGGCGGGTTCTGGCGGTGACCGGTCTCGGGAAAGACCTGCGGGCGGCGCTGGCGAAAAGCTACGCCGCCGTCGAGGTGATACAATTCGAGGGGAAGACCTTCCGGCGCGACATCGGCTGGCGGGCTTAGTGGACCGATTCACATGAATTG
>CAYOKT010000004.1:0-2529 GCA_964404605.1 uncultured bacterium
CGGTTGGTTCACGCGCGAACGGGGGCTACCTTGGCGGCATGCGTTACCCGGCCCCGCTCATCGAGGGGCGGCTCCTGCGCCGCTACAAGCGCTTCCTCGCCGATGTCGAGGTGGAGGGCGGGATGCTCACGGTGCACTGTCCGAATTCCGGCTCCATGGCGGGCCTGCTCCGCGAGGGCAACCCGGTGCGGATCAGCGGGCCGCACGGCGCGCACCGCAAGCTGCTCTACACGCTCGAACAGGTCCGCATCCGCCGCCCGGACGGGAAACGACTCTGGGTCGGCGTGAACACCGGCGTTCCGAACCGGCTCGCCCGCGAGGCGGCGGAGACCGGGCGGTTGCCGGGGCTGGAAGCCTACCGGGAGGTCCAGAGCGAAGTCCGGCTCGGGTCCCACAGCAGACTGGACCTGCGCCTTCGGGGCGGCGGCCTGCCGGACTGCTGGGTCGAGGTGAAGAACGTGACCCTCGTCCTCGACGACCCCGCCAGCCGCGAAGGGGTCAACACGGGCGACATCGCGGCGTTCCCGGACGCCGTCACGACACGCGGCGCGAAGCATCTGCGCGAACTTCAAGGCAGGGTGCGGGCGGGCGAGCGCGCCGTGATGCTCTTCATCGTGCAACGCTCGGACGCCGCCCGCTTCGCCCCCGCCGCGGGGTTCGACCCGCACTACGCCGCCGAATTGAGGGCCGCCGCCGCGGGAGGCGTCCGGCTGCTGGCGATGGTGGCGCGGGTCCGGCGGAGCGGAATCACCCTCGGCGACCCGCTGCCGGTCCTCCTCCCCGCCGCACCCTCATCCTGACCCTGACCCCGTGCGCAAGACCGCCCGGCCGGACGTTTGATCCAGTTGTTCACCGCGGGCCGGAACGGTGGAAACCTCGCCGACATCGTGCGTACATTTCAGTTTAACAAACAGGTGTCGCCATGAATGAGCACTATCACCTCGGATTACCGAAACCTTTCGGGCGGTCCCTCGAGCCCGACGAGTGGCTGCACGCCTTCGAGCGGATGCGGAAGAGCCGCCCCGAACTGAATCTCTATGACGGTGAACACGATTTCGACACCCGGCTGCTGGAGCACCACTCCCGCCCGAAACTCCCCCACCTGCTGGTCGTCGATGACATCATCCCGAAGGTGTCGGAGAAGTGGGTATCGGAGCGGAAGGAGGTCCTCGTCCGGGGGCATTATTTCGCCGCGGGGCTGCACCACCGGGTCTCCTTCCTGACGACCGTGATCGACCGCCAGGTCGCCGAAGGCATCCCCGTCATGCTGTTGGAGTTGATCCTGCCGGTCCGCTCGGTCGCCAGTCTCTACGTCTCCTACCGGCAGGATGACCGCCCCATCTACCTCGAAATCCCGGTGTCGGGCGCGCCGCCCCAGGTGCGTGTTCTCGAGATGGAGCTTTCGCGCCTGAAGGCGTTCCCGCACAACGTTCAACGGGTCTTTCCCTCGGCGAAGGAAGTGGACGGGGTGAAGGTGCAGATCGTGGACCTCGACTCCCTTCTCGAAGAGGAGTCCAGGCGGCTCTACGGCCGGAGCGCCACACCCTCGGAAAGCAAGCGGAAGACCCGCAGGAGCCGGTCAGAGGCGCCTGCAAAGGATACCAAGCCCGCGAAACCGGCCCGTCCGCCCCTCAAATCCGCGATGATCGCCCTCGAGGAGATGTCCCTCCGCGCCGCGTACTTCCAAGTCCTCAAGGATCTCGGGTACCGCTGCGAAACCTTCATGGGGTTCGAGGACATCCCCACGGACCGGCTGAACGACTTCGACCTCCTCGTCCTCGACTCCCGCCAGGGAGAGCTCCACGCGGTCGATCTGCTCCAAACCTGGATTCAGCAGGAGATCCTGCTCCCGGTCCGGTTCGTTATCGTCGGCAAGAGCGAGCGCGATGCGCGGGTGAAGGAATGGGAAGGGCTCGGAAGCGGGCGCTTTTTCCGCAGTGATTCCCCCATCGCCCTGCAGAAACAGAGCCTGGACCAGTGGCTGAAGCAGAAGCTGCCGCTGGATGAATTGAGAAGAAAAACCGGCAGCCTGTTCCTCCTCGTGGAATACGACAACGACATGATCGAGAAGTGGTTCCGCATCGCCGAGCAGGGCGGGGACCGGTTGATCATCACCAATGACGCCTACGAAGCGGCCCGGCTGGCCCGGATCCTGCAGCCGGGGTTGATCGCGATGAATGTCAACGTGGCCGGGCTCGAAGACCTGCAGGTGCTGCACACCCTGAAAGCGTTCAAGACGACACGCGAGATCCCCGTGATTCTCTTCTCCTCCCAGCCCGACCGTCGGCGCCAGATGGAAGCGAGGTCTCTCGGAATCAAGCACTTCCTGATCAAGCCGCTGGCTGTCGAGGATTTGCAGGCGCTCCTCCTCGAACTGCTCCCCGTCACCTGAGCCGATTCCCCGGAGCATAACTCTTTGTCACCGACCTGTCCCGAAGCGCCGGGACGAGGGAAGAGTTTCGAAACGATGCGTTTTCTCACGACACGAAGCGTTTCGTTTCGAGATCCTTCACTGCGTTCAGGATGACA
>CAYOKT010000004.1:2629-18454 GCA_964404605.1 uncultured bacterium
TTCTCACGACACGAAGCGTTTCGTTTCGAGATCCTTCACTGCGTTCAGGATGACAATTATAAACGCCGGTAGGGTGACCCTGTCAGCTCTGATGACAGAGTTTGACAACTATCCATGACGTTACATGGTCAAATAAAGGATATAGCGCAGGATAAAAGACTATAATCAAGAAACCCTGCCGAGAGCATACGGTTCATTCGTTGCAGACACCTCCATGAAACCCGGGACTGAAGTCCCGGGCCACCCGCCCTAGGGAAGAGTTTCGAAACGATGCGTTTTCTCACGACACGAAGCGTTTCGTTTCGAGATCCTTCACTGCGTTCAGGATGACAGTACTAAGAATTGATAAGATGTTTTATCAGCTATGTGGGTGACCCTGTCAGCTCTGATGACAGAGTTTGACAACTATCCATGACGTTACATGGTCAAATAAAGGATATAGCGCAGGATAAAAGACTATAATCAAGAAACCCTGCCGAGAGCATACGGTTCATTCGTTGCAGACACCTCCATGAAACCCGGGGCGAGCCCCGGGCCAACCCGCTGTTTCGAGATCCCTCACTGACGTTTAGGATGACACCGTTGGGCGTTGCGCTACACGCATGATGAAACCCGGGACTGTCCCCGGCCACCCGCCGGTTTCCCCTCCACGCTTCTCCCACGCGGCAGGGTCGGGATCGTTTGGCGGAGGAATCCCGCCGCCGGTGCCGGCGCTCCCCCCATGCAGCAGGGTCGGAAAGTTTTTCGCGATTGACAATTGGCGGATGCCGGAGCGATGGTTTCAATTATTCCATTCTCTAATTTGCGACTTTTTATTTTTATGAATATCATAAAGTTGGAATCCCCGGAGAACGGAGTAAGAAACGTCCTCGACGCTTGTCCCTTGTGAAAAATGTTCCTATATTGCCCGCGTGGGGGGTGGTTCGGAGCAGAGGTGTATCCTCGCCGGCATCCAGCGAAACCTGGCAACCCGGACAGGTGCCCCCATTGACGTATGCGACCGGACCGAAGAAACAGACCCTTCGCCCCATCCGCCCGGCGGCTTTCCGCCGTCAGGATGGCGGACGGGGAAGCAGTGGATCGGTTCAGGTGAATCGAGCCACTTGACTGCGGTTTAACCTCTAACGAGTTGCGTCCGAACACACATGAACCTCAATTCCCAAGGGGAACGCATCAAGGAGATCGCTCTCGAAGAGGAGATGCGTAACTCCTACCTCGATTACTCCATGTCGGTCATCGTCTCCCGCGCCCTGCCGGATGTGCGGGACGGCCTGAAACCCGTCCACCGGAGAATCCTGTTCGGCATGCGCGAACTCGGTGTCGGCGCCAGCAAGGCCACCAAGAAGTCGGCGAGGATCGTCGGGGACGTGATGGGGAAGTACCACCCGCACGGCGATTCGGCGATCTACGACGCCTTGGTGAGGATGGCGCAGGATTTCTCGCTTCGTTACCCGCTGGTGGACGGCCAGGGGAACTTCGGCAGCGTGGACGGGGACGGCGCTGCGGCGATGCGGTACACCGAGGCGCGGCTGGCGAAAATCGCCGAGGAGATTCTGGAGGACATCGACAAGGAGACGGTGGATTTCATCCCGAACTACGACGACACCCTCCGCGAACCCACCGTCCTCCCCGCCAAGCTTCCGAACCTGCTGGTGAACGGCGTCGGCGGCATCGCCGTCGGCATGGCGACCAACATCCCGCCGCACAACCTCGGTGAAGTGATCGATGCCTTGTGCTACCTGATCGACAACCCGGACGCGGACGTCGAGGACCTGATGCGATTCGTCGTCGCGCCGGACTTCCCCACCGGGGGTATCGTCTACGGGATCACCGGGGTGCGTGAGGGGTACCGGACCGGCCGCGGCCGGGCGGTGATCCGCGCCCGGGTGCACGTCGAGGAGGGCAAACGCGACTCCCAGCGCCTCGTGGTGACCGAACTCCCCTACCAGGTGAACAAGTCGCAACTGATCGAGAAGATCGCCCGCCTGGTCAACGACAAGCACCTCGAGGGCATCTCCGACATCCGGGACGAGTCCGACCGGGACGGCACCCGCCTGCTGATCGAACTCAAGCGGGACGCCCACCCGCAGGTGGTGCTCAACCAGCTCTACAAGCATACGCAGCTCCAGACCACCTTCGGCTTCAACATGATCGCCCTCGATCACGGCGTGCCGAAGATGATGAACCTGCGCTCGCTGCTGCAGAAGTTCCTCGACCACCGGCATGACGTGGTCCTGCGGCGGACGAATTACGACCTGCGGCGGGCGAAGGAGCGGGAACACATCCTGCAGGGGCTGAAGATCGCGGTCGACAACATCGACCAGGTCATCAAGATCATCCGCGGGGCCAGCGGCCCGGAGACCGCGAAGATCGAACTGATGGAGGTGTTCAGCCTCTCGGACCTCCAGGCGAAGGCGATCCTCGACATGCGTCTCGCCAAGCTCACCGGCCTCGAACGGCAGAAGCTGCTGGACGAGTTGAAGGCGCTTCACGAGCTGATCGCGGAGCTGGAGCACATCCTCGCCGACCGCTCGGCGCGCATGGCCATCATCCGCGAGGAGCTGGTGGAGCTGAAGGAGACCTTCGGCGACGAACGGCGCACCGAGGTGGTGAAGCACTACGAGGAGTTCACCATCGAGGACATGATCGCCGAGGAGGAGATGGTCGTCACCATCAGCCACACCGGGTACATCAAGCGCCAGCCGGTGAGCAGCTACCGTCGCCAGAACCGCGGCGGACGCGGAAAGACGGGGGCGACGACGAAGGAAGAGGACTTCATCGAGCACCTGTTCATCGCCTCGACTCACAACTACCTCCTCTTCTTCACCAATCGCGGCCGTTTGCACTGGCTGAAGGTGTACGACATCCCGCAGCTCGGGCGCGCCTCGAAGGGAAAGGCCCTTGTCAACCTGCTCGAGGTCAACCGGGACGAGAAGATCACCGCGCTGGTGGCGATCCACGAGTTCCGCAGGGATCAGTACCTCATGCTCGCAACGCGCAAGGGCACGGTGAAGAAGACACCGCTGACCGCCTATTCACGGCCGCGGCGGGGCGGGATCAACGCCATCTTGGTGCGGGACGATGACGAGCTGATCTCCGCCGCGCTGACGGACGGCACCTGTGAGGTCCTCCTCGGCACTTCGGAGGGCAAGGCGGTCCGCTTCCGCGAGACGGACGTCCGCCCGATGGGCCGTACCTCGATGGGCGTGCGCGGGGTCCGCCTGCCGAAGGAACACCACGTGGTCGGCATGGTCGTCGTCCGCCGCCAGGGCACGCTGCTCGTCGCCACCGACAAGGGCTACGGCAAGCGCTCCGAGATCGGCGATTACCGTCTGACGAAGCGCGGGACGAAGGGGGTGATCACCCTCCGCACCTCGCCCAAGGTCGGGAAGATGATCGCGATCATGGAGGTGGTGGACGACGATGACCTGATGATCATCACCCAGAAAGGGGTGATGATCCGCATGCCCTTGAAGGACGTCCGCGTCATCGGGCGCGCCACCCAGGGCGTGCGGCTGATCCGGCTCGACGAGGGTGACGAGATCTCCTCCATCGCCCGGGTGGTGAAGAACGGGGACGATGAAGATATACCCGGTGCCGAGGAAAACGAGGACTTCGAGACGGAGTCCGCAATAGAATAGAATAACCTGGTCGTTCCAGCGGTTGCCCGAACAATAGGGGGGGAATGCCCATGTACAACAACAGCAACAAGATTTCGGACGCCACGGTCCGCCGGTTGAGCAAGTACTACCGTTCTCTGAAGTACGCCTACGATCGCGGCATGAGGACGATCAGCAGCCAGGAGCTGGCGGACATGAACAACCTGACCGCCGCCCAGGTGCGCAAGGACCTCTCCTTCTTCGGCGCGTTCGGACGGCGCGGCTTGGGGTACTACGTGGCCGACCTGCAGCGGAACATCGCGCGGATCCTCGGCATCAACAAGACCTGGAACGTGGCCCTCATCGGCGCGGGGAACATCGGGCGGGCGCTGATCGACTACGACCAGTTCCGGCAGCAGGGCTTCCTCATCAAGAGCGTCCTCGACAACGATCCGAACAAGATCGGCAACATCTACCACGGCATCGAGGTAAAGGATTTCGCCGATGTCGAAGAGGTGATCCGGAAGAACAAGGTGAAGATCGCCATCGTCGCCGTGCCCTCCCAGTTCGCACAGAGTGTCGTGGACCGGCTGATCGAATGCAAGGTGCGGGCGATTCTCAACTTCGCGCCGATCACCCTCCAGGTCCCCGACGGGGTGTTCGTCCGCAACGAGAACATGGCGATCGAGATCGAAGCGCTCAGCTTCGCCCTGACCAACCGTAAGGAGCCGCGGCGCACCCTCGGGCAGTAGGCAGCCCCCGGGCCGGGCAGCAGGCGGGCGAAAGCGAGACAAACGCCGGGAACGAACAGGAACTCCGGCCATCCCCGCTCCTATGGGGGTGGCCGGATTATCTTTCGGATGATGAAACGGCATGCCAGACAGGATGGACTCGTCTACAGCACAGGGGCTCCTCCGCCGGAACGCACGGACGAGCCGGCCGGCGACGAGCCGGCCGCCCGGCGGAAGCGGGAGAGCGCCGTGATCCGCCTGGAGCGCAGAGGACGCGGCGGAAAGACGGTGACGATCGTCGAGTTGCGTGGCTTCGGTGAAGAGAAGGTCCGCGAAACGGGGCGGCGGCTGAAGAGGCACTGCGGTTGCGGCGGGACGGTGAAAGGTGACCTCGTTGAGCTGCAGGGAGATCGCCGCGACGCTGCGCGGCTGTTCCTCGAGGAGCTCGGGATCACCGCGCGGGGGTAGGAGGGTGCGGGTCCATCCCCGCCGCCCCGCGGCGGCGTTCCCATCAGGCTCCCGTTGCGGCCGCGGGTTCGCCCTCGCTTCCCCCCTCTGTCGAGTCTCCCGGAGGGAGATCCATCGCGCTGCACATCGTCCGAATCGCCTTCATCAGGAGCGAGAAGCTGTAGTGATACAGCCCCACCAGCAGGCTTCCCGCGACGATGCACACCCCGGCCAGCTTGATGAGCAACGGGGCCACCACGATCAGGATGATCCCGGAAAGCACGCCGACCAGGACGACGAACAGCCCGATGGAGTCGAGCGCTCGCTGCGTCCGGTCGAACTCTCGCCACATTTTAGCGTTTTCCATGTTCCTTTTCCTCCCAACGACTATTCCATCGCGGTCAAGGTTCGAGTGTGGGCAACACCGGTTCCGCTTCGCCTCCCTTCTTCCGCATCCACGGCGGCAACAGCCAGATGAGGAACAGGAGGATCGCCACCGGCACCAGCATCAACAAGAGGGCGACGAGCAGCCCCTCCTGCCCGATGAGACCGACCTTGTACACGGTGAAACCGCGGAAGCTCTTGGAAAACAGTTGGCCGCCGATCACGATGTTCCACCTCATGAAGAAGACCCCCACGAGGATCGCGATGGCGACGTACCAGTAGATTGCTTCGCGGATCGCCTTGCTGACCCGGACGATTCGTGTCATCCCGATGAGCAGGAGCGGCACGATGGTTCCCAGGGTGATCTGGTAGACGATATGGGTTTCGAACAGGCGGCCATGAACCAGCGCATAGAGGATGTCGAACGATTCCTCCGCCGCGTAGGTCCGCTGGATGACATCCAACGCCTCAAGGGAGAATAGGATAGAGGACGATCAGCATGCTCCAGTGCAGTTCGATCTCGTTCGGGTAGACATAACCGACCACCCCTTCCAGGGCCTTGTCGATGACCTGCGCCGGCTCTATCACCGCACCTCCATGCGCGGCGTAGACCAGCGAATTCCCGCAACCCCGCGGCGGCCACCGCGGCCGCCCCGGCCAACGATGAACACCAGGGCGAGAAGCCGAAGCCGATCATCAGTCGGGAGAGCTGTGGTACCATGGGAGCCTCTCTTCTTCTCTGGGAGCGGAAGTCGCGGTGGGGACCCTCCACGGGCGAGAGACGGACAACCTGTAATTGAGCACTATTCCAAAATAGCAAAAACAGAATAAACCGTAAGACTACATTCTGCAAGTAATTAGTTATCCCTAACTCATTATTATTGATTCAGCTCTTGCTCTGGAGGAGTTTATCCTCCCTTTTTCGTGCAGACTTTGTCCTCGCATGACCCGCCGGCCCCGGGTGGAGACGGACCCCACCCACGGGCGCTTTGCAGGGCACCATGACGGGACTCTATATTCCGGCGGGCCGGTGGCGGATCGCGCGGGGACGTGGGGGGCGTGCGAGAACGATGGCCGGCTTTTCGGGCGGGAGATCCCGCACGCTTCTGTCAACCCGCTGTCGCCGGTCGTGAACACGCGCATGACCGGCCGAAAACGGAGGACCACACGTGGTTCAATACCCGGTTTCCCTCTGGGCGCGCGCGATCCGCGCATTCTCCTTCACCGCATCCGTAACCCCGGTTCTGCTCGGTACGGCGCTGGCCTTTTACCAGACCGGCACGGTGAACCTTCTCCTGATGTTCGCGGCGCTGATCGGCGGGCTCTGCCTGCACGCCGGGACGAACCTGATCAGCGACTATTTCGATTACAAGCGGGGGGTGGACCAGGAGGCGAGCTTCGGCAGCAGCCGGGTACTCGTCGAGAAGATGATGCAGCCGAAGGATGTGCTCACCGGCGGGTTCATCGCCTTCGGGATCGCCACCCTGATCGGGGTGTACCTGTTGAGCGTGCGCGGGTGGCCGATCGTCGCCTTCGGCCTGGCGGGCATCTTCGGCGGCTACTTCTACACCGCCGGTCCTGTCAGGTACAAGTACCACGCCCTGGGCGAGTTCCTCGTCTTCGCGCTGATGGGTCCGCTGATGGTCTGGGGCGGGCACTTCGTGCAGGTGGGCACGGTCCAGTGGCTGCCGCTCCTCGTCTCCGCGCCGGTGGGAATTCTCGTCGCGGCGATCCTCTTCGCGAACAACCTGCGCGACATCGAGGATGACAACGCCGCCGGGTTCCACACCCAGGCGAGCCTCCTCGGCCGGAAGCGCGCCCGGATCCTCTACGGCGCGATGCTCTGGGGCGCGTACCTGATTCTCATCGGCCTGATCCTGTTCCGCTTCGCCCCGATCTGGGCGCTGCTCGTCCTGGTTTCCATCCCCGGCGCGTTCAAGGTGAACAAGATCATCCAGGAATCGCTGAAGTACGACCGGAAGCACCTCGCGATGGTGGATGTGATGACCGCTCAACTGCACCTGCAGTTCGGCCTGCTGTTCACCGTCGGCTTCATCATCGGCCACTTCTTCAAGTAACCCATGCCTGTCATCGACACAACGGTTCCGACCAGGCAGCCCCGCGGGGGGCTGCCTGTTCTCGCTGTCGCCCTCATCGCGGCGGCGACGGCCTGGTTTTTTCTCTTCGCCGTCCCCGGAGTGCCCTTTTGGAAGGTGATCAGCGGCGCGACGCTGCTGCTCGGGGTGTTCGGGGCGAACTGGGCCTATCCGGACACCCTCGCCGCGCCGGTGCAGCGGTGGGGCGTATACCTTCTCCTCGGGGTCCTCGCGGCGGCGGTCCTCTACGCTGTTTTCGCCCTCGGGCACCGTGTCGCCCTGCTATTCCCCTTCGGGGCGGCGCAGGTCGAGGGCGTCTACGCCACCCGCGCGCAGGCATCGCCGGGGGTGATCGGCGCGCTGCTCCTCTTCCCCATCGGCCCCGGCGAGGAGCTCTTCTGGCGGGCGTGGGTGCAGCGGGCACTGATGCAGCGGTTCGGGCCGTGGCGCGGCTTCACGGTCACACTGCTGCTCTACACAGCCATCCACCTGCCCTCCCTGAACCTGACCCTGATCGCGGCGGCGGCGGTCGCGGGGGCGTTCTGGGGGCTGCTCTACATGGTGGTCGGGCACGTGGGGCCGGGAGTGATCTCCCATGCCCTCTGGGATGCCGCGGCGTTTGTCTGGTTCCCCTTCGGAGGGTAGGCTGTGACGGTGACATCGGCCGGGACATGGTGAGCGAACCCATCCTGCAGGGAACCGTCCTCACGCGGTCCAGGGACGGGGTGCTGGTCACCGGCGCGGGGGGAGTGCACCGTTGCCGTGTCCCCGGCAAGGGCCGGCATTTCGGGATGCCCGCCCCCGGCGACCGGGTCCGCTTCCGGCCGGAGACGGGCACCGCCGACGGTGTCGTGCGGGAGGTTCTCCCGCGCGAAACGCTGTACCGCCGTTACGTCTTCGGACGGATCAAGGAGATCGCCGCCAACATGGAGCGGCTGGTGTTGATCGCCACGCCTCGCCTTCCGAGAGTCGCCCCCCGGCTCGTCGACCGGATGCTGGTCGGCGCATCGGAGGGAGGGCTGGAGGCGTCGGTGGTCGTGAACAAGCTCGACCTTCTCCCCGTGGATGAAGCCGAGGGTTGGACCGGGCCCTGGCGGCGGGCGGGCTACCCGGTGTTGTTCGTCAGCGCCGTCACCGGCGAAGGGTTGGAGCGGCTGGAGGAGCAGCTGCGCGGACGCACAAGCCTGCTCGCGGGCCCCTCCGGGGTGGGTAAATCCACGCTGCTGAACCGCTTGATCGAGGAGCTGGACCTGGACACGGCCGCCCTCTCCAATGCCACCGGGCGCGGGGTGCACACCACCTCCTTCACCCGCCTTTTTCCCCTCCCGGGCGGAGGGACGGTTGCGGATTCCCCCGGGGTGCGCGAGTTCCAGCCGGTGGTCGAGCCGGGGGAGCTGCACCGCCATTTCCCCGAGTTCACCGGGCCGGCCGAAGGGTGCGAGTATCCCGGCTGCCTGCACCTCGAGAACACCCGGGGCTGCGCGGTGCGGGCGGCGGTGGAGGCCGGCGAGGTGGACAGCCGCCGCTACGAAAGCTACCTGATCCTCTACCGGTCCCTCAGCGAGGGGCCGCAGCGGGGCCGGGTTTTTCAACAGGGCCGCTGAGGTGGCGGCGCCGGGGGGAGGGAGAAACCGGGGCGCGCGGCGGGGCGACCCCGCCGGGATCGCGAAACAGACCGCCGAGAGACTCGCGGACTACCTCGCCCGGCTGGAGGAGGTCCGCCGGTCCCTCGACCTGCCCGGCCTGCACCGGCTGGTCGTGGACATCCAGGTGGAGATGCCCGAGAGCCTCGTACACGAGAACCGGGTGCTGCTGCTGGACGGCCTGCGGGTGCACCACGCCGAACACATCGAGCCATACGCGGCAGGGCTGACGCAGCGCCTCGGGGAGCTGCACCGCCTCTATCGTGAGAAATCGGGGGGTAGGCACGGGGAGGCCGGGGAAGGCGGGGCAGGCCGTCCCCCGCGCCAGGGGTGACCCGCCCTCCCCGCCGGGGGACTGCGGATAGTCGAAAAGGCCCGCACCCCCTTGCCTGTCCGGCCTGCGGCACCGTTATCTTCGCTGCGATGCGCCACGTGACCCGCGCGCCACGATCACCCGCCAAGAGGCCGCGATGAAACTGCACCTCGCCACCAGCGATGTACTCGTCCTTTTCGGGTACTTCATCGCGGTGTTCGCCATCGGCTTCATCGCATCCCGGCGCAAGCGTGATGCCGCCGGGTACTTTCTCGCCGGGCGGCATGTCGGCTGGTTCGCCGTGGGCGCAGCGCTCTTCGCCTCGAACATCTCCAGCGAACATTTTATCGGCCTCGCCGGCACCGGGGCGGCCTCCGGACTGGCGGTGGGGCATTTCGAGTGGCTCGCCTGCCTCATCCTGCTGCTCCTCGGGTGGGTCTTCGTCCCCTTCTACCTCCGCTCGCGGGTGTTCACCATGCCGGAGTTCCTCGAACTGCGCTACGGACCCGCGAGCCGCTGGTACCTGACGACGATCTCCATCCTCGGCTACGTGCTGACGAAGATCTCGGTGACCCTGTTCGCCGGGGGACTGCTGCTGAAGCAGGTTCTCGGCTGGGACATGGTCACCTCCGCGGTCGTCCTCGTGATCGCCACCGGGATCTACACGGTCCTCGGCGGGCTGGCGGCGGTGATCTACACCGAGTTGATCCAGACCTTCGTGCTCATCGGCGGCGCGCTGGCCCTGACCCTGCTCGGCCTGCACGAGGTCGGCGGTGTCGGGGCGCTCGCCACCGCCGTTCCACCGGACTTCTGGCACATGTTCAAACCGATGAGCGACCCCGATTTCCCCTGGACGGGGATCCTCTTCGGCGCGCCCATCCTCGGCATCTGGTACTGGTGCACCGACCAGTTCATCGTGCAGCGGGTGCTCAGCGCGAAGGGGATTTCGGACGCCCGCTCGGGGACGATCTTCGCTGGCTTCCTGAAGATTCTCCCCGTGTTCATCCTCGTCCTGCCGGGGATCATCGCCCGGGCGCTGTACCCCGACATCTCCGGCGATGAGGCCTACCCGGCGCTGGTCACACGGCTCCTCCCCGCCGGCCTGCGCGGGGTGGTGGTCGCCAGCCTGCTGGCGGCGCTGATGTCCTCCCTCGCCTCCTGCTTCAACAGCTCCTCGACCCTGTTCACGATGGATGTCTACAAGAAGCTGCGCCCGCAGGCGGACGACCGGCGGCTGGTCATGGTCGGGCGCATCTCCACCGGCGTGCTCGTCGTGCTTGGCGTCCTCTGGGTGCCCTTCATCCGGCACCTCTCCAGCCAGCTCTATATCTACCTGCAGAGCGTGCAGGCGTACATCAGCCCGCCCATCGCGGCGGTCTTCCTCCTCGGCGTCTTCTGGACCGGGGCGAACGGGCGCGGCGCGATCTCCGCGCTGCTCACCGGGCTGGTGCTGGGAGCCCTGCGGCTGGTGCTCGAACTGATGCACAAGGCCAGCCCCTTGCCGGAGGGCGTCTTCGCCTGGATCGCGACGGTGAACTTCCTCCACTTCGCGATCCTGCTGTTCATCCTCTGCACGGCGGTGCTGGTCGCCGTCAGCCTGGCGACGGGCCGCCCGGCGCACGAGAAGGTGAGCGGCCTGACCTTCCGGTACGCCGGGGAAGGGCGCACCGCGGAGGAAGCCGCCCTGGAAGCGACCGGCTCACGGAAACGGGTGAACATCATCGCCTCCGTCGTGCTGGTCGTGCTCCTCCTGGTCCTGTGGGAGATCTTCTTCTAAGGCGGGAAGCGCAGGGAGTGCCGGACAATCCCGCCCCGGAGGTGCGCTTCCGGGGCGGTACTCGGTTCGCGCCTCGCGGGTTCAGCGCGCGCCACGGAAACCCTGATGAAACCCGGGACTGCCTGCCTCCGCCTGCGGCTACGGCCGGCGAGAAGTCCCGGGCCACCCATCGATCTGCGCCTATCAGCGGGGCACGGCGGCCAGGTATTGCACCGGCCACGGCGGGTCCGCCCCGAGCTCACGGGCGGCGTGCAGCGGCCAGTACGGGTTCCGCAGCATCTCGCGCCCGAGAAGAACAAGGTCAGCATCTCCGCGTGCGAGGATCTCCTCGGCCTGCCGCGCCTCGGTGACGCCGCCGACGGCGGCGGTGGCTACGCCGGCCTCCCGGCGCACCCGGCCCGCGAGGGGCGGCTGCTCCTCCGGCGTGTGGGGCACCAGTTCCTTCGGCACGAGCCCGGCCGCCGAGCAATCGACGACATCCACGCCGATTCGCTTCAACTCACCCGCGAAGACCACGGAATCCCCCACCTCCCAGCCGCCCTCCAGCCAGTCGGTCGTCGAGATGCGGACGAACAATGGCAGCTCCTCCGGCCACGCCTTGCGCACTTCACGGGCGACCTCGAGAGGGAAAGCCATCCGCCCATCGCGGTCGCCGCCGTACCGGTCCGCGCGCTTGTTGGCCAGGGGCGAGAGGAACGAATGGAGCAGGTAGCCATGCGCCATGTGCAGCTCGATCACGCGGAACCCCGCACGGTGCGCCCGGCGCGTCGCCGACACGAAGGCCGCGAGGATCGCCATGAGTTCCTTCTCGTCGAGTTCCACGGGCACGGGGTGCACAGCGCTGAACGCCAGCGGGGAGGGAGCCACGACCTGCCAGCCGCCCTCCTCGACGGTCAACGGGTGTACCTCACCCCGTGGCGGCGCGGTGGAGGCCTTCCGCCCCGCATGGGCGAGTTGCACGCCGGGCAATGCACCCTGCTCGAGGAGAAACCGGGTGATGGGCGCCCAGGCATCGGCCTGCGCATCGCTCCAGAGGCCGGTGTCCGCCGGGCTGATCCGCCCGCGCGGCTCCACGGCGACCGCCTCGCTGAACACCAGCCCGGCTCCGCCGACCGCGCGGGCACCGAGGTGAACCAGGTGCCACGCCTGCGGCATCCCCTCCTCCGCCGAGTAGGTGCACATCGGGGAGACCCCGATCCGGTTTCTCAGCGTCACCCCGCGCAACGACAAGGGCATGAACAGTTTCGCCTGACTGGTCATCGTATCCCCCGACAAGGTTCGCCCCGGAGTTCCCAGGTCCGCGGTGTTCCCGCGCCGGAAGATAGGCGGAACCCCGGGGAGTTCGCAAAGGGGCCGGTGGACCGGTTCATCCGAATTAGTCCACCAGCCCGCTCCCCGCGCCTGCGGCAGAAACGGCGCGAACGGTTCATCGCACTGGAGAGCCCGGCCGCCGGGTTGTACCTTGCACCGATCCGGGGCACGCTCCGCCCGGGCCCGACCCAGACCCGGCCGGCCGGCGGGCAGGATCGGGGGGAAAAGTTCAGATTCCGCCTCTTCAGGGAGACAGAGCTACCGATGGATAGACTCACACCGCTGCTGCAAACCCGCCTTTTCGGGATCACGGTGGGGGAATACGGCCTCGCGTTTCTCTTCATCCTCGCCGGGTATCTTCTCCGCTGGGTACTCACGCTGCTGATCCGCCGTGGCAAGCGGCTGGCGGAACGGAGCCGCCACCCTTACGACGATGCGATCCTCGCCGCCCTCGAGCGCCCCCTCGGCACGGCGGCGGTCCTCGCCGGGTTGTGGGCCGCCTTCAGCGCTCTGCCCCTGCCCACCGAACCGGTGAACATCGCGCGCTTCATCCAGGGTCTCCTCCGGGCGGGGTTCATCATCGCCGGGGCCTGGTTCCTCGTGCTGCTCACCGACCGGATGGCCGCGGTGATGACCGAGCGGGCGAAGAAGACGGAGACCCTGCTCGACGACCAGTTGATCCCCATCGGCCGGAACACGCTGCGGATTTTCTTCATCATCATCGGCGGCGCGGGCGTCGTCCAGGAGATGGGCTACTCGGTGACCTCGCTGCTGGCCGGACTGGGGATCGGCGGCATGGCGGTGGCCCTCGCCTCGAGGGACACACTGGCGAACCTCTTCGGGAGTGTCGTCATCTTCATCGACCGCCCCTTCCACGTCGGCGACTGGGTGGAGATCGGAGACCTCGAGGGGACGGTGGAGGAGGTCGGCCTGCGGGTGACCCGCATCCGCACCTTCGCCAACAGCCTGATCACCCTGCCGAACGCGACCCTGACCACCACCGCCATCCAGAACTGGTCACGGATGCGCAAACGGCGGATCAAGACCACCATCGGGCTGACCTACGACACCACCCCGGAACAGATGGAAGCCGCGGTGGAAGGTATCCGTGAAGTGCTGCGCGCAGACCCACGCATCCACCAGGACTTCTTCCTCGTGAACTTCACCGGGTTCGGAGCCTACAGCCTCGACATCCTGCTCTACTGCTTCACCGTGACCACCGCATGGGCGGAACACCTGCAGGTGCGCCAAGAGCTGCTGCTCGCCATCTACCGGAAGCTCGAAGAACTGGGGCTCGAAATCGCCTTCCCGACGCAGACGGTTCACATCGCGAAGGAGGACGGCGCGGGGGAAAGGGCGCTGCCCGGCGAACCGAAGGCGATGGGCCGGGAGCTGCCGGGTTGAACAGCCGGAGGCGCCGTTCGCCCGGGTGCCGCCACCGCTCCGGCGGGACCGGGCGGCGCGCACGGGGAGCGATGCTCGCCCGCCGGGGTTCATGCGCGGGAGGGAGGATGAAACGACTCGCGATCGGCGTGCTGCTGCTCCTGCTGCCCCTCTCGCTCCACGCCCAGGATTCCTTGAAAGTGGTGACCTACAACCTCGAGGGGATGCGGCCCGGTACCAACTACCAGGTGCGGCTGATCTTCATGATCCAGTTCCTCGCGGACCTCGACCCGGACATCCTCTGCCTGCAGGAGGTGAACGAGACCCTCTCCGGCGAGGACAACATGGCGCAGACTATCGCGGACGGGTTGGCGGATCACTTCGGGACCCCCTATTACGTCTTCACCAGCAACACGCACATCGCCTGGGACCTGTTCAACGAGGGCGTGGGGATTGTCAGCAAGCACCCCATCCTCGAGGAGGGCTACCGGACCCTGCCGCAGGGGGTCTTCCCGCGGAAGGTCGTCTGGGCGCGGGTGGATGCGCCCATCGGCGTGGTCAACCTCTTCTCAACCCACCTCTCCTACCGGCCGGAGGACAACAGCGTCCGGGTCGAACAGGTCCGGCGGATCCGGGAGTACATCGCGGAGAAGGAAGAGGCCTATCCCTCCCTCGGCGCCGTCCTCGGCGGCGACTTCAACGCCACCCCCTCCTCCGATCCGATTCTCCTGCTCACGGACAGCGCGGCCGACACCTTCTACCACGACAGCTACGCCGAGGCGAACCCGGGCGCGCCCGGGTACACCATCCCGGCGGACAATCCCACCGCGCGGATCGACTACCTCTTCCTCCGTAACATCGGAAGTCTCGTGATCGAGCGGTCAGAAGTAGTCATGGACCAGACCTACGATGCGAGCCACTACTGCTCCGATCACCTCGGCGTGATGACCGTGTTCACGCAGGCGACCGGCGGGGTGGATCGATCGGAACGGCGGGATCTGCCGGGGGAAATCGAACTGGCGGGGAACTATCCCAACCCCTTCAACCGGCGGACGACCCTCTCCTACCGGCTGGGCCGTCCCGCCGATGTCAGGCTCGAGGTGCTGGACCTTCTCGGGCGGCGTGTCGCCCTGCTGCGGGAGGGCTTCCAGCCGCCGGGGTTCTACGCGGTACCCTGGTCGGCGGGTGCACTCGGCTCGGGGACCTACCTGTTCCGCATGACCGCCGGGGGAGTCACGGAGGTGAAGAAGGGGGTGTTTCTGAAATGACCCCTCGACCCGGGGATTCATCCTCCGCAGGACTCACACTTTGTACCCCCGGCTCTCCTCCGCGGTGAATTCCACCCCAAGCGCCTGGACGATTCGGTTAACGAAGTTGAAGTAGCCCGCCGCCAGCACGGCGGTGAGGATCCCCTCATCATCGAAACCCGCCCGGCGCAGGGGCTCGAGATCCTCCTCGCGGGAGGCCGCGGGGTCTTCCGTCAGGCGGGCCACGAAATCCACCAGCACCCGGTCGGCGAGAGGCAGGGGATAGCCGGCATAATCGAGGGCGAATTTCCAGACCTTCTCCTCATCCTTCCAGTACCGCGCCAGCGCGATGCCGTGGTGACGCACGCAGTACTCGCAGCCATTGGCCGCGGAGACGACGACGCCGATCATCTCCCGCTGCGCCCGGCTGAGGCTCGAAGGAGCGAAGAGGATGGCGAGATACAGGTCGAGGTGGGTCCGGACCACGTCCGGTTTCAGGCTGTGCGACATCAGCACGTTGGACACCTTGCCCCGCGCCGCTCCCGCGCGGCGGTAGACCTCCTCCAGGGCGCCCTCGGCCTCTTCGGGTGGGATGGTGCGTATCCAGGTCATCGTGTCCCGTCCTGTTGTTGGGAAGAGACGAATGGGTTTTCATGCCCCCGGGCCGCCGTGGTGGGCGGACAAATCGCTCCCCGGGCACACCGCTTATGAAACCCGGGGAAACCGCCTTCACAATGCTGCCGGCCTTCTCCCAAATCGTCGGGATACAGCGTGGCGAGCGGCGCGGCAAGAGCCCCGGGCCACCTGCCGCTTTCGCCTTCAGTTGACTCCCGGGATGCATCGCTCCCGGACTACCGGCTGTCCGTTCTCGGGGTGCCGCTGGGGCGGATCAAC